>DRKP01000137.1 GCA_011051715.1 Sedimenticola thiotaurini | reverse complement strand
GTAGGGGCCCTGCCACGACCGCAGGAGCGCCGTCCCCCGGCGCGAGTGGACCTGTCATCGTCCCTCGGCCTGCGACGAAGCCGGACCTGCCACCGCGGCCGGCGTGGCGCCCCGGGCCGCCTGTGGAGGCCCTCCACCACCACTCCGTTCAGCGCCCCGGATTCACCAGGGCCGACACCGAAGGTCCGGGGCGCTGCGCCGGCCGTATCCGCCCTCGGGACAGGACAGTATCGCCCGGGCCCACTCGCGGCGGAGGCGCCGCTCCTGAGGTGTCTGCCAGCGGATGGCCCCAAGGAATAAAATTCTGTTGAATTTAATTCCCAGGAATTATAGTATTAATCCGTCGCCACCAAGAAGGATGCCAGGGACGGCCGATCGACACAGGGATGTGATCGCCCAGGGACGGGATCTTTCCAACAGCGACAGTGCGGCACCCATGACCCCGGCAGCACGGACGCTGCCGGGGTCTTTCTTTCCCCGCGGTGAAACCCTGCACCAGGAGCCGGCCCGTGGTCCGCCGGATGGGACGGCGCCGACCGGTCTCCCTTGCCCCCTGCGCCTCTCCGGACTACCATGTACATGTGCAGCACATGACCATCGGAGGCAGACCATGGCGACAGCGACGGCGCGGGTTCCGGTCCTGATGACCCGGGAGGAGAAGGAGCGGATCGTGAAGAGGGCGATGGAGGCCGGCCTCTCCACCGGCGAGTTCATGCGCCGGGCGGCCGCCTCCTTCCGCCCGGACGAGCAGGACCAGCTGCTGGAGGGGCTGATCGAGCAGATGCTCCAGGCCACCGACCGGGCGGAGCGGGCGATCGACGACGCCATCGCCTTCGTCGAGGAGTCCAACCGGCGCATCCAGGCGCTGGAGACGGGCGGCCACTGATGGGCGTGACCGAGAAGATGTGGGACGCGGTGGCGCGGGTGATCCGCATGGACGACAAGGTGGAGCGCCTGGCCGGCACGGTGAAGGAGCAGCAGATCCGCATCGAGAACCTGACCGAACGGGTGATCCGGCTGGAGACGGTACTGGAGCTCACACTGGCGGCACAGGGCCTGAAACGGATCGACAACCCGGACCGCTGACGGGCCCGGGGGCCGGAATGATGCCCCCACAAGCCAACCTAAAAGAAAAAGCCTCTGTGCCCTCTGTGGTTACCCACAACGGCAGACCATCATAACTCCAACGGCCTGCGCACCTTCAGAGGCCGTGTGCGCCAGGCATGGATCAGGATCAGCAGCGCCGGCAGCAGCACCAGGTCGAACAGCAGGGCCGCCACCAGGCCGATGGCGGTGAGCAGGCCGAAGTGGGTGGTGGGCACGAACTGGGAGAACACCAGCACCAGGAACTGGGCCGACAGGATGATGGTGGTGGTCATCACCGCCCTTCCCGCCTGGTGATAGGTCCGCGCCAGCGCCACCACCGGTGACACCCCCCGGCGCACCCGGCTGACGAAGCCGTGGTAGACATGGATGGTGTCGTCCACGGCGATGCCCACCGCCACGCTGGCGATCATCGCCGTGGCCATGTCCAGCCAGATACCGAACGCCCCCATCACGATGAAGATGAGCAGGATCGGTGACAGATTGGGGATCATGCAGAGCAGTGCCCCGCCCAGCGAGCGCCACTGGACCAGCATCAGCAGGAAGATCAGACCGAGGGCGCCGAGCAGGCTGTAGATCTGTCCCTGCACCAGCAGGTCCTCCTGGTCGGCGAACAGGCGGCCGAAGCCGGCGATCTCCCAGCTCACCCCCGGCGGTGCATCCTGTTCCAGGTAGCCCCGGATGCGCGCCATCAGCTCGCTGATCCGGTTGGCACCGTGCACGTTCGCATTGAGGCTGATGCGGCCGAAGCGGAAGTCCCGGTCGGCGAAGTCGTAGAGATCGTCGCCATCGTAGACCAGCAGGTACTGGCTGATCAGCCTCGGATCCTCCGGGATGCGCCGGAAGGCATCGTCCTCGGCGTGGAAGCCCCAGTTCATCTCCTCCACGAAATCGGCCAGGGAGATGCTCTTGTCCACCTCCGGCAGGGATTCGGCCCAGCGCTGGAAGCGGCGCATCGCCTGCAGCACCTCCGGTTGCCTGAGCCCCCCATCGGTGCCGGCCCTGAACACCACGTCGAGGGAGGTGGTACCCACCAGCTTCGCCTCCACATGGTCCGTATCCACCCGCACCGGGTGGTCCGGGTAGAAGAACTCCTGCAGGTTGGTCTCCACCTGCACCCTCAGCACCAGCGGTGCCGAGAGCAGCAGCAGAACGAGGGTCACGCCGGTGACGGCGGCCGGATGGCGCACCCCCAGGTGGAACAGCCGCCGCACCAGGGCATCCATCAGCCGCAGGCCGGAGCGGGAACGGGGCCAGGGGGCATAGTCGAAGCGGCTGAAGATGCTCGGCACCACGTAGAGGACGACGAAGCAGATCAGCCCCACCCCGGCGGCGGAGATGAGGCCAAAGCTGCGGATCGGGGGGATCGGGCTGAGCCCCAGGGAGGCGAGACCCGCCATGGTGGTGGCGCTGGTGTAGAACACCGGCCTGCGGATCTCCTCCAGCGCCCGCGCCACCCGGTCGGGGCCCACCAGGCCGCGCCTGGAGGCGTGATAGAGGGAGTTGAACAGGTGCACCAGGGCCGCCACCGTGAGGGCGGACAGCAGCGGCGGGATGATGCTGGAGATCAGGTTGAACGGCTGCGAGAACAGCACGTAGAAGGCGACGGTGGAACTCACCACCACGCCGATGACGATGCCGGAGACGATCACCGCCAGCCAGCGCCGGAACAGCCACCAGATCAGCAGCAGGCCGATGGCCACCGTCAGCGGGATGAAGGTCATGTTGTCGCGCAGCATGGAGCGAAGCTGCGCCACGTCCAGGGTGATCTGCCCGGCCCGGGCCGAGAGGTAGCCGCCAAGGCGCGCCGCCCGTACCCGCTGCAGGATCTCATCCTCCAGGCGCATGCGCTCGATGCTGTCGTCGATCGGCACCGGGATCACCAGCAGGGAGAGGGCGGAGCCATCGGCCGCCACCAGGGCACGGCGGGAGAAGCGGTCCGACAGGGCCCGGTCACGCCTCGCGGCGGGGGCGGAACCGGCCAGCTCCGCGACGTCGATCACCGGCGTCACCTCGAATCCCTCCTCGCTGCCGCTGATGTGATCCTGGGTGGTGACGCTCATCACCTCGTCCACCAGCGGAAGCTCCTCCAGCGACCGGGCCAGCCGGTCGAAGGCGGTGAGGAAGCCGTCCGAGTAGAGCGCCACCCCCTCGAACAGCAGCAGGATGGTCTGGTCGCTGGGGAATACAGCCCGCACCTGGTCGTCGATGACCACCGACGGCGCATCGGGGGGGAGATAGATCTTGGGGGCGTTGTTGATGTTCAGCTTCAGCAGCAGCCCGACCGGCAGCAAGGTGAACAGCAGCAGGAAGAAGATACTCAGGTAGAGCTTCCAGGGAGCGGTCCGCAGGCGATTGGCCAGACGCGCATCCTCCCGGGTGCGCAGCGTCATCCGCACCACCCCCTCGCCATCGAAACGGGTCGCGCAGGAACTGGCGATCACCACCTCGTGCCGGCCATCGCCCCGCACCAGGGTCAGCCGCGCGCTGGGCCGCTTCCTGGCTGCCTCCGGCGTGCCGGCCGCCTCCGCCAGGTGGGCGCGCAGCCGCTGGTGATGGCGCTCGACCACGGTGTCCAGTACCGGGGTCGCCTCCAGCTGCCCGAACTCCCGGTAACCGAGAACCCTCAGAAACGCGGGATTGGCATAGACGTAGACCCCGTCGTGCACCATCGCGACAGGGCGCCGCGATTCGTCCAGGCGCCGGCGGCGCGTCCGTGCATCGTTCACGTCCGGTGCCCCCGAATTGGGTCAGAAGTGGGCGCGCCAGCCCAGGGTGACCAGGGAATCGTCCTCGTGGAAACCGCCGGGCGTCCCGTCACCCCCCTGGAAGTAGTGGGCCTGCAGGTAGAACTCGAACGGCTCCCAGCCCAGCCAGGAGAGCTTGGGATTGAGATAGACGTCGTTCTCCCCCAGCCCGATGTAGAAGCGCATGCCGAGGCGCCACTGCCCGTTGTCGAACGGCGTCTCGAAGGAACCGTTGAAGGAATAGATATCGGTGCGATCCACCGGATCCGAAGGCGGGTCGCTCATGTTCATCCCGGTCAGTTGCAGGTTGACGCGGGTATCCCCGTCACCCGGATAGAACTCGACGCCCCCCCCGTAGGAGACGCTGGCGACCGTATCATAGCCACCACCGGTCCCCGTGACCGGCGTGTCGCTGAACCAGGCCCCTTCCAGCCGCCAGGTGGCGCCCCAGGCCTCCAGCCCCATGTCCCCGGCCACCGACCAGCTTCGCGGGTACTGGGCCTCGAACAGATTTCGTGCCGGGTCGTAACGGAAATAGGGGGTGGACTGCCGGGTCCGGGAGAGGGTGAGACCATAGTCCAGCGCCCCGGCCGAGCCGGTGTAGCGGGCGCCGAAGCCGCCGTTTCCGTCCGGCGCATCGGTGGTGAAACCGGCGTTGCGGATGATCGCCGACAGGGCCGGCGTGCTCTTCAGCCCCATGATCTGCCCGCTGGACTGGCGCACCGGGTACCAGACGCTCTCCTGGTCCGGGAGCTCGGCTGCGCGGAACCAGGGCAGATAGACCAGGTCCAGCTTGCCGGCGCCGATGAACTGCTCCAGCCGGATCACCGGCGCTGCGCGGCGGCGGTCCTCCAGATCATCGAGGATGAAGCGGGACATGTCCACCGTGCTCAGCCGGTCACTCGGCGGTATCTCGTCGATCCGCCCCCAGATGATCGCCTGGGCGCCGATGGTGATGCGGGTGTTCTCCCGCTGGTAACGGAGGTAGCTCTCGCCGTAGTCGAGCCGGGTACGGTTGGAGTCAACACCGCCCCACTGGTAGTAGCCGTCCGCACGCACCGTCGCCCGCAGCTCCCAGGCGGGAGTGATGCGCCAGTCGAGCATCGCGCGCCCATGCAGATAGCCCTGCTGGTCGGTGTAGGAGTCGGAAGCGGGGAAATAGCCATACTCCGCCCAGAGGCGGTCCACCCTGACCCGTAGCGAACCGGACTCCCGCTCCCCGGATTCCGGTGCGGGCGCTGCCTCCACAGCGACACTCGCGGCCTCGCCGGTCCCGCCACCCTCGGGCTCGATGACGATACCCTCCCCCTCCACGTCAGCGGGTTCCCCGTCGATGACGACAGGCTCCTCCTCCCCGCTCCCGCCGCCCTCCGGCTCGATGGCGATCCCGTCTCCTTGCATGCCGGCGGCTTCCCCGTCGATGACGATGGAATCCCCTTCCGCCGCCCCTGCATCCTCCTCGATCAGGATCTCATCGTCCGCCGGCCCTTCGGCCGCCACCGTGCCAGCGCCAGGCAGCAACAGGGCAAGGAGCAGAAGAAGAGAGATGCCGCAGCCGCTGCCGGCAAGCCTCCGGGCGAGCCCCAGCCCGTCGTGCGGGAGCGTCTCAGGGCCGGTAGGGACGTTCGATGGTTGCATCGGAGAGGGCCCGCTTGATGAACAGGGAGTCGGGAATCTTCTGGTCATATTTGATCCGTTTGGTCAGCAACCGCGTACTGTGCCCGGTGCGGAGATCGTACATGGTGCTGTCGAGCACCGTCCAATAGCCCTGGATCTTCTTGATCCGGCGCGCCTTGAGCCGCTTGACCGGCTTGCTGCGGCCCTTTGTGTAGAGGTCCACCCGCAGCGGGATCAGGGTGCGGGGGTGAATCCAGCTCACCCGCCTGGAGTAGACCGAGTTGGCCGGATCCTTCGGCGTGCTGATCAACAGGTCGACCTTCAGTTTGCCGAGTTTGGTCCGGCCGGCGAACCGGTGGTGGTCCATATCCACCTCGCGGTCACGCAGGTCCTCGTAGAAGAAGTCGGAGCCGACGAAACGCCCTCCCTTGCGCGACGACGAGATGCGCCGTACCCGGTCCAGGGCCGGCAGGTAGAGCCACTGATCACTGTCGTCGCCGGGATGGTCCAGGGTCAGCAGACCGGTTCCCTCGATGTCGGCCGGCTGCACGAAGCGCATCAGGGTCCAGCGCTCCCCCGGGCCCTTGTCCTTGGCATAGCTGTAGAGCACCCGCTTGCGGGTCTTGCCCCCCTTGTCCTTGAGCACCATCAGCACCCGGGAACTCATGTCACTGCCATCGGGGCGGTCGTAGACCTGGCGGGCGAGACGGATGCCGGCCTCGTTCTCCAGCTCCACTGCGGCGGCGGCCGCCGCCACCAGCGACAGCCCCAGGAACCCCAGCACAACCCAGCCGATCCCTCTCCTGCCCATATCCTCCGCTCCATCGCCGGCCCCGCGGCCGGCTGCAACCCATCTTCGACGCCCCGCATCGGGGCCGCCCTATGCGGTGACCGCCCGCCGCTCCGTGCGGGCGCCACAGGCCTGGACCACGTCCTGCAACAGCGCCATCGCCACCCGCGCCCGGAACAGGATCCGGTTCCCCTCCACCAGGCCGAAGCAGTGGTGCATCTGCTGCGGGATATCGCTCTTCCCCAAACCCTTGCGCCCCGGCACCGGCTCCGGGCCCCGCACCAGGATGTGCAGCCGGTCGTTGCTCTTCAACTGCGCCTGTAGCGCCCGATCGACCGTGACCTGATGCGCCGTATAGACCATCGGCCGGCGGTAGAAATCATACCCCCCGGCCAGGGCCTTCTCCAGCAGGGCGCAGGAGATCAGGGCCACAGGAAACAGGGTGGGAAAGCAGACCCGGTCCTCCAGCTCGTCGAAATAGTGGTACTGGTCAACCAGTGAACCCAGCAGGAAGTTCTTGGCGTTGCTGGTGTTCATGAACTTGCGCTTGAGGAAGAGGCCCTCTCCCACCAGCGACCGGTCCGGCGCCCGGGAGAGATCCCCCAGGTGGGTGAAATCGGCCTCTCCGTGAACCAGGGGAACCGCGGTTTCACGCTGGTGACCCAGCATCACCAGGCGTCGCCCGCTGCGGATCGTGACCCGGTTGGAGAGCTCGCCACGCTCCCGTATCCGGTCGTTGGTGGGCCTCACCACCAGCTCGAACGCCTCTCCCGGGCGGATGACGTCGGCGAATCCGTAATCGAAATTGCCGAATCCCAGGCCGGCCGTCCGTGCCCTGGCGTCTTCCCCATTCTGCCGGTGATGCCACTCCACCCGGTGAACCGCCAGGGTCTCCAGCTGAAATCCCAGTGCGATGGGGCCGCCAAAGGGGTTGGCATCGATGCGTCGCCACTTGTGGGGATCGTGAAAGGGGTTGAAATCGTCCGTGGAGTTGCGCGCCGCATCGATGTGCAGCTGCGACAGCATCCTGGAACGCCCCACCTCACTCATCGTCCCGCTTCCCGGCGTCCCGACACGGAACAGCCACCATGGACCGGCCATCCGGCCGACGACTCCTTCACACCCGTACCACCGGGGCTCTCCAGACCGCCATCCCGGGCCTCGCCGGGACTGCGGGCGCCACGGAGGAACAGAGCGTTAAAGGCACTTACCCCTCTCTGCGGCCAGGTGTCAGAATTCTTTACAGCTGGTCGGGGCGGGAGGCTGGGAAGGAGAGGGGGTTCCGATGCAACGGGCCGTCAGGCGACCGCCTCACGGCTATCCGGGCGGATCTCGGAGAACAGGCGGTAGGCGGGCAGCGGCCGACTGAACATGCGGGCGATGACGGGGGAATACTGCATGGCGTCACTGCAGCTGCGGAACGGATCGGTGACGTAGGGGATGCGGGTGCCCCGGTGCTCCACCGGGCTCCCGATCTCGGTCAGCGCCACGCCAATCCGGCCGATGACCCGCGCCAGTGCCGGCGTCACCAGGAAATACCACTGCTTCAGGCCGTTGGCGCGGCTGTACTGGAGGCCGGCCCGGAACAGGCCGAGCATGATCTCCGGCTCGGTACGGCTGGTCACCCCCTCGCTGATCATCGCGTCGGGTGCCGCGGTGGGCCGCGGCCGCCTCAGGGCCTGCCGACCCCGGTAACGGCGCACGATACAGAGGCGCGAGATCTCGCAGCTGGCGTCCCGGTGGTAGGTCAGGTCGTCCTGCAGCGACAGGTCGCACAGGGACTCCACCGGAAACGGCTTCGCCTGGGGCAGGATCATGCGCATGGTCGCCACCCACTGGCCGGTGGAGCGCTCCCGCACCAGGAAGTGGAGGGACTCCTTGTCCCACTGGTCCCGCTCCTGGTCCAGCCTGGCCCGGGTCGGATCCTCGAAGCCCTGGTCCAGGCAGAACACCCGGTAGCGCAGCTGATAGTGGATCCGCTTCGACAATGCGGTATTGGCCAGAAAGACCTCGAACCTGGAATCGAACATGGCCGCCCTCCTTTCTACCCGCAACTGCCGCCATCACAGGCCGCGGCTCTATTTTTCCAACTCCCTGAAACCATCCCCCTACCAGGCCGTACCATTACCTTCGGCCAAACCGCCCCCTATTCCTGAGCGACTGAAGTCGCGCCAGCAGAGAGATGGAAGTATTTACCCGGCCCCCCCTTCCGATGGCGAAGGGGCACCGCAACCGGGAGCAAGGAGCAGTGGTATCCCGACGCTCCTTATCGATACCTGTTACCGTTTCCTGTCACCCAGGCGCCGGCGGCCCGCGTAGCCGATCCCCGCCAGCCCGAGGCCCATGAGCGCCAGCGTCGCCGGCTCCGGCACGAAGATGGGGCTGGTGCTGATGGCGAACGCGAACTGGACGGTGGTGGCCTGCTCCTCGGGGGTCAGGAACCCCTGGCAGCCAGGGGCCAGGTCCAGCGCCTCGCACTGCTCGTCCTCCAGCGTCCCGATCGGCGACACACCTCCCTGTCCATCCATCACCAGGATGCTGACCAGGTAGTCGACGGAATCGAAGGTGAAGGGGATATTCAGGGTGGGTACACCCACGACCCCCCACAGGTCGCCGCAGGGCTCCGGGGTGTCCGCCGCACACTTGCCGTTGTTGGGCGGGTTGTTGATGGTCTCGATGAACCTGAACTCGAAATCGATGTCCGGCGCATCGATCGCCGGGGCGCCGTTGAAAGGCGGATTCGGTGCGGTGGGATACAAGGTCAGGGTGTCCACCAGTGTCCCGCTCTCCAGCAGGGAATAGCTCATGGTGGAGAGGCTGTTGTTCCAGTGGGTCATGCTGGTGCCGATGGCGATCTCGGCCGGTGTGTCCGGGCTGCCGTCCAGGGTGGTCTGGACGGTGCCTTCGACCGGCCCACCCCCGGTCCGCGCACCCGTGAGACCATTGCCGATGGTCAGGGCGCTGCGGTCACCACCGCTGGTGAAATCGGCACCGCCCTGGCCCCACGACAGTTCGTAATCCGAATGGTGCGTGCTACCGATGCCGTCCGAAAAGCTCGCCGCGGTGAACTTCGCATTGGTGCTGTAGCTCCATTCGGTGACTATGGCCGCATGGGCGGCGCCTGCCAGCATCGCCATCACCAATACGCCTGTGCCCGCCAGCATGGGTCTTCTCGTCATAATGAATGCTCCTGTTCAGCCCGGATACCGATTCACCACCGCCGGGCCCCCCCTGATCCGCGGGGAAACGCCGGTACCTGTTGGATTCTGCGTTGTGCCTGCAGAAACCATGAATACAACGCTGCCTGCAGGGAAACATGCATGACCGGTGCCAAGAATAGTAATTTATTGATTAGTAACCATATTCGTAGGAATGCCTGGAACGTTCCGGATCAAATTGTAAAAAAAACTGACAACGACGGGGCGACGGGAGGGGTTCCCACGGCATGGGAGAGAGAGGAATCGGACGGTGACTGCAGTCGAAGAGAGGGGAGACCGGTGCCGGACGGACCGGTCGGGCAGGCACTCAGGCCACGGCCTCGCGGCTCTCCGGGTGGATCTCCGAGAACAGGCGGTAGGCAGGCAGCGGCCGGCTGAACATGCGGGCGATGACGGGGGAGTATTGCATGGCATCGCTGCAGCTGCGGAACGGATCGGTGACGTAGGGGATGCGGGTGCCCCGGTGCTCCACCGGACTCCCGATCTCGGTCAGCGCCACCCCGATCCGGCCGATGATCCGCGCCAGCGCCGGCGTCACCAGGAAATACCACTGCCTCAGGCCGTTGGCGCGGCTGTACTCGAGACCGGCCCGGAACAGGCCGAGCATGATCTCCGGCTCGGTGCGGCTGGTCACCCCCTCGCTGATCATCGCGGCGGGCCGCTGCCGCGACCGGCTCAGGGCCTGCCGGCCCCGGTAACGGCGTACGATACAGAGGCGCGAGATCTCGCAGCTGGCGTCCCGGTGATAGGTCAGGTCGTTCTGCAGCGACAGGTCGCACAGGGACTCCACCGGAAACGGCTTCGCCTGGGGCAGGATCATGCGCATGGTCGCCACCCACTGGCCGGTGGCGCGCTCCCGCACCAGAAAGTGGAGGGACTCCTTGTCCCAGTGGTCCCGCTCCTGGTCCAGCATGGCCCGGGTCGGGTCCTCGAAGCCCTGGTCCAGGCAGAACACCCGGTAGCGCAGCTGGAAGTGAATCCGTCGCGACAGCGCGGTATCGGCAAGGAAGACCTCGAATCTGGAATCAAACATGTTCATGTCCTCCCCTCCGTGTGCGGTCATCTCTTCGGGAGCGAAGCGCAGCCCATGCAATTGCATATCGCCCCGGGGTGGCCTATCTTTAGTTTCCTGCGAATCCAAATCCATTAAGTGGATCACAAAACCGATGGCCAAGCTGGACCTTGTCGCGCCCTATCATGAATTCTTCCAACTGGTTCCGGCCGACACGGACGAGCTCCGGCAGGAGGTCTACCGGATTCGCTACGACGTCTACTGCGCCGAGCTCGGATGGGAGCCGCCGGAGGAGAACCCGGGCGGCCTCGAGACCGACGCCTACGACGCCACCTCCAGGCACTGCCTGCTGCTGCACCGGCCAACAGGCCAGTACGCGGGCTGCGTCCGCCTGGTGATGGCCGGGGAAGAGACCGGCCGGCCCGCCATTCCCCTGCAGGAACACTGCCGCGAGACCCTGGACCCGGCGATCCTCGACATCGACGCCCTGCCCCGGGGTTCCTTCGGCGAGATCTCGCGCCTGGCCATCCGCAGCCGGTTCCGCCGCCGGCCGGGGGAGAACCAGACCCCGGACGGCATGGGCAGGGAGCTGTTTCAACTGCAGAAGTCCCAGCGCCGCCGCTTCCCCCACATCGCACTCGGCCTCTACCTGGGGGCCGCCTCCATCGGCATCGGGGAGGGCCTGGAGGGGGTGTTCGCCATGATGGAACCCCGTCTCGCGCGGCACCTGCGGATCACCGGCATCAGCTTCCTGCAGGTGGGTGAGGTGATCGACTACCACGGGCCCCGGGCGCCCTTCTACATCGATCGCGCCGGCCTGTTCGACAGCCTGAGGCCGGAGCTGCTGGAGCTGCTGGACGCGATCAGGGAAGACCTCGGGATCAAGCCTTAACCCGAATGTTTCACCCGATCGCTGAAATCGTGTTTCAACGTACTGTTTTTCGATCGAAATCCTGGAACAATAGCGGAGCACAGAATATTACCGGGGATCGCTGAATGCGGCCCCGTACCGGGGTGGACGGCACGATGTAAGAATTCCTGACAGCGACGAAAAAGCCCCGCGAATGCGGGGCCTTCTCTCTTGACAGCCGGTGGCGGATGCCCGCCGCCGTCTTTCCGGGGCCTCGTCAGCCCTTCTTCGCCTTGCGGCGACCGATGAAGCCGGCGCCGATCAGCCCGATGCCGAACAGGGCGATGGCACTGGGCTCGGGGATCACCGTCTTGCCGCGCATGTCGGCGCTGCCGGCGATACACCAGTCTCCCGGATTGTAGTTGCAGGTATCGAAGGGATTGAGAACGCTGTCGCTGCCACTGGTGGTCAGGGTGATATCGGCGAACCCTCCCGCGTCATCCGGCTCTCCGTCGGCATCCAGATAGGCGGCGACATCGGCGAGGCCGAACGCACCTGAGGTATCCACGTCCAGCAGGCCTGCACCGGTGAAATCAAGCCCTGATCCCGTCAGGGTGCCATGCGCCTTGAGAGTGGAATCAGCCGCGGCGCCACCGCCAAGATTACCGTGCCCGGTGAATCGCGCCCAGGGCGTCAGCCCAGTGATCAGCGTCAGATTCGTCGCCGAAGACTGATTGAGGAGGTTGAACTCCGCGCCGATGTATACATCGACGATACCGCCCTTGAACTCGACGTCCGTCGCGCTGAAGTTCTGGGAGGTGTAGTTGTTGAAGACGAAGTACAACTTCTGGCCCGGCGTCGTCGAGTACGTGCTGTCGCCATTGACGGTGTTGATGACACCATACCCCTGGAGGGTCTGGCCATTGTCATCAATGTAGGTTTCCGCCAGGGTGGTCGTTTCGATGTGGTTGGTCAGACCCAGCGCACCGAAGTCGACGCCACCCACCACGATCGCAGACGCGCTTCCGGCAACCATCGCGCAGCCGAAGGCCACTGCTGCGGGGATCATTTTAAGTTTCATCACAAATCTCCTGATTTCCCGTTCTCTAAAATTCAACCCGATGAATTCTCTCGTTTTTCTCGCAGATGGAGGCCACTCGGGTACTCCACTTAGCCGTTGTAGCCTTGAGCTAACCTTTGGCTGCGCTTTCTATCATGCACAGGCTGTGCCACTTTTTATTTTCCCTTTTAACTCAATCGATTGGGCACCCAGCGGTAGGAATCGGTCCACCGATGTGTAAAATAAACTGACAGTCGTTCCCGGGGTTGCGTCTCCGGGATTCCGGTCCCCGCAGGGGGATCGCAACGATCCGGTACCGGCGGTGCCGGATCCAGCCATCGAGGAGCCGGGGGATGCCCACCGTTCCACAGCTGCTCGCCAGTGCGGCGGCGGCAAGCCCATCCGCGGACAACAGCCAGCCATTCCACTACCAGTGGGATGGCCGTCACCTCAGCCTCCGGTACGATCACGACCGGGTAGGGGGAAAGACCTTCGCCCCCGGCGACCCGGCCACTCTGCTGTCGGCCGGATGTGCCATCGAGAACATCCTCCAGCTGGGGGACGGGATCGGCATCTCCCCCCTCTCCTGGCGGCTCCCGGAGAAGGGGTTCGACGAGGGGGACTACGGCTACGCCGATCTGCCTTCCCTGGACGAGCTTGGTTCCGGATTCGACAAAGTCGCACACCCACTGTTCGACCGCCACACCAACCGCTTCCCCTTCCGGAAACAACGGATCCCGGAACCACTGAAGGAGTGGATCACCGCGGAGAGGGAGGAGGCCGCCAGCACCTGCGTCATCGATACCGCCGACGGAATCCGGGAGGCGGCGACCCTGGTCCGCCGCGCATCCGAGATCCGTTTCCAGACCCGGGAGGCCCATGAATGGCTGGCCCGGAGCCTGCGCTTCCCGCCGGCGGATGACGCCCGCGGCGACGGCCTCGATGTCCGCACCCTGGCCCTTCCTCCGGGTGGTGCATGGTTCCTCCGGAACGTATCCGACTGGCGCAGAATGGCCTTCCTGAACCGTTTCGGCGTCTACCGGGCGCTGGCGATCACCGATGCCGGCCCAGTCGCCCGGGCACCGGCCCTGGTCGCGATCACCAGCCCCCCATCGGACCGGCAGATCATCGCCGCCGGACGGCTGCTGGTCAGGATCTGGACCCGGCTGAACAGCGAGGGAATCGGCGTGCACCCCTACTATGTCATTTCCGATCAGCTGGTGCGCCTCGACCAGGGCAGGATGCCGGAACACCTGGTCGACAGGGCCCGGATGCTGGAACAGCGTGCCAGCCGGGCCTTCCCCGGCGGCGGTGGAGGGGAACGGATTCGCATGCTGCTCCGGATCGGCTATCCCACCAGGAAGCCTCCCAGATCCAGGAGGCTTCCCCTGGAACTGGTATTCACTGATCGCCCGGCGGAGCGACCGGAGCGGTGACAGGAGGGAGGGAGGCGGGCCGGCTATCGCCCCGTTCCCATCCTTTCGATCTGGTTCATGGCGATCCGTATGCCGATTCGCTGCAGCGGGTTGCGGTTTCCCCAGGGACGCCAGGTCTTTCTATAGAGGTTCCGGAAGGGATCGAACTGCTGCCCCCAGGGGGCCGCGAGCACCCGGCCGCGCCCGGCCAGGATCTTCAACACCTGGGTCGCGGCGACACCGGCACAGATCTCGCACGCCATGGGGGTGGACGGCCCTTTATGCCGCGCGAAGTCCACCGCCTCCGGGAAGACCAGGTAACCACGCTGGGGCATGGTGGGTGACAGGCCGAGGAGGAAACGGACCAGCTGTTCACGTTCGGAAAACCCGTCGAGCCGGAAATACTCCTCGAACGTCATCTTTCCGGGAATGAAGTTGATCACTGCCGCACCTGTTCCGAGGGGCGCAGCCGTTACCGCCGGTATCCCCCTTTCGGCACAGGCCGCAAACACCAGGCGGCGTGCTTCGACCGCGAAGTAGTCCAGCCCGTCCACATAGACGTCGGCCCCCTGGAGAAACCGGTCGACGTTCCCGGCGTCGACCCCGGAAGGGAAAGCGGTGATCTCAAGGGTCGGATTGATCTCCAGGGCCGCCTCCCTCAAAACATCCACCTTGTCCCGGCCGATGCTCTTCAGACTGGCCCCCGCCTGGCGATTGAAGTTCGCCAGTTCGAAGCGGTCGAGATCGGCGATGCTGAAGCGGCCGATACCCAGTCTCGTCAATGTCAGCAGATGGCTGCCGCCGACGCCGCCCAGCCCGGCAATGGCCACTTTCCGCCGCGCCAGCAGCGACTGCTCCTCCGGCGTCAGCCAGCCGATATTGCGGGAGAAGGCGATGTCCGGATCGAACACGGGCACGGTCGGCATCCCCGGCCCTATCGCGCCGTCAACCGCTGATACAGCGCCTGCGCCTGGTCGCGCTCGCGAAAGCCGGCCTTTTCCGACAACAGGGTGGCAAGCAGCCGTGTCGCCGCCTCGCGATCTCCGGATGCCTCCAGGATCTGCGCCTTGCGGAAGCGGTAGGCGGGTGTACCGGGCGCCTTTTCCAACGTCTTTGCGTTCAGTTCCCTGGCGCGATCGATCGATCCGGTCCGGAGCAGGACCGCCGCCAGCGTGTCCATTGCCGCCACGGACTCCGGCGTCAGGGAAAGGGCCTTCTCGGCATAGGACAACGCGCGTTCCGGATCCTCCTCGCGCAGCAGCAGGGCGGCATTGAGAAGGGCGATCACGTTGTTCTCCGACTGATCGAGAACCCGCAGATACTGCTCCAGGGGTGCCTTCGTCTCACCCTGCTGCAGATAGGCATCGGCCAGCATCATTCTCGCCCTGGTGTCGTCCGGCTGCCTCTCCAGCCATCCGGTCAGCCGCTCGATGGCCCGCTTCCGCTCTCCAAGCGCCCATTCCATCCGCACCAGGTCGAGCAGGGTTCCGGTGGAAGGATCCGCAAGAAAGCGCTGTTCCAGCCTGTCCCGGGCTCCCTTTGCGTCGCCCTGCTTCGCGAGCAGTACGGCTTCCAGCCCCATGACTCCGGCATCGTCCGCATACTGTTCCTTCAGTTTCCCGATGTCCCGGGCGGCACCGTCGACGTCCCCCTGAATCAGGCGGATATTGGCCCTCACCATCCTGGCCGCATAGTAAGACGGATCCAGTTCCAGCGCCCGTGACAGCTGCTCTTCCATTCTCACCCGGTCACCGGTCCCGGCATAGGCCTTGGACAGAAGGAATCTTGCCTGGGCGGAGTCCGGCCGCATGGTGACCAGTCGCTGCAGGATCCTGACTGCCTCCCGGAACCTGTTCTGGAACAGATAGGCTTCACCCACGACCGCCATGACGCCGGGCGTATCCGACTGTCTGGCCTGGAAATCACCGAGGGTCCGCAGGGCCGCGGCCGCATCCCGTTCCTTGAGGTGGATCTGGGCCAGCAGGATTCGCGGCTGCAGGGCATCCGGGTGTGCCGCGATGGCCTGTTCCAGCCTCTTCTTCGCACCCTGGAGATCACCCTGGCCGGCCTGCAGTGCGGCCAGTCCGATCAGGGCGCCCAGATCGTCCGGGTGCACCTCGAAGATCCGATCGTAGATCTCCCGTGCCCGATCCGGTTCGGATCTCTTCATTGCGAGCGCGGCGAGATTCATGCTGGCAGCCGGATCGCCGGGTGCCACTTCGGTGGCGCGCAGGAACGACGCCTCCGCTTCGCTCTCCCTGTTCTGTGCCAGATAGGCCATGCCAAGGAGGGTATGGGCCACCGGGCTGTCCGGTTGGCGGGCGACGAAGCGACTGGCGACCTGCACTGCCTTGTCCGCCTGCCCCTGCCGCAGATAGTTGAGTACCAGGACACTGTCGACCTGCTGCAGATTGGGATCGATCTCGATCGCCGACTCGAGCATCTTCACCGCCGCATCCTGGTCACCCCCGGCCAGATAGCCGATGCCGAGCTTGGCTTTCGCCAGGGCCGCCTCCGGGGTCGATTCCGGTTCAAGCTCGACAATGCGTTCCAGCAATCGCATGCCCTGCTGCGTCTTGCCGTCCTTCAGCAGGGCGGTGGCCATGAGGTTGAGGAGAAACACATCCCCGCTCTCGGGCCCGATCAGGGGCTGCAGCAGATTCTCAACGCTTTCGTAGTCGTTCTGCTTGAGCCGGATGGTGGCGACCAGGATTCTTGCAATTCTGTTATCCGGGTTTCCGGCCCTGAACCGGTTCAGATACTCGACCGCCTGCTCCATGTTTCCCTGGAGATACTGGGTGGCCCCCAGGTAGAACAGTGCCGGGGCGAAGTCTGCGTTGGACTGCAGGGCAGTCTCAAAAGATTCCTGGGCCTTCGGAAGATCCTTGTCGATGAAATGGAGCAGCCCCTGGGCATACTGTATCCCGGGGTGCCTGGGCGACTCCGTCTTCAGTTCATCCAGATCTTTCCTGGCCTGGTCATAACGCTTGAGCCGGATACGCACGAAAACCCGCTTCAGCTTGTCGGAGCCATTGTCGTAGCGAAGGGAAATTGCCTTTCCGTAGGCCTCCTCCGCTTCCTCTAGCCTGTTGTTCTTCTGCTCCAGATCTCCCAGCAGGCTCCACCCGGGGGCATAGCGGGCATGGCGTTTCAACAGCCTGTCCAGCTGATTTCGCGCCCGGTCGAGATCCCCACTGTCGATGCTCAGCATGATCTGTCCATAGAGGGGATAGGCGGATCCGGCATCCAGGGCCAGCGCTTCACCGATCTTTTCGGTCGCCTCGTCCTTCCTTCCCTGCCGCAGATGGGCGAGGCCGGCAGAGGTCAGCAGGCTCGCTCTCGCCTTTTCGGACAGGGAGCCGCTCCGATCCGCAAGTGCGATGACCTGTTCATATTTCCCCAGCCGGAGATAGGTCTGCCCCAGCAACGGCAGTACCGATTCACTGCTTACACCCAGATCCTTTGCCCGGGACAGCTCTTTTTCCGCCCCCGGGAAGTTGCCACTGTCGACATAGAGCTTGCCCAGCAGCCATCTCGCCTGAGTATTCTGGGGATTCTCCGACAGCGCATTCTTCAACTCGATGGAAGCGGCGCTCAGCTCGCCTCTGTCCAGATAGTCCTGCGCCCTGGCCACGTACTCGGCATCCGTCATGCCGCCAAGGCCGTCACAGCCGGCGAGAAGCAGAACCAGGATGAGTGTCAATACCCTTTGCATATCGTCATTTCCTTCGCTTGATCATCGGGTCCCAGGTGGATCCGCCCGTTGCTCCCCCATTCGATCGCCTCTGGAGGCATCGTCCTTTCCAGGCCAGGGATCTGCCGGGTTTCGGGGATCGTACAAGGCGTGTGGAAATGGAGGCCGGTTTTTCACTCTTTCGAGGCGAATAGGGGAGACTATTCAACGAGCAAGAGCGGAAAAACGGACCCATTTCCCATCGCCGCAGCAGATCCTTCTCAAATCCGACAGGCCCCTAGAGGTGCTGGTCGATCCCGTGTGCCTTGAGTCCCCAGGCGAACAGGTGCTCGACCCGTTGGTTGGCCCGCCCCAGGCGCCGGCTGGAGGTGACGAACATCCGCTTCAGGAGAACGTATCCCAGATCGGGATGGAGATCGAGATAGCCGCCAAGGCGGATGCCGTCGATCTCCAGCAGTTCCCCCTCTGTCAGCCCGACCACCGAGGCACTGCGATGGCCGGGCTCGAACAGGCAATGCTCCCCGAACAGGTCGCCCTCATGAAGGTCGCAGATACCTGGCTGGACAAAGCGTTTCTGTTCCAGTTCGACCCGGCCGGTGACCCGGAGTCTGCCCCGTTTCACGACATACAGGGAGGCTCCCTGCTCCCCTTCCCTGACGATCACCTCATTGGGCTCGAACCGATAGCGCCACCAGGCGGAACCCTCGGGAAATCCCGGATCCTGCGTGATTCGGTCGAGCAACTCTATCACGTCTGCTGTCATGCCTGTCACCCGATTGCAGCCCTGGCCGGGAGGCCGCCGACATGCGGAACACCCACGATCTTCACCGCCCCGTCTCACCTCTCACCGTTGCCCCCGCCGGGGGGAGGGCCGGGATGGAGGACCGGCAGGGCCAGGGTCTTGTTTTCCTGTTTCATCATCCTCTCCCCGAGGGAGAAGAGACCATCCGTTCGATCAGGTCGTATTCGTGGCTGCCGTCCGGACAATGGAATGACCGAAAAGACAGACCACGACAACGACCTCTCACCGATCACCAGTGGGGCAGCAATCAACCCCACCCACATGGGGCCACGGTATCCTTGCCCCGGGTCCAGCCCGGGACGGGGGGCTTCAGGCATCCCATGTGACCCGGCTGCCATGAGGGCGGGGCGAAGCGGCAATCCCTCATCCGTTGTAACGGCCCGAGCGGATCAAACATGAAGGGCGGTGCCACCCTTGCGTCGGATTGGCGTAATCCAGTGGTCCCCGTTGATCACGGATCCGGGCGGTGATAGCCTTTTTATTCCCAAACGGACGACGGAGGATCAGGGAAGATGCGCAAGATCACAAGGAAGGTTGGTGAATCCATCGTGCTGGACGGCGACCGGCGAATCACCATTCTGCGGATAGAGGGCCATCGCGCCTGGTTCGGGGTCTCCGGGCCGGAGGGGGAAGGCAGGCGGGGTGAGCGCCGCGATGCGCCCCGCCCGCCCCTCATTGCCGGCGCCTTTCTCGCCGACGATGGCTAGGAGCCCTTCAAAACCGGCCGGGGCGTATCCGGGGGAAGCCTCCTGGATTCCGGCCTTCGCCGGAATGAAGGCCTGGCCGGATTGGCGATCGTGGAGGGCTGACTGGAATTACAGCCGTTAAGGGCTGGCCGGAATGACGGTGTGAAGGGCTGACTGGAATGACAGCCGTGAAAGTCTGGCCGGGTTGACGGTCGTGCAGATCCGTCCGGCCACTTCTGTACGTCATGGATCCCGGGCCGGAAAAGGACCGGGGGCCCTGGGCCCCCGGTTTCCGTTCAGCGCCTCAGCTCGTCGTCCCGGTAGTGGATATCGGTCCAGCAGCGGGGGAGCGGTTCGCCGGAGAGGAACTCCAGGTCCGCCTTGGCGAACTTCTCCGGGTCCTGCAGCTCCTCTCCCGCCTGGTAGCGCCCCACCAGTTGGGCATGGTTGGGGTTGAACAGGTCGTTGAGGCTCAGCACCTCGACCAGCTTTCCATCACCCTTGTGTTTCAGGAACATCTTGCCCTCCTTCTTCGGCCTGGCCCTTGTCTACTTATGATTATGGGCGCAGTGGCGGGCTTTTCAACGCGCCTGGTGATCGCCTGCGGAACCCGGCAGCCGATCATTCCCGGGCGGGCTGGAAACCGGAGTGGCACGGTGACGGATCGATCACCCGCGCGGCTCCCTGGATTCCTGCCTGCGCAGGAATGACGGGATAGACATTCGGCGATGCAGGACAGGCGTCCCGGATTATCCCTGCCGATCGGTGCCAGCATGAGGCCGGCGGCGGGCCCGGCTCCCGGGATACCGCCGGGTCAGGAGCGGTTCCCGGCGGCCCACTGATCGGGGGTGAAGGTCTTGATCGAGAGGGCGTGGAGTTCATCGCTCTCGATCTGGGGCTTGACCGTGGCCATCACCATGCGCTGCTTCTGGAGCGGGCTCTTGCCCTCGAACTCGGCGCTCACCACGATCGCCTCGAAGTGGCGGCCGTCGCCGGTAACGGTGACCTCGCAGCCGGGGAGACCGGCCCTGATCAGTTCTTCAACCTGTTGGTTTTCCATGTGTTGCTCCCGGTTGTTGATGGTTCGGTGGGTTCGCGGCGGGGGGGGGCGATTCGGTCTGGGCCGGCGGCGGGTGCCATGTCAGAGCTCCCGGGTGGCCATGAACCCGATCTCCGGCCAGCGCTCGATGGTCAGCTCCAGGTTGACCCGGCTCGGGGCCAGGTAGACCAGCTGGTCGTCGCCGTCCAGGGCCAGGTTCTCGTAGGCCTTCACCCGGAACCGCTCCAGCAGCTTCGGATCGTCGCACCTGATCCAGCGGGCGGTGGCCACCGTGACCGGCTCCACGATCGCCTCGACGCCGTATTCGCTCTTCAGCCGCTGGGCGGCCACGTCGAACTGGAGGATGCCGACGGCACCCAGGATCATGTCGTTGTTCTTCAGCGGCCGGAACACCTGGGTCGCCCCCTCCTCACACAGCTGCAGCACCCCCTTCTGCAGCGCCTTCATGCGCAGCGGGTCCTTCAGCACCACGCGGCGGAACAGCTCCGGGGCGAAATAGGGGATGCCCTCGTACTTCAGCTCCTCGCCCTCGGTGAAGGTATCGCCGATCTGGATGGTGCCGTGGTTGTGCAGGCCGATGATGTCGCCCGGCCAGGCCTCCTCCACGTGGCGCCGCTCGTCCGCCTGGAAGGTGATGGCGTTGCTCACCTGCACCGTCTTGCCGATGCGCACGTGGCGCATCTTCATGCCTTTTCTGTAGGAACCGGAACAGACCCGCAGGAAGGCGATCCGGTCGCGGTGGGAGGGGTCCATGTTGGCCTGGATCTTGAAGATGAAGCCGGTGAACTTCGGCTCCTCCGGCTTCACCAGGCGCTGCCGGGTCTCCCGCGGCAGCGGCGGCGGGGCATACCGGACGAAGGCGTCGAGCAGTTCGCGGACGCCGAAGTTGTTGATCGCCGAGCCGAAGAAGACCGGGGTCAGCTCGCCGCGGCGATAGGCATCCAGGTCCAGCTGGTGGCTGGCGCCCTCCACCAGCTCGATCTCCTCGCGCAGCTCGTCGGCCTGGTCGCCGATCACCTCGTCCAGGCGCGGGTTGTCCAGCCCCTCGATCAGCTCACCCTGCTGGATCTTCCCGCCGTGGGTGGCGGAGAACAGGTGGGTGGTCCGGGAACGCAGGTCGAACACCCCCTTCAGCCGCTTGCCCATGCCGATCGGCCAGGTGACCGGGGCGCACGCGATCTTCAGCACCTCCTCGATCTCGTCCAGGATCTCCAGCGGATCCCGTCCCTCCCGGTCCAGCTTGTTGACGAAGGTGAGGATCGGGGTGTCGCGCAGGCGGCAGACGTCCATCAGCTTGATGGTGCGCTCCTCCACGCCCTTGGCCACGTCGATCACCATCAGCGCCGAGTCCACCGCGGTGAGGGTGCGGTAGGTGTCCTCGGAAAAGTCCTCGTGGCCGGGGGTGTCGAGCAGGTTGACGATGGCGTCGCCGTAGGGGAACTGCATCACCGACGAGGTGACCGAGATGCCGCGCTCCTTCTCCAGCTCCATCCAGTCGGAGGTGGCGTGGCGCGCCGCCTTGCGCCCCTTCACGGTGCCGGCCATCTGGATCGCCCCGCCGTACAGCAGCAGCTTCTCGGTCAGGGTGGTCTTGCCGGCGTCGGGGTGGGAGATGATGGCGAAGGTGCGCCGCCGGTGGAGTTGTTCGAGCAGTTCGGACATTCGGGATCGTGTCTGGGGAAAAGCCGGCCATTATACAACAGATCGGCCGACGGGTTCCGGAGCAGACGGGCTCAATCAGGGTGTGGCGATTCTTCCCGCAGCGGTGCAAGGGATACGGGGGGGCGCAAAGGGAGGTGTGGTTCGACCGGTGGAAACGGCCGGTGATTGGACATCTGGGCGTGCACATCCGCAGCCGGGGGCAGAGCGACTGCCGGGTTCCGGGAGTCGCCGAAACGAAGAGGGATCGAGTGGACAGCAACCCCGGGCGATGCGGCGACTCAACCGGTCATCGTCCTGTCGGCGCCGAATCCCGGGACGAACCTGGCGCTCTTCGCGCTCTTTGCGTCTCTGCGGGAGAGCCGGCCAGGAGACCCGCCCGGCCGACCTGCCGTGGATCAGACCAGGCTCAGGGCCATCACCACCGCGTCCTCGTGGCCCTTCTCCAGGGGATAGTAGCCGCGGCGCAGGCCGATCTCGTTGAAGCCCAGGTCCAGGTAGAGGCGCAGGGCGCGGCGGTTGGAGGCGCGCACCTCCAGGAATACGGTGTCGGCGCCATGGCGGCCGGCCAGGGTGAGCAGCCGCTGCATCAGCCGCCGGCCGAGGCCCTGCCCCTGCAGTTCCGGGTCGATGCAGACGTTGAGGATGTGGGCCTCCCCCGCCGCCACCGACATCACTCCGTAGCCGATCACCTGCTCCGACCGGGTGCAGACCCAGCAGCAGTAGCCCACCCGCAGACAATCACGGAAGATGCCCTCGGTCCAGGGAAAGGGGTAGGCCAGGCGCTCGATCGCCATCACCTGATCGAGGTCGGTCTCCTGCATCGGGCGCATGCCCAGCAGCGGGTCTTCGAGGAGGGCGCTCATGTCATGGATATGATTCGGCCGCTGACGGGAAAAATCCACCCCCGGCCGCGGGCCGGTTCACCGGGTCTTGCGTTGCTCTTCAGGCCGGCGCGGATTCCACGCTACCCATCCTCGAGCAGCCGCATCACCCGCTGCAGGTCCTGCCACGCCCTGCCCTTCTGGTCGGGGGAACGCAACAGGTAGGCGGGATGGTAGCTCACCACCACCGGGATGCCGTCGTAGCGGTACTCCCTGCCCCGCATCCGCCCCACCGCCTCCTGGGTCTTGAGCAGGTTCTGGGCCGCGACCCGCCCCACCGCCAGGATCACCCGCGGCCGGACCAGCGCCACCTGGCGCCGCAGATAGGGTTCGCACTTGAGGGCCTCCTCCAGTCGCGGGTCGCGGTTGCCGGGAGGACGGCACTTGAGGATGTTGGCGATGTAGACCTGCTCCCGCCGCAGCCGGATGGCCAGCAGCATGGCATTCAGAAGCTGGCCGGCGCGGCCGACGAAGGGTTCCCCCTGCCTGTCCTCCTCCGCCCCCGGCGCCTCGCCGATCACCATCAGGTCGGCATTCCGGTCGCCGGTGCCGAACACCGGATTGGTCCGGGTGCGGCTCAGTTCGCACAGCTCGCAGTGGGCCACCCGGTATTCCAGGGCATCCCAGTCGAGGCGGGCGATCTCGTCCTCGTCCGGGACCATCAGCGGGGGCTCCTCCTCCCGCGGTCCCGCCGGCTGCCAGTCGTCGGACGGCGGCGGGGCCTCCTCCAGCCAGGGCGGCGGTTCGTCGACCGTCTCCGGTTGCCGCGCGGGGGCGGCGTCCGGCAGCGGCCCGGCCTGCGGCGCAGGGACCGGGGCCGGCCGGACCTCGTCGGCGGCGCCCTCCGCGGCGGTCGCCGCCTCCCCCTCCCCGGCCGCCGTCCGTGGCAGCCAGGCCTGGATCCCCATCGCCTTCAGGTAGTGCCGTCGCCGCGCCTCGTCCATGGGGGAGGGGTCAGACGTTGCCCTGCTGGGGGTGGGCGCGCTGCTCCTGCAGCAGCCGGTTGAGGGCGTTGACGTAGGCCTTGGCGGAGGCGATGACGATGTCGGTGTCGGCCCCCTGGCCGTTGACGATCTTGCCCTCCTTCTGCACCCGCACCGTCACCTCGCCCTGGGCATCGGTGCCACTGGTGATGCTGTTGACCGAGTAGAGCTCCAGCACCGAGCCGGTCTGCAGGATCGCCTCGATCGCCTTGAAGGCGGCGTCCACCGGACCGCCGCCCTGGGCGTGGGCCGACCTCTCCTCGCCGTCGACGGTGAGCACCACGGTGGCGTCCGGGGTCTCCCCGGTCTCGGAGCAGACCTTCATGGAGACCAGCTTGATGCGCTCGTTCTCGGCACTGAAACCGGCGTCGTTGACCAGGGCCAGCAGGTCGTCGTCGAACACCTCGTGCTTCTTGTCGGCCAGGTCCTTGAAGCGGCGGAAGGCGGCGTTCAGCTCCTCCTCGCTGTCGAACACGATGTCCAGCTCCTCCAGACGGGCGCGGAAGGCGTTGCGGCCGGAGTGCTTGCCCAGCACCATGCGGTTGTGGGACCAGCCCACGTCCTCGGCGCGCATGATCTCGTAGGTCTCGCGGCTCTTGAGCACGCCGTCCTGGTGGATGCCGGCCTCGTGGGCGAAGGCGTTGGCGCCGACGATGGCCTTGTTCGGCTGCACCGGGAAGCCGGTGATGCTGGCCACCAGGCGGGAGCAGTTGACGATCTGGGTGGTATCCAGGCCGGTATCGCACTCGAACAGGTCACGGCGGGTGCGCACCGCCATCACCACCTCCTCCAGGGCGGCGTTGCCGGCCCGCTCGCCGAGGCCGTTGATGGTGCACTCCACCTGGCGGGCGCCGTTGCGTACCGCCGCCAGGGAGTTGGCGGAGGCCAGCCCCAGGTCGTTGTGGCAGTGCACCGAGAATACCGCCTTGTCGGCGTTGGGGATGCGCTCCATCAGGGTGCGGATGGTGGCGCCGAACTGGTCCGGCAGATTGTAGCCGACGGTGTCCGGGACATTGATGGTGGTGGCGCCGGCGTCGATCGCCTGCTCGAAGATGCGGCACAGAAAGTCGATGTCGGAGCGGCCCGCGTCCTCGGCCGAGAACTCCACATCGTCGGTGTAGTTGCGCGCCCGCTTCACCGCCCACACCGCCTGCTCGACCACCTGGTCGGGGGTCATGCGCAGCTTCTGCTCCATGTGGATCGGGGAGGTGGCGATGAAGGTGTGGATGCGGCCGGAGTTGGCCTCCTTCAGGGCCTCGCCGGCGCGGTCGATGTCGCCCTCGAGGGCGCGGGCCAGGCCGCAGATGGTGCTGTCCCGGATGGTGCGCGCCACCGCCTGGACCGCCTCGAAGTCGCCGGGGCTGGCGATGGGGAAACCGGCCTCGATCACGTCCACCCGCATCTTCTCCAGGGCCTTGGCGATACGGATCTTCTCGTCCCTGGTCATGGAGGCGCCGGGGCTCTGCTCGCCGTCGCGCAGGGTGGTGTCGAAGATGATCAGTCTGTCTGGGTTGTTCATGGGTCGCTGCTCCCTGTTCCGCCCGTGCCTCCCGTTGCCGGGGCGGGCTCTCTACTTGCATTCGGATTCTGGTCTGTTCGCGTGGTTGGCCCTCGCCAGGGCGTGTCGTCTCTGTATGCCCCTCAGGGCAGCAGTCGCAGGAGGGATAGCGGAAGGAGAGGCAGGGCGCGCGCGCAGGCGGCCGACCCGGAACGGGTGCAGTGGATGCCTGTCTGTGTGGTCTGACGCGCCATGGAGAGAGGGATAGTTCGCCTGGTCGGTTTGCAACGACTATAGCCGAAGGCCGGGGGCTTGCCAAGCGGATTTCCCGGCAGATGCGTCGGCCCGGGGCCTCTCTACGGCGGGGGATCGGGGTGGCGGCCGATGCGCTTGCGCTCGGCGCGGCGGCGGCGCAGATGGATCAGGGTCAGCACCGGGCCGGAGACGGCGTAGACCAGGAACACCAGGAACAGCACCAGCTGGGTCTGCACCAGCAGTACGGCGAAGGCGAGCATGATCACCACGATGGAGAAGAACGGAACCTTGCCGCGAAAATCCACCTCCTTGAAGCTGTTGTAGCGGATATTGCTGACCATCAGCAGGCCGACGATGACAGTGAGACCCGCGGTCAGGTAGGCGAGATCATCGCCGGCGATGCCGAACTCGACCCCCACCCAGACACAGCCGGCGATCACGGCCGCCGCGGCCGGGCTTGGCAGGCCCTGAAAATAGCGCTTGTCGGCGATGCCCACCTGGGTGTTGAAACGGGCCAGCCGCAGGGCACCACCGGCGGTATAGACGAAGGCCGCCAGCCAGCCGAGCTTGCCCAGGCCGCTGAGGGACCAGACGTACATCACCAGCGAGGGGGCGAGGCCGAAGGCGACCATGTCCGACAGGCTGTCGTACTCGGCACCGAAGGCGGTCTGGGTATTGGTCAGGCGCGCCACCCGGCCATCCAGCCCGTCCAGCAGCATGGCGACGAAAATGGCCAGGGCGGCATGCTCGAACTTGCCGTTCATCGCCGCCAGCACCGCATAGAAACCGCTGAACAGGGCCGCCGTCGTGAACAGGTTGGGCAGCAGGTAGATGCCGCGGCGGCGACGCTCAGGTTGGTCGGGATGAGACATTTTGGATATAGAGGCACTGGGCTCGGGGGGTTCGGTACCAGGATAGTACCCCTTCGATCACCCGACTACCTAGAAACCGGCATCAGGATCCCCCCGAACACCCCCTCTTCATCATGCCGGTCCAGGCCGGAATCACAGGATTCAGCCCCTGGATCCCGGCCTGCGCCGGGATGACGGGTTGTTCAGGTACTCTCCACGTCCTCTGGGCCTTTGCGTGGGGGAGATCGTTTTTCTCGCCAAGGCGCCAGGGCCGCAAAGAACGCCAGGCGGGTCATTTGCCCTTCGATCGCATTGGTCACCGCGAATCGGGATCCTTCGTGGTCTTCAGGTTCCCTGCGCCTTTGCGAGTCACAGATCGCCTCTCCCGCCAGCGATTCCCTGAATGAACCCCTTATACGAATCCCTGCACGAGCCCCTTTACGTCATTCCGGCGCAGGCCGGAATCCATACCACTCAGCTGCCTGGATCCCGGCCTGCGCGGGATGACGGGGCAGACAGACAACTCCCTGGTCCCTGTACCCTCGGCCCTCGGCCCTCGGCCCTAGAGTGTCCTCAGTTCCTGCTCTTGTCCACGATCTTGTTGGCCTTGATCCAGGGCATCATGTCACGCAGGCGGGCGCCCACCTCCTCGATCTGGTGCTCGCGGCCGATGCGGCGCTTGGCCTTCAGGGTGGCCTGGCCGGCCTGGTTCTCGAGGATGAACTCGCGCGCGAACTCGCCGCTCTGGATCTCCTTCAGGATGCGGCCCATCTCGCGCTTGGTGTCCTCATTGATGATGCGCGGGCCCCGGGTCAGGTCGCCGTACTCGGCGGTGTTGGAGATGGAGTAGCGCATGTTGGCGATGCCGCCCTCGTACATGAGGTCGACGATCAGCTTCAGCTCGTGCAGGCACTCGAAGTAGGCCATCTCGGGGGCGTAGCCCGCCTCCACCAGGGTCTCGAAGCCGGCCTGGACCAGGGCGGTGGCCCCGCCGCACAGCACCGCCTGCTCGCCGAACAGGTCGGTCTCGGTCTCCTCGCGGAAGCTGGTCTCGATCACGCCGGCACGGCCGCCGCCGTTGGCGGAGGCGTAGGCCAGGGCGATCTCCTTGGCCTGGCCGGAGGCGTTCTGGTACACCGCGATCAGGCTCGGCACGCCGCCGCCCTGGGTGTAGGTGGAGCGCACCAGGTGACCGGGACCCTTGGGCGCGATCATGATCACGTCCAGATCCTCGCGCGGCACGATCTGCTCGAAGTGGATGTTGAAGCCGTGGGCGAAGGCGAGGGCCGCGCCCTGCTTGATGTTGGGCGCGATCTGCTCCCGGTAGAGGGCGGCCTGGTGCTCGTCCGGGGCCAGGATCATCACCACGTCCGCCTCCTGCACCGCCTCCTCGATCGACTTGACCGCGAGGCCGGCCGCCTCCGCCTTGGCCGCCGAGGCGGAGCCGGGGCGCAGGCCGACGACCACATCGACGCCGGAGTCCTTCAGGTTGTTGGCGTGGGCATGGCCCTGGGAGCCGTAACCGATGATGGTCACCCTGCGGTCCTGGATCAGGGAGAGGTCGGCGTCTTTGTCGTAGTAGATGTTCATGGTCATGGAATTTTCCTTGGATTCATAGAGTGTGTTGTGGCACACCTGGGTCTTAATTTCTCACCACAGAGACACAGAGAGCACAGAGCTTTTTCTATAATATCTGTCCGCCGCTAATCCCCGTATGGGGCGCTGATCATGAGCAGATTGCCTTCCTCTATCTCTGGCTCTAAAACCCTAAAGGTATGCCGCCGCAGACATAACCGCTCCGGGTGCGATCAGGTCCACCTGACCAAAGAGCAATGAATTTCTCTGTGTTCTCTGTGTCTCTGTGGTTAAACAAACGAATACGACATCACCGTAGGGGGTCAGAGCGTCAGCCCCTTGGTGCCGCGGCCGATGCCGGAGGGTCCGGTGCGCACCACCTCCAGCACCAGGTCCTCGTGGATCGCCCGGATGAAGGCGTCCAGCTTGGCGCTCTTTCCGGTCAGCTCGATGACGAAACTGGTCTCGGTCACGTCCAGCACCTTGCCGCGAAAGATGTCGGTGAGGCGGATGATCTCGTCCCGGTGCGAGCGCTCCGCCTTCACCTTGATCAGCATCATCTCGCGTTCGATGTGGGGCCCCCCGGTCAGGTCGAGCAGCTTGACCACGTCGATCAGCTTGTTCAGCTGCTTGGTGATCTGCTCGATGATCGCCTCGTCGCCACGGGTGACCAGGGTCATGCGCGACAGCGAGGGGTCCTCGGTCGGGGCCACCGTGAGCGCCTCGATGTTGTAACCGCGGGCGGAGAACAGCCCGGCCACCCGGGACAGGGCCCCCGCCTCGTTTTCCATCAGGATCGAAATGACGTGTCTCATACCAGCTCACTCTCCGGCGGCAGATACATCTCGTGGTGGCCCTTGCCCGCCTCGATCATCGGGTAGACGTTCTCGGTGGGGTCGATCACCACGTCCATGAACACCAGCCGGTCCTTCAGCGAGAAGGCCTCCTTCACGGCGCCCTCCAGGTCCTCCGGCCGCTCGATCTTCATACCGACATGGCCGTAGCTCTCCGCCAGCTTGACGAAATCGGGCAGCGCGTCGACATAGGAATGGGCATAGCGGCCGTCGTAGAAGAACTCCTGCCACTGCCGCACCATGCCCATGTAGCCGTTGTTCAGCAGCATGATCTTGATCGGCAGGTCGTGCTGCCTGCAGGTGGCCAGCTCCTGGATGCACATCTGGATGCTGGCCTCGCCGGTGATCACCGCCACCTCGGCGTCGGGATGAGCCATCTGCACGCCGATGGCCGCCGGCAGGCCGAAGCCCATGGTGCCGAGCCCCCCGGAGTTGATCCAGCGGCGCGGCTTGTCGAAACGGTAGAACTGGGCGGCGAACATCTGGTGCTGACCCACGTCGGAGGTGACGAAGGCGTCGCCGTTGGTGACCCGGTGCAGGGTCTCCACCGCGAACTGGGGCTTGATCTGGGGGCTCTTCTGGTCGTACTTGAGGCACTGCATGCCGCGCCAGCGGTCGATCTGGGCCCACCACTTCTGGATGTTCTCCTCCTGCGGCCGCTTCCTGCGCTCGGCCAGCACCTTCAGCATGTCCTTCAGCACCGCCTTCACCGGGCCGACGATGGGGACGTCGACGCGCACGTTCTTGGAGATCGAGGAGGGATCGATGTCCACGTGGATGATGGTGGCGTTGGGGCAGAACTGGGCCACCTGCCCGGTGACCCGGTCGTCGAAGCGGGCGCCGATGGCGATCAGCACGTCGGTCTCGTGCATCGCCATGTTGGCCTCGTAGGTGCCGTGCATGCCCAGCATGCCGAGGAACTGGCGGTCACTGCCGGGGTAGGCGCCCAGTCCCATCAGGGTGCTGGTGATGGGGAAGTTCAGCTCCCGCACCAGCTCGGTCAGCTGTTTGCCGGCATCGTTCAGCACCACGCCGCCGCCGGTATAGAACACCGGCCGCTTCGCCGCCAGCATCAGGTCCACCGCCTTCTTGATCTGTCCCAGATGCCCCTTGGTCACCGGATTGTAGGAGCGGATCCTGACCTTCTTCGGGTACTCGTAGGGGATCTTGATATTGGGGTCGGTGATGTCCTTCGGGATATCGATCACCACCGGGCCGGGGCGACCGGAAGTGGCGATGTAGAAGGCCTTGCGGAAGGTCTCGGCGATGTCGCGCACGTCCTTGATCAGGAAGTTGTGCTTCACGCAGGGACGGGTGATGCCGACGGTATCGACCTCCTGGAAGGCATCGCTGCCGATGAACGGCGTCGGCACCTGGCCGGTGAGCACCACCAGCGGGATGGAGTCCAGGTGGGCGGTGGCGATGCCGGTGACCGCGTTGGTGGCCCCGGGACCCGAGGTCACCAGCGCCACGCCGGGGCGACCGGTGGAGCGGGCATAGCCGTCCGCCGCGTGCACCGCGCCCTGCTCGTGGCGTACCAGGATATGCCGGACCTCGTCCTGCTGGAATAATGCATCGTAGATGTGCAGCACGGCCCCGCCCGGGTAGCCGAACACATGTTCCACGCCCTCGTCCTTCAAACACTGGACGACGATCTCGGCACCACTCAGTTCCACGACAATGACCTCCCATCTGCCGGCCCGGTTGCAGCCGCCAGCGCCCGATGAATCAGGGAAAAATTAAGAACAGCGCAAATTACTCATATTGAGGTGACAGGTCAAGCGCCGGGCTTCGGGCCGGACAGCCATTCACGCCGGGGCGCCGCTCCTGCAGGTCGGAGCCTTCCCTGCAGGAGCGGCGCCCCGGTGCGAACCGGATCAGTCCGCCTGCCGCCGCAGGAAGGCGGGGATGTCCAGGTAGTCCATGTCCTTGTCCTGGGCCGCGTCGACATAGGTCTTGGCGGCCTGGCGGTCGCGACGGATCACGGTCGGGCTGTCCATGTCGCGGTAGTCGGCCGGACCGGCATCGGCGACATCGGAGTTGACCAGCCGTACCGGCGCCTCCTGGGGCTGGCTCGGGGTCAGCACGCTGTCGCCGGCGTCGCCCAGGCCGGTGGCCACCACGGTGACACGCAGTTCGTCCGACATCTCCGGATCGATCACGGTGCCGACCACCACGGTGGCGTCGTCGCGGGCGAACTCCTTCACCGTGCTGCCCACCTCGTCGAATTCGCCGATGGAGAGGTCCAGGCCGGCGGTGATGTTGACCAGGATGCCCTTGGCGCCGGACAGATCGATATCCTCCAGCAGCGGGCTGCGGATCGCCTCCTCCGCCGCGTCCCGGGCCCGGTTCTCGCCGCGGGCGGAACCGGAGCCCATCATCGCCACGCCCATCTCCGACATCACCGTGCGCACGTCGGCAAAGTCGACGTTGATCAGGCCGGGACGGGTGATCAGCTCGGCGATGCCCTGCACCGCCCCCAGCAGCACGTCGTTGGCGGACTTGAAGGCGTTGAGCAGGCTCATCTCCTTGCCCAGCACCGCCAGCAGCTTCTCGTTGGGGATGGTGATCAGGGAATCCACGTACTGCCCCAGCTCGTCGATACCCTGGTTGGCGATGGCCATGCGCTTGTTGCCCTCGAACGGGAACGGCTTGGTCACCACCGCCACGGTGAGGATTCCCAGGTCCCGCGCCACCTCGGCCACCACAGGCGCGGCGCCGGTACCGGTGCCACCACCCATGCCGGCGGTGATGAACACCATGTCCGCCCCCTGCAGCGCCTCGTGGATACGGTCGCGGTCCTCCAGCGCCGCCTCCCGCCCCACCCCGGGGTCGGCACCGGCGCCCAATCCCTTGGTGATGTTGGAGCCGAGCTGCAGCACCGTGCGCACCTCGCTGTTCTTCAGCGCCTGGGCATCGGTGTTGGCGCAGATGAAGTCGACCCCCTCGATGTTGGCGTTGAGCATGTGGTTGACCGCGTTGCCGCCGCCACCACCGACGCCGACCACCTTGATCACCGCGTTCTGGCTGTATGCATCCATCAGTTCAAACATTGTCCTCGCTCCTCTCGTTCCCGATTCTGTTCGCAAACAATCAACTGAAAAATCACCCCGCGGGCGCGGTTCTCAACCGCCCCCTGAAAACCTTTTGCATCCCCCTTCCTGCACCGACCGCCGTTCCCCCTGGCGGCTTTTTTCCGCCGGGGAGCGGCGGAGTCTCCCTGCTCCACAGCCTCGGCCACTGCCGCAGCGACGAAGGCCGGCGATCTTCGCGCCCTTTGCGCCGTTGCCGGAAAGACAACCCCGTCGAATCGATGCCAGGCATCAGAAATTCCCCTGGAACCAGCTCTTCATCCGTTCCCAGATCGCCTTCACGCCGTGGCCGGAGGGCAGCTCCTGCAGCCGGCTGCGGCGGTTGTGGTAGCCGAACAGCAGCAACCCGACGCCGGTGGCGTAGATCGGGTTGCGCACCACGTCCACCAGGCCGGTGACATAGCGCGGCATGCCCAGGCGCACCGGCATGTGGAAGATCTCCTCCGCCAGCTCGATCAGCCCCTCCATCTTGGAACTGCCGCCGGTCAGCACCACGCCGCCGGCGATCAGGTCCTCGAAGCCGCTGCGTCGAAGCTCCGCCTGGATCAGGCCGATCAGCTCCTCGTAGCGCGGCTCCACCACCTCGGCCAGGGTCTGGCGCGACAGCCGCCGCGCCGGCCGGTCGCCGATGCTGGGCACCTCGATGGTCTCGTCGCTGGCCGCCAGCTGGGTCAGGGCGCAGGCGTACTTGATCTTGATCTCCTCGGCGTGCTGGGTCGGGGTGCGCAGGGCCACGGCGATGTCGTTGGTCACCTGGTCGCCGGCGATGGGGATCACCGCGGTGTGGCGGATGGAGCCGTCGGTGAAGACGGCGATGTCGGTGGTGCCGCCGCCGATGTCCACCAGGCAGACCCCCAGCTCCTTCTCGTCGTCGCTCAGTACCGAGTAGCTGGAGGCGAGCTGTTCCAGGATCAGGTCGTCCACCTCCAGGCCGCAGCGGCGCACGCACTTGACGATATTCTGGGCCGCGCTCACGGCGCCGGTGACCATGTGCACCCGCGCCTCCAGCCGCACCCCGGACATGCCCACCGGCTCCTTGATCCCCTCCTGCTCGTCGATGATGAACTCCTGGGGCAGGATGTGGAGGATCTTCTGATCCGCCGGGATCGCCACCGCCCGGGCGGCGTCGATCACCCGCTCGACGTCGCCGTGGGTCACCTCCCGGTCCTTGATGGCGACGATGCCGTGGGAGTTGAGACTGCGGATGTGGCTGCCGGCGATGCCGGCGTGGACCGAGTGGATCTGGCAGCCGGCCATCAGCTCCGCCTCCTCCACCGCCCGCTGGATCGACTGCACCGTGGACTCGATGTTGACCACCACCCCCTTCTTCAGCCCCCGCGAGGGATGGGAGCCGATGCCGATGATCTCGATCTCGTCGTCCGGCTTCAGCTCACCGACGATGGCCACCACCTTGGAGGTGCCGATGTCGAGCCCGACGATGAGATTCTTCTCCACCTTCTTGGTCATCTAAACCTGTCCCCTGCCGGCCGTCGCCGGACGGCCTCCGCTGCGTTCGCCGGGCAACGCCTTGCGCGGCCCGTCCGATCGCTGTTCCAGTTTTTCCCAGCGCACCGCGAATCCGTTCACGTAGCGCAGATCGATGGTCACCGGCCGCCGTCCCGGCTGCCGCGCCAGGGCCGGATAGAAGCGCAGGAAGCGGGCCAGGCGGCGGTCCGTCTCCTCCGTCCCCAGATCCAGCTTCAGGCCGTTGCGGAAGCCGATCCTCCAGGCCCGCCGCGGGTCCATGCCGAGGCTGGCCAGCCGCAGCCCCAGTGCCTCGAAGCGCGGTTTCAGGGCCAGATAGCGGGACACCACCTCCTCCGCCGCCGCATCCGGGCCGGACAGCCGGGCCAGTCCCCGGGGCAGCCGGCCACCCTCGGGGGCGAAGATGCGGCCGCGCGGATTGACCAGGCGCCCCTTCCCCCAGCGCGCCAGCGGTACCTGCTCGTGCACCGTCATCTGCAGGGTGTCGGGCCAGATGCGCCGCACCGTCACCCAGTCGACCCAGGGCAGCGCCTCCGCCGCCCGCCGCACCCGGTGCACGTCCAGGGTGAAGAAGTTGCCGCGGATCTCCCGGCCCACCGCCGCCTCGATGTCACGCCGGTCCAGGTGGCGCAGCTCGCCATCGATGCGCACCACCTTCAGGGGCAGGACGCGGGGATCGGCCAGGGTGTGCACACCCCAGGCGACGGCGCCCGCCACCACGCCGGCGACGGTGGCGGCGGCCAGCCAGCGGCCCAGGCGGCGCCACGGGATGCGCCGTTGCGGCTGCCGCCTGCCGGATCCGTTGCGCCGCCTGGTCATCGGTTGGTCTCCAGGGTCTGCTCCAGGATGCGCCACACCAGCCGGTCGAAGTCCATGCCCGCGACCCGCGCCGCCATCGGCACCAGGCTGTGATCGGTCATCCCCGGTACCGTGTTCACCTCGATCAGGTAGGGTGCACCGGCACCGTCGGCGAGCAGATCCACCCGTCCCCAGCCCTCGGCGCCGACCGCGTGGAAGGCGCGCAGCGCCAGTGTCCGCAGCGCCTGCTCGGCGTCGTCGGCAAGGCCGGCGGGACAGTGGTAGCGGGTGTCGTCGGCGTGGTATTTGGCGTCGTAGTCGTAGAACAGGTGCGGCGTCTCCAGCCGGATCGCCGGCAACGCCTCGTCGCCGAGGATCGAGACCGTGTACTCCGCCCCCTCGATCCAGCGCTCCGCCATCACCTCGCTGTCGTACTCCGCCGACTCCTCCCACGCCTGCACCAGCGCCGCCTCGTCGTCGGCCCGCGCCATGCCGACGCTGGAGCCCTCGTGCACCGGCTTCACCATCAGCGGGAAGCCCAGCGCCACCGCCCGCTCCAGGTCCGCCGGTTCGCGCAGCAGGGCGAACGGCGGCGTCGGCAGCCCGAGGGCCTGCCACAGCAGCTTGCAGCGGTACTTGTCCATGCCGAGGGCGGAGCCGGCCACGCCGCTGCCGGTATAGGGGATGCCGAGCAGCTCCAGCGCCCCCTGCATCACCCCGTCCTCGCCGCCGCGGCCGTGCAGCATGATGAAGACCCGGTCGAAACCGCCAGCGGCGAGCCGCTCCAGCACGTCGCCGCCGACATCGATGCCGATGGCGTCGATCCCCTGGCGCAGCAGCGCCGCCAGCACCGCTCCGCCGCTGTTGAGGGAGACCTCGCGCTCGGCGGAGAGGCCACCCATCAGCACCGCCACGCGGCCGAAATCCTCCGCCCGGGTCATCTCCTCTCCTCCGCCACCACGCCGACGATACGCACTTCGGTCTGCAGCTCCACGCCACTGGCCGCACGTACCGTGCTGCGCACCTGTTCGATCAGCTCCTCGATCTCGGCGGCGCTGGCGCCGCCGGTGTTGATGATGAAATTGGCATGCTTCTCCGACACCTGGGCCCCGCCCAGCCGCCGTCCCTTCAGCCCCGCCGCCTCGATCAGCCGCGCCGCGTGGTCCCCTTCCGGATTGCGGAACACCGAGCCGCAGCTGGGCTGGCCGACGGGCTGGGTGGCGTTGCGCCGCTCCAGCAGGGAGCGGATGCGCCCCCGCGCCCGCTCCACGTCCCCCTCCCCGACCGCCAGCAGGGCGGCCAGGTACCACTCACCCGCCGGCCCCGTCACCGAGCGGTAACCCACCTCGAACGCCTCCGGTCCGCGCCGGCGCACCACCCCGCGACGGTCCACCGTCTCCACCTCCCGCACCCGCTCCCAGGTCTCGCCGCCGAAGGCGCCGGCGTTCATCGCCAGGGCGCCGCCCAGGGTGCCGGGGATACCGGCCAGGAACTCCAGGCCGGTGCCGCCGGCGCGGGCGGCGAAGCGGGCCACCGCCGCGCAGGAGGCGCCGGCCTCGGCCCGGATCATGTCGTCGCCGGCCCGCTCCAGCCGCTGCAGCCGGCCGCTGGTGGCGATCACGGTGCCGGGAAAGCCGCCGTCACGCACCAGCAGGTTGCTGCCCAGGCCGAGCCACAGCAGCGGCTCGTCGGCAGGCAGCCGGCGCAGGAAGGCGACCAGGTCGTCGCCGTCCGCCGGGCGGTAGAAACGCCGCGCGGGGCCACCCACGCGCCAGGTGGTGTGGCGGGCCAGCGGCTCGTTCTCCAGCAGCTCGCCGCGCAGCCCGGTCTGTTCAGTCGCCGCCATCACGACCTCTCCTCCCGGCGGCCCGATGGCGCCGGCATGGGGGAGGATCTGTCCGCCCTCCCCTGCGGGGACACCACGACTCCGTTCCCGGGCGATCCCGGCTTCCAGCCTCCGGTCTTCACCCGCCGCCTCTCCGGGGCGACCCCGCCGAGGGACTCGCCACAGCCCATGTGCAGTCTCCGCGTCACGCCCCCGCCTCCTGCCGCAGCCGTTCCGGCAGGGCGGCGGCCACGGCGCCGATGTCGCCGGCGCCCATCAGCAGCACGATGTCGTCCGGCCGCACCAGCCCCAGGATCACCTCCGGCAGCTCGGTCACCGGATCCACGAACACCGGCACCCGCTGGCCGCGGGCGCGGATGGCGCCGCTGAGGGCGCGGCCATCGGCCCCCGGGATCGGGGTCTCGCCGGCGGCGTAGACCTCGGTCAGGATCAGCAGGTCGGGGCGCGACAGCACCTGCACGAAATCCTCGAACTGCTCCCGGGTGCGGGTGTAGCGGTGGGGCTGGAACGCCAGCACCAGGCGGCGGCCGGGCCAGGCCTCGCGCACCGCGTCGAGGGTGGCGGCCAGCTCGCGCGGATGGTGGCCGTAGTCGTCCACCAGCATCACCTCGCCACCGCCTGGCAGCGGGCAGCGGCTGGCCTGGAAGCGCCGGCCGATGCCCTGGAACCGGGCCAGGGCGCGCTGGATCACCTCCGGCCCGCACCCCAGTTCCAGCGCCACGGCGATGGCGGCGAGGGCGTTGAGCACGTTGTGGCGCCCGGGCATGTTGAGGGTGACGTCGAAGGGTTCCTCCCCCGCCCGCTCCACCCGGAAGTGGGTGCGCAGCCCCTCGGCGCGGATGTCGCAGGCGCGCAGGTCGGCACCGGCACGGGTGCCGTAGGTCAACACCCGCCGGGTCACCCGGCCGAGCAGCCCGCGCACCTGGTCGTCGTCGATGCAGAGCACCGCCAGCCCGTAGAAGGGCAGGTGGTGCAGGAACTCGAGAAAGGTCCGGCGCAGGCGCTCGAAGTCGCCACCGTAGGTGGTCATGTGGTCGGCGTCGACGTTGGTCACCACCGCCAGCATCGGCTGCAGGTAGAGGAAGGAGGCGTCGCTCTCGTCCGCCTCGGCCACCAGGTACTCCCCCTCGCCCAGCCGCGCATGGGTGCCGGCGGAGTTGAGCCGGCCGCCGATGACGAAGGTGGGATCCAGGCCCGCCTCCCCCAGCACGCTGGCCACCAGGCTGGTGGTGGTGGTCTTGCCGTGGGTGCCGGCGACGGCGATGCCGTAGTGGAAGCGCATCAGCTCGGCCAGCATCTCCGCCCGCGGCACCACCGGGATGCGCCGCTCCCGCGCCGCCTGGACCTCCGGGTTCTCCTCCCGCACCGCGCTGGAGATGACCACCGCGTCGGCACCGTCGATGTTGCCGGCGGCGTGGCCGATATGGATGCTGGCGCCCAGCTCCTCCAGCCGCCGGGTGGCGGCATTGGCCTTCAGGTCGGAGCCGGAGATGCGGTAGCCCAGGTTGAGCATCACCTCGGCGATGCCGTTCATGCCGGAGCCGCCGATGCCGACGAAGTGGAGCTGGCGGATGCGGCCCATCGCCTCCGCCGCCCGGCGCCGCCCATGCAGGACCGGCTTGCTCATCCCAGCACCTCCTGGCAGGCGTCCGCCACCCGGGCGGTGGCCTGCGGCAGCGCCAGCCGCCGCGCCCGCCGCGCCATCTCCAGCAGCCGCGGGCGATCCTGCAGCAGCGGCCGCAGCAGGTCGGCCAGGCGCTCCGGCGTCAGCTCCGCCTGGGGCAGCAGCAGGGCGGCGCCGCCGTCCACCAGGTAGCCGGCGTTGCGGGTCTGATGGTCGTCCACGGCGTGGGGATAGGGGACCAGGATGGCGCCGATACCGGCCGCCGCCAGCTCGGCCACGGTGAGGGCACCGGCGCGACAGATCACCAGGTCGGCCCAGCCGTAGGCCGCGGCCATCTCCTCCAGGAACGGGGTCACCTCGGCCGCCACGCCCGCGGCCGCATAGGCGGCGCGGGTGGCCTCGTCCTTGCCCCGGCCGGCCTGGTGGCGCACCTCGGGGCGATCCTCCGGCGCCACTCTGGCCAGGGCGGCGGGCAGGCTCTCGTTCAGGGCCTGGGCACCGAGGGAGCCCCCCAGCACCAGCAGCCGTACCGCCCCGGCGCGGCCGGACAGGCGCTCCTCCGGCGCCGCCAGGGCGCTGATCTCCGGCCGTACCGGGTTGCCGGTGAGCTGCGCCCGCCGGGCCGGTCCGAAGCTGCCGGGGAAGGCCTCCAGCACCCGGTCGGCGAGACGCGCCAGCCAGCGGTTGGTCAGGCCGGGGACCGCGTTCTGCTCGTGGATCACCAGCGGGATGCGGGTGAGCCAGGCCATCAGCCCGCCGGGGCCGCTGGCGAACCCCCCCATCCCCAGCACCAGGGCGGGACGGCGGCGGCGCAGGGCGCCCAGGGCCTGGCCGCAGGCACGCAGCAGGCGGAACGGGGCCAGCAGCCAGCCGGCGATCCCGTTGCCACGCAGGCCGCGGATGCCGACCAGCTCCATGGGGAAGCCGTGACCGGGCACCAGCCGGCTCTCGAAGCTGTCCGGGGTGCCGAGCCAGCACACCTCCAGGCCGCGCCGGCGCAGTTCGTCCGCCACCGCCAGGGCGGGAAAGACGTGGCCGCCGGTGCCGCCCGCCATCACCATCACGCGCGTACCCACGACTTCCCCTCCCCCGCCGGACTGCGCCGGGTCTCGTAGTCGATACGCACCAGGATGCCGATCACCAGGCAGGCGACGATCAGGCTGTTGCCGCCGTAGCTCATCAGCGGCAGAGTCAGGCCCTTGGTCGGCAGCAGGCCGACGTTGACGCCGATGTTGATGAACGCCTGCAGCCCGATCCAGAGGCCGAAGCCCTGGGCCACGTAGGCGGCGAAACGGCTGCGGGACTCGGCCCCGGCACCGATGCGGAAGGCGCGCCAGACGATCACCCCGAACAGCAGGATCACGGTGACCGTGCCCAGCAGACCCAGCTCCTCGCCGATCACCGCCATCAGGAAGTCGGTGTGCGCCTCCGGCAGGTAGAACTGTTTCTGGATGCCGGCGCCCAGGCCGACGCCGAACCACTCGCCGCGGCCGAAGGCGATCAGCGCCTGGGCCAGCTGGTAACCGCTGTTCTGCACGTCGGCCCAGGGATCGAGGAAGGCGGTGATGCGCTGCAGCCGGTAGGGCGAGACCAGCACCAGTCCCGCCAGTGCCGACACCGCCAGCGCCAGCAGCACACCGAACTGCCACAGCGGCACGCCACCGAGGAACAGCATCCCCATGGCGGTGGCCATCAGCACCGCGGTGGTGCCGAAGTCGGGCTGCAGCAGCAGCAGGACGGCGGCCAGGATCAGCAGGATCATGGGTTTGATGAATCCCCACACACTGGTGGCCACCTCCTGCTGCCGGCGCACCAGGTAACCGGCCATGTAGACCACCAGGAACAGCTTCATGAACTCGGAGCTCTGCAGGTTGAACGGGCCCAGCGGGATCCAGCGCACGGCGCCATTGGCCTCGCGACCGACGCCCGGCAGCAGTACCAGTCCCAGCAGCAGCAGGCCGATGAAGTAGAGAGTGGTGCCGCTGCGCTCCCAGAACGACATCGGCAGCAGCGCCACGGCGACGGCACCGCCGAGGCCGAGACCGAGGGCGACCAGGTGGCGGACGATGTAGTGGAACGGGGCATCCGGGATGCGGTGCAGCGAGGCCGAGGCCACCATCACCAGGCCCAGCCCGAGCAGGGCCAGGGCCGCCAGGATCAGCAGGTAGTCCAGCGGCGGCAGCGCCGGACCGGCACCGGCCACCGTCGCCTGGTTGCGCGCCGCCGCCCTCATGCCTGCCGCTCCCGCACCAGCTCCATGAACTGCTCGCCGCGGACGGCGTAGTTGGGGTACATGTCGAAACTGGCACAGGCCGGCGACAGCAGCACCCGGTCGCCGGGACGGGCCTCCTCTGCCGCCGCCGCCACCGCCGCCGCCATGTCGGCGGCATGGCGCACCGGCACCCGGCCCGCCAGCGCCCGCTCCAGCAGCGGGGCATCGCGTCCCAGCAGCACCAGGCAGCGGACGCAGCGCTCCACCGCATCGGCCAGCACCGAGAAGTCGGCACCCTTGGCATCACCGCCGGCGATCAGCACGGTGCGGGCATCGCTGTCCGGGCGGTGGAACCCCTCCAGCGCCGCCAGGGTGGCGCCCGGATTGGTCCCCTTGGAGTCGTTGTACCAGCGCACGCCGTCGATCTCGGCCACGAACTGGGTCCGGTGGGGCAGCCCGGTATAGCGGCCCAGGGCGCGGCGCATCGCCTCTGCCGGCAGGCCGATGGCATGCCCCAGGGCGAGGGCCGCCAGGGCATTGGCCAGGTTGTGGCGTCCGGGCAGCAGCAGCTCGGAGGCCGGTGCCAGCGGCGCATGACCACGGCACAGCCACTCTTCCCCGCCGATCCGACGCAGGCCGAAGGCGTTCTCCTCCACCGGCCGGTCCAGGCCGAAGGTGAGGAGCCGCTCCACCCCGCCCGCCAGCGCCATCACCCGGGGATCGTCACGGCCGAGGACGACGGTCCGGGCGCCGCGCAGGATGCGTGCCTTGGCCGCCACGTAGGCCGCCATGTCCGGATAGCGGTCCTGGTGATCCGGCGACAGGTTGAGGATGGCCGCCGCCCGCGGCGCCAGGCTGGCGGTGGTCTCGAGCTGGAAGCTGGAGAGCTCCAGCACGTAGAGCTGTACTGCATCGTCCAGCAGCTCCAGGGCCGGCCGGCCCAGGTTGCCGCCGACGGCGGTGTTCAGCCCCGCCGCCAGCGCCATCTCGCCGAGCAGGCTGGTCACCGTGCTCTTGCCGTTGGACCCGGTGATCGCCACCACCGGTGCGCGGACGGCGCGGGCGAACAGTTCGATATCCCCCTCCACCGCCACACCGCGGGCGATGGCGGCCTGGATCAGGGGTTCCTGGATCGACACGCCGGGGCTCACCACCAGCCGCTCGGCGGCCTCGAACACCGCCGGATCGAAGCGGCCCAGGAACAGGGCGGTGTCCGGCAGCTCCCGGCGCAGCCGGTCCAGCCCCGGCGGTTCGCGGCGACTGTCGACGATGGCGGTGGGGACACCGCGCCCGGCCAGGTGGCGGGCGCAGGAGAGACCGGTCTCGCCGAGGCCCACCACCAGGGTCTTGCGGCGCCGCTCCGGCCTGCCGGCGGTGTCGTTGCCACTCTGTTCCACCCGTGCATTCATGTCAGCGGATCTTCAGACTCGCCAGACCGACCAGGACCAGGATCACGGTGACGATCCAGAAACGGACGATCACCCGTGGCTCCGGCCACCCCTTGAGCTCGAAATGGTGGTGCAGCGGCGCCATGCGGAAGATGCGCCTGCCGGTGAGCTTGAACGACACCACCTGCAGGATCACCGACACCGTCTCCATCACGAACACCCCGCCCATGATCAGCAGCACCAGCTCCTGGCGCACGATCACCGCCACCACCCCCAGGGCCGCCCCCAGCGCCAGCGCCCCCACGTCGCCCATGAAGACCTGGGCCGGGTAGGCGTTGAACCAGAGGAAGCCGAGCCCGGCCCCCACCAGGGAGCCGCAGAACACCGCCACCTCGCCGACCCCGGGCAGGTGCGGGATCAGCAGGTAGTCGGAGATCCGGGCGTGGCCGGAGACATAGGCGAAGATGGCCAGGGCGCCCGCCACCAGCACCGTCGGCATGATCGCCAGGCCATCGAGACCGTCGGTCAGATTGACCGCGTTGCTGGAGCCGACGATGACGAAATAGCCGAGCACCACGAACCAGGGGCCCATGTCCAGGGTGATGCTCTTGACGAAGGGGATGATCAGCTGGGTCTCTGCCGGCACCTGGGCGGTCTGGTAGAGAAACAGGGCCGCCCCCAGCCCCACCAGCGACTGCCACAGGTACTTGCTGCGGGCCGACAGCCCCTTCGGATCGTTCAGCACCAGCTTGCGGTAGTCGTCGATGAAGCCGATGACGCCGAACAGCAGGGTGACCACCAGCACCGTCCAGACGTAGCGGCTGCCGATATCGGCCCACAGCAGGGTGCTGACCGTCACCGCCACCAGCAGCAGCGCACCGCCCATGGTGGGGGTGCCGGCCTTGGAGAGATGGGACTGGGGACCGTCGCTGCGCACGGTCTGGCCGATCTGGTGCACGGTAAGGCGGCGGATCATCACCGGACCCACCAGGAAGGAGATGACCAGCGCCGTAAGCACCCCCAGGATGGTGCGCAGGGTGAGGTACTGGAAGACGTTGAAGCCGCTGTTGTACTGGGCCAGGAACTCGGCAAGATAGAGCAGCATCTCAGTCCTCCCCCGCGGCCGCCAGCCGTTCCACCACCCGCTCCATGCCGGCGCTGCGCGAGCCCTTGATCAGCACCCGGTCGGCCGGCTCCAGCACCTGCTCCAGTCCGTCCAGCAGCCGCTCCAGGGAGACGAAGCCGTGGCCGCGCGGACCGAACGCGCGGGCGGCGGCAGCGGCGTCGCCGACGGCGTAGAGATCATCGATTCCCGCCGCCCGTGCCGCCTCGCCGATATGGCGGTAGTAGCGGGTGGCGTCGTCACCCAGTTCCGCCAGCGGTCCGAGCACCAGGAAACGCCGTCCCGGGGCCGTCGCCAGCACCCTGATCGCCGCCTCGACCGAGGCCGGGTTGGCGTTGTAGCTGTCGTCGATCAGGCCGATACCGTCGCGGCCGGCCAGCGGCTGCAGCCGGCCCGGTACCGGCGCCAGCCCGGCCAGCCCCTCCCGGATCCGCTCCCGGTCGACCCCAAGCACCAGCGCGGCGGCGATGGCGGCCAGGGCGTTCATCCGGTTGTGCTCTCCGGCCAGGGCGATCTCCACGTCGATCTCGCCGGCCGGGGTCAGTACCGGGAAACGGCTGCGAAAGCCCTGCCCGCTCCATGCCAGCTCCAGCGCAAGGGCCGGGCTGCTCACCTCCGCCGGCCGGTTGACACCGAAGCCGACCAGCCGGCGGCCGCCGGCCAGTTCCCGCCACAGGCCGGCCCAGTCGTCGTCGGCGTTGTAGACCAGGCAGCCGTCGGCGGCGAGACCGTTGACGATCTCGCCCTTGGCGCGGGCCACCCCCTCGACACTGCCGAAGCCCTCCAGATGGGCCGGACCGGCGTTGTTCACCAGCGCCACGTCGGGACGCGCGATACGGGTGAGATAGTCGATCTCCCCCGGGCGGTTGGCACCCAGCTCGACCACCGCGTGGTCGTGCTCCTGCAGCCGCAGCAGGGTCAGGGGCAGGCCGATGTCGTTGTTCTGGTTGCCGACGGTGGCCAGCACACTGCCCCGCCGGGAGAGGATCGCCGCCAGCATCTCCTTCACCGTGGTCTTGCCGTTGCTGCCGGTGACCGCCACCACCGGGCCGCGGTAGCTGCGGCGCCACAGGGCCGCCAGCCGACCCAGGCCGCGGCGGGTGTCCTCCAGCAGCAGCCCGGGCAGCGCCACTCCGGGCCGGCGGCTGACCATAACCGCCGCGGCCCCCTTCGCCTCCGCCTCCGCCAGGTGCTCATGACCGTCGAAGCGCGGCCCCTGCAGGGCCACGAACAGCTCCCCCGGGCGCAGGGTGCGGGTATCGGTGCTCACCGCGGTGAAGCTGGCGTCCGGACCGATGTGGCGGGCGTCCAGGGCGGGGGCGAGATCGGACAGGCTGTGCTGGATCATGCCGGCCACTCCCGCAGCGCCCGTCGCACCTGCTCGGCATCGTCGAAGGGGTGCTTCACCCCGCGGATCTCCTGGCTGGTCTCGTGCCCCTTGCCGGCCACCACCACCAGGTCGCCCGGACGCGCGCCGCCGATCGCCTGGCGGATCGCCACCGCCCGGTCGCGCTGTACCCGGGCCGCCCCCGGCCGCTCCATGCCGGCCAGGATCTGGGCGACGATGCGGTCGCCGTCCTCGCCCCGCGGGTTGTCGTCGGTGACCACCGCCAGGTCGGCCAGCCGTTCTGCGATCGCACCCATCTGCGGCCGCTTGCCGGTATCGCGGTCACCACCACAGCCGAACACGCAGATCAGCCGGCCGCGGGTATGGTGGCGCAGGGCGGTCAGGACGTGCTCCAGGGCGTCCGGGGTGTGGGCATAGTCCACCACCACCAGTGGCCGCTCACCACCGCCGAAACGCTGCATCCGGCCCGGTACACCGGGCAGCCGGCCCAGCCGCTGCAGCGCGATCTCCAGCGGCAGCCCGCGCTGCAGCAGCACCCCCAGCACCGCCAGCAGGTTGCTGACGTTGAAGTGGCCCAGCAGGGGCGTGGAGAGATGCCCCTCGCCCCAGCTGCCGCTGATCGCCACCCGCAGGCCGTCGTCGTCGACGGCGAGGATCTCGCCGTGGAGCCAGCGGTCCACCGACGCCCGGTCCGGCTCCCGTCTGCAGCCATAGCCGATCAGCTGCGGCCCGCCGGCCAGCTCCCCGGCCAGGGTCCGGCCCAGTTCGTCGTCCAGGTTGATCACCGCCGCCTCCAGGCCAGGGGCGTGGAACAGGCGCTTCTTCGCCCCGGCGTAGCTCTCCATGTCGCCGTGATAGTCCAGGTGGTCGCGGCTGAGATTGGTCAGGACCGCCAGGTCGAAGCGCAGGGCCGCGGCCCGGTCCTGGTCGAGGGCATGGGAGGAGACCTCCATCGCCACCGCGCCGGCGCCCCGGTCACGGAACTGGGCCAGCAGGGCCTGCAGCCGCACCGGGTCCGGGGTGGTGTGGCGCCCCGGTCTCAGCTCGCCGGGATAGCCGTTGCCGATGGTGCCGATGACGCCGCAGGGGAGGTCGGGTGCCAGCGCCTGGGCGATGAACAGGGCGCAGCTGGTCTTGCCGTTGGTGCCGGTGACGCCGATCAGATCGAGGTCGGCGCTGGGATCGGCATGGAAGCGTCCGGCGATGTGGCTCACCCGGCGGCCGAGGCCCGGCACCTCGATCAGCGGGACCGGGGCCTCCAGTGCGGCCACCCGCTGCCGGTCCCAGGCCCCGTCCGGCTCCCAGGCCACCGCCACCGCGCCCCGGTCCAGCGCCTGCGCCAGGTACTCCAGGCCGTGGGCGCTGTGCCCGGCGCAGGCCAGGAACAGGGCCCCGGGAACCACGTCCCGGCTGTCCATGGCGAGGGCCGCGATCTCCGGATCCCGCTCCAGCGTCCGCTGCAGCAGTGCGCTCAGGGGCATCGTCTCCATTCGGGCCGCCAGCGCCGTCACTGCACACCTCCCGCCAGCCGCACGGCCTCCGGCCCGAGGGCGTCCGGTGCCACGTTCAGCAGCCGCAGCGCCCCGGCCATGACGGACGAGAAGACCGGCGCGGCCACCTGGCCGCCGTAGTATTTCTTCCCCGCCGGCTCATCGATCACCACCGCCATCACCAGCCGCGGGTCGCTGGCCGGCGCCATGCCCACGAACAGGGCCAGGTAGCGGTCGTCGGCGTACCTGCCGCCGATGCTCTTCTTCACCGTGCCGGTCTTGCCGGCAACGCGGTAGCCGGGCACCGCCGCCCGCGGCGCGGTCCCACCCTTCGCCACCACCCGTTCCAGCATGGTGCGGACCGAGCGGGCGGTCTCCGGGCGCATCACCCGCTCCCCCTCCGGTGGCTGCCCGACCCGCAGCAGCGAGACCGGCCGGCGCACGCCGTCGGCCGCCAGCACCGCATAGGCCCGGGCCAGCTGCAGCACGTTCACCGACAGGCCATAGCCGAACGACAGGGTGGCCTGGTCGATGCGCGCCCAGCGCTGCCAGGGGGTGAGCTGACCGCTCGCCTCGCCGGGAAAGCCGATGTTGGCCGCCGTGCCGAAGCCGACCCCGGAGTAGAGCCGGTAGAGTTGTTCGCCGGTGAGATCCAGGGCGATCCTGCTGGAGCCCACGTTGCTCGACTTCTGCAATACCGTGGCCACGTCGATCACGCCCAGGTTGTCGTGGTCACGCACCCGGTTACGCCCCACCCGGAGAAAACCGGGGCGGGTGTCGATGCGCGTGTCCGGCCGGTAGCGCCCGGTCTCCAGGGCGGCGGCGACGGTGAATGGCTTCATGGTGGAACCGGGCTCGAACACATCGGTGACGGCGCGGTTGCGGAAGCGGCCGGGAGGGCCGCTCTTGGAACCGTTGGGGTTGTAGGCCGGCTGGTTGACCATCGCCAGCACCTCGCCGCTGCGCACGTCCAGGATCACCGCCGACCCGGAGCGCGCCCGGTGCTGTTTCACCGCCCGCTTCAGCTCGCGGTAGGCGAGGAACTGCAGCCGGCGGTCGATGCTCAGGGTCAGCTCCTTGCCGGGCTGGGGCTGGCGAATGCTCTCCACGTCCCGCACCGGCCGGGCGCGCCCGTCCCGGATCACCCGCTTGCGACCGGGGATGCCGCGCAGCCAGTCGTCATAGGCCAGCTCGATGCCCTCCTGCCCGCGGTCGTCCACGTCGGTGAACCCGACCACATGGGCGAACACCTCGCCGGCGGGATAGAAGCGGCGATACTCCCGCTGCAGGCCGACGCCGCGAATCCCCTCCTCCTTCACCCAGCGGCTCACCTTCTCCGCCAGGTCCGGGTTGATACGGCGGCGCAGGTAGACGAAGGAGCGGTTGCTGCGGCGCGCCAGCAGCTGGCGCAGCTCATCGGTCTTCATCCCCAGCATCCCGGCCAGCGGGGTCAATACGCGGCGGTCCGGACTCAGCACCCGCGGGTTGGCCCAGATCGAGTCCACCGGCGTGCTGATCGCCAGGGGGGAGCCGTGACGGTCGGTGATCATGCCGCGGTGGGCCGGCATCTCCACCACCCGCAGGTAGCGGCGCTGACCCTCGTTCTGCAGAAAGTCGGTCTCGAAGATCTGCTGGTCCACCGCCCGCCACAGCAGGACCACCGCGGCCATACCCAGCAGCGACAGCAGGAACCAGCGGCGCAACCGGTAGCGCGGCAGGGTCACCCGCCCCTGGGCCGGCGGCTGCCGCCGCTTTCCTTTCCGGGTCGTTGTCGCTCTCCTGCTCAAGGTCGTATCACCACCACCTCGTCCGCCGAGGGTATGTGCATCTTCAGTCTGTCACGGGCGATCCGCTCCACCCGGCCGTTGGTGGACCAGGCGCCCTGTTCCAGCTGCAGCCGGCTCCACTCCACCTCCAGTGCATCCTGTCGTGCCCGCAGCCCCTGCAGCTCCACGAAGTGGCGCCGGGAGCTGTACTTGGCGTACACCACCGCCACCGAGCTGGCCAGCACACCCGCGCCCAGCAGCAGGATCAGCAGCAGCGTGCGCCGACTCACGCCAGGCGCTCGGCCACCCGCAGCACCGCGCTGCGGGCCCGGGGATTGGCGGCCACCTCGGCCTCACCGGGACGGACCGCCCGCCCCACCGGCCGCAGCTTCGGCTGCAGCTGATCCCGGGTCACCGGCAGCCCCGGCGGGAAGCGGTCGCCGCGGCTCTGTTCGCGGATGAAGCGCTTCACCATCCGGTCCTCCAGGGAGTGGAAGCTGATCACCACCAGCCGCCCGCCGGGCCGCAGCACTCCGGTCACCTGCTGCAGAAACGCCGCCAGCTCCTCCAGCTCCCGGTTGAGGTGGATGCGGATGGCCTGGAAGCTGCGCGTGGCCGGGTGCTTCCCTTTCTCCTTCACCGGCACCGCCGCGGCGACGATCTCCGCCAGCCGGCCGGTGGTGCGTATCGGCGCCTGCTCCCGCTGCTCCAGGATCGCCCGGGCGATGCGCCGGGCGAAGCGCTCTTCTCCATACTCCTTCAGTACCCGCACGATGTCGGATTCACTGGCCCCGGCCAGCCAGTCGGCGGCGCTGACACCGCTGCCCGGGTCCATGCGCATGTCCAGCGGGCCGTCCTGCAGGAAGCTGAAACCCCGCTCCGCCCGGTCCAGCTGGGGCGAGGAGACCCCCAGGTCCAGCAGGATGCCGTCCACGCCCTCCCAGCCCAGGGCCGCCACCTGCGCCGCCATGGCGGCGAAACTGCCCTGGTGGATGTGGAAGCGCCGGTCCCGGCAGAACCGCTGCCGCCCGTACGCCACCGCCTCCGGATCCTTGTCCAGGGCCAGCAGCCGGCCCTCCTCGCCCAGCCGCTCCAGGATCGCCCCGGCGTGTCCTCCGCGCCCGAAGGTTCCATCCAGGTAGCAGCCGTCTGGGCGGACATCCAGCCCTGCCAGCGCCTCCTCCAGGAGCACCGGCCGATGTGCACGGCTCTCCGGCATGGTCAGATGGTGATGGTTCCCAGATTCTTCGACGAATCCAGCTGACTCATATCCACCGTATCCAGCCATTCGTCCCGCTGCCGGTTCCAGAGCTCCTCGTCCCACAGCTCGAACTTCCTGCCCTGCCCGATCATCACCACCCGCTTCTCCAGCCCGGCGAACTGGCGCAGGGGCGGCGGCAGCAGCACGCGCCCCTGACCATCCATCTCCACGTCGGTGGCATGGCCCACCATCAGGCGCTGGAGGTTGCGCGTCACCGGATCGAACGAGGGCAGCTGCATCAGCTTGCGCTCGATCTCCACCCACTCGGGCAGGGGATAGAGCAGCAGGCAGTGGTCCTTGTCGACGGTGATCACCAGCTGGGAGTCACACTGCTCCCGCAACCGGTCCCGGTACCGGGTCGGTATGGCGAGACGCCCCTTGGCATCCAGGTTGAGCTGCGTGACCCCGCGGAACAAGAATCCCCCTCCGATGGTTGGGGGGACGCCTGTCTCCAGAATCCCCCACTTTTCCCCACTTAAACCCATAATAGGTACCGGATTCGGGGGTTGTCAAGGAGATCAAGGACGCAAAATCAGGGAAAGTTCCTTTAAAGACAGCGGCTTACATGGAGAACCAAGAAAGAACCTGTGACATAAAGATATAGGAATACAGGGGAATAAAATCGGCACTTAAAGTGAATTCTCGGATAACGCCGGTCCGCCGGGAACGGCGATCCGAAAAGTGGGGAAAAAAGTGGGAGCCGGCCTGTAAGCCGGGTTCTGTCGGGGATGATCATTCATCTGGGACGCCCGTCGCCGGACGCCTCGAGCGACCTACCCGGGGACAGTGCGGACCACACCTCAGGCTCGCGCCAGCGTCCCCCTATTTGGTCTTGCTCCGGATGGGGTTTACCCTGCCGCCGCTGTTACCAGCGACGCGGTGCGCTCTTACCGCACCTTTTCACCCTTACCCGACCACTCGCCGGCTTCGACCGGTGGATGAGACCACCGGATGAACCGCCGGCAGAGTGGTCGGGCGGTCTGTTTTCTGTGGCACTTTCCGTGGGCTCGCGCCCCCCAGGCGTTACCTGGCATCCTGTCCTGTGGAGCCCGGACTTTCCTCCGCCATGGTGGAACCGTGGCAGCGATCATCCGGCCGACTCCCGGATACCCATAATAACATAGGAGAGTAGCGGGAGGGGCGGCTGCGCCCGGGAGAGATCGCCCTCCCACAGGCTATTGCATTGACAGAGCAACCTGCCTATGATTATTGGTTTTCCGCGTGATATGCCCTCGATCCCGGGCGGCCTCCGCTGTAACGGCTGGGCTGCCTTTTGTTTTTTCGGGACCCGGGCTGGAGAACCAGTGACATGCCGGATACCTTGATGGCCACCTATGCCCGCCTGCCGGTGGCGTTCCAGCGGGGCGAGGGCGTATGGCTCCAGGACATGGAGGGAAAACGCTATCTGGACGCCCTGTCCGGGATCGCGGTCTGCGGTCTGGGCCATGCCCACCCGGCGGTCAGGGACGCCCTCTGCCACCAGGCGGGTGAGCTCATCCACACCTCCAATCTCTACCGCATCCCGCTGCAGGAACAGCTCGGCGAGCGCCTGATCCGGGCCGCCGGCATGGAGCGGGTGTTCTTCTCCAACTCGGGGGCCGAGGCCAACGAGGCGGCGCTCAAGATCGCCCGCCGCTTCGGCAACGACCGGGGCGTGGCCAACCCGGCCGTGGTGGTGATGGATCAGAGCTTTCACGGCCGCACCCTGGCCACCCTGTCGGCCACCGGCAACCGCAGGGTCCAGGCCGGGTTCGAGCCGCTGGTACAGGGCTTTCTGCGCGTCCCCTTCGACGATCTGGCGGCGCTGGAGGCGGTGGCCGAGAACAGCCCCAATGCGGTCGCCGTGCTGGTGGAGCCGGTCCAGGGCGAGGGCGGTATCAACATCCCCGACGAGAACTACCTGGCCGGCATCCGCGCCCTGTGCGACCGCCAGGGCTGGCTGATGATGCTGGACGAGATCCAGACCGGCATGGGCCGCAGCGGCCGCATGTTCGCCTGTCAGCACGCCGGCGTACTGCCCGACGTGATGACCCTGGCGAAGGGCCTGGGCAACGGTGTCCCCATCGGTGCCTGCCTGGCCCGGGGCGAGGCGGCCGGGCTCCTTGGACCGGGCAGCCACGGCTCCACCTTCGGCGGCAGTCCCCTGGTCTGTGCTGCCGCGCTGGCGGTGCTCGACACCCTGGAACGGGACCGGCTGGTGGAGCGGGCGGAACGCCTCGGGGCGACTCTGCTGGCCGACCTGGCCGATGCCCTTGCCGGGGTGTCCGGTATCGAGGAGATCCGCGGTCTGGGCCTGCTGATCGGCATCGAGCTGGACCGCCCCTGCGGTGAACTGGTGGGCCGCGCCCTGGAGCAGGGCCTGCTGATCAACGTGACGGCGGAGCGGGTGATCCGCCTGCTGCCGCCGCTGGTGATGAGCGACGACGAGGCGGGCGAGCTGGTACGACGGCTGGCCGGCCTGATCCGGGACTTTCTGTCCGGCGACTGAGCCGCGCCGGCGACGAGGAGACTGATGGACAACGACCCGACACCGAGGCATTTCCTCTCCCTGCTGGACCTGTCGACGGAGGAGCTGACGCGACTGCTGCACCGTGCCGTGGAGTTGAAGCGGACCCTGCATGCCGGCGAGCGCCACGAACCCCTCAACGGCCGTACCCTGGCCATGGTGTTCGAGAAGTCCTCCACCCGCACCCGGGTCTCGTTCGAGACCGGCATGACCCAGCTCGGCGGCCACGCCCTGTTCCTCTCCTCCCGTGACACCCAGCTGGGCCGCGGCGAGCCGATCGAGGACAGCGCCCGGGTACTGTCGCGGATGGTGGACTGCGTCATGATCCGCACCTTCGCCCACGACACCGTGGAGCGCTTCGCCGCCCACTCCCGGGTGCCGGTGATCAACGGCCTCACCGACCTGCTGCACCCGTGCCAGCTGCTGGCCGACATGCAGACCTACCTGGAACACCGCGGCGATATCGCCGGCCGCACCGTGGCCTGGATCGGCGACGGCAACAACATGTGCCACTCCTACATCAACGCCGCCCGCCGCTTCGGTTTCCGGCTGCACATCGCCTGTCCCGAGGGCTACGACCCGGATCCCGCGATCCTGGAACCGGCCGCCGACCACTGCCGCATCCTGCGCGACCCCCGCGAGGCCGCCGCCGGCGCCGACCTGGTGGTCACCGACGTCTGGGCCAGCATGGGCCAGGAGGAGGAACAGCAGAAACGGGAGCATGCCTTCGCCGGTTACCAGGTGGACGACACGGTGATGGCCGCCGCCGACGGCGACGCCCTGTTCATGCACTGCCTGCCGGCCCACCGCGGCGAGGAGGTGAGCGCCTCCGTCATCGACGGCCCGCACAGCGTGGTCTGGGACGAGGCGGAGAACCGGCTGCATGCCCAGAAGGCGCTGCTGGAGATGTTGATCGTTGGATGGTGAGGGGTGAGGGGCGCGGTGGCGCCCTTTTTCCGGGCCTTGCAGAAAACCCGAATACTCGAAAATACTTCCCCTGCTTGCATCGGCTGCGGGAAAGGGTGAGGATGGCGGTTCAAGGTCGCCATCCTCACGAGGGTCCGGAAGAGGCCCGATGCGGCTCGCGCAGCAACGGACAACAGCAGTAGCCAATCCTATGAACCCCACAGATCTGGATCCTCTCCGGGAGCATCTCGCCTCCCGCATCATCGGTCAGCAGAAACTCATCGACAGCATGCTGGTCTGCCTCCTCAGCAACGGCCACCTGCTGGTCGAAGGCATGCCGGGACTGGCCAAGACCACCGCGGTCAAGGCCCTGTCGGAGGCCATCGAGGGCGACTTCCACCGGGTGCAGTTCACCCCGGACCTGTTGCCGTCGGACCTGATCGGAACCGACATCTACCGCCACGAGAAGGGCGAGTTCGAGTTCCGCCCCGGCCCCCTGTTCCACAACATCCTGCTCGCCGACGAGGTGAACCGGGCACCGGCCAAGGTGCAGTCGGCCCTGCTGGAGGCGATGGGCGAGCACCAGATCACCGTCGGCCAGCGGACCTATCCCCTGCCGGAGCTGTTCATGGTGCTGGCGACCCAGAACCCGATCGAGCAGGAGGGGACCTACCACCTGCCGGAGGCCCAGCTCGACCGCTTCCTGATGCAGGTGTGGGTGGACTACCCCAACCGCGACGAGGAACTGGCCATCCTGGAGCTGGACAGCCGCCAGCTGAAGGAGGAGCCGAAACCGCCGGAGCGTCCCCTGTCCCAGGCCGCCCTGTTCGCCATGCGCCGGGACGTGGCCGGCCTGTTCCTGGACGAGAAACTGAACAACTACATCGTCGATCTGGTGCAGGCGACCCGTGACCCGCGCGCCTACGACGACACCCTGGCGCGCTGGTGCCGCTTCGGCGCATCGCCACGCGCCTCCATCGCCCTGGCCCGCTGCGCCCGCGCCCGCGCCTGGCTCGACGGCGAGACTTTCGTCTCCCCCGGCCACATCCAGCAGGTGGCACCGGAGATCCTGCGCCACCGCATCCTGCTCACCTTCGAGGCCGAGGCCGAGGGTATCACCACCGACGATTTCGTATCGCGTCTGCTGGACATGGTCGCCATTCCCTAGGCACTCCCCCTGATGCCGCTGTACCCCGAACTCGACGACCTGCTGGAGCTGCGCCACCAGTCCCGCACCCTGGGGCTGGCCTCCCACCACCTGGTGAACTCCAGCTTCAGCGGTCTCTACGCCTCGGTGTTCCGCGGCACCGGCCTCGATTTCGAGGAGGTGCGCGAGTACCAGGAGGGGGACGACGTGCGCAACATGGAGTGGAAGGTGACGGCGCGCACCAACAGCCCCCACCTGAAGGTGTTCCGGGAGGAGCGCGAACGCAGCGTGGTACTGTGTGTGGATCAGGGTCCGCACATGAACTTCGGCACCCGCGGCACCTTCAAGTCGATCCAGGCGGCGCGCGCCGCCGCCCTGCTCGGCTGGGCCGCCAGCGGCCTCAACGACCGCGTCGGCGGGCTGCTGTTCGGCGCCGCCGGCAGCCTGCCCCACCATTTCCGCCCGACCAAGGACCGGCGCGCCCTGTGGCGCCTGCTGAAGGCCCTCTCCGGGCCGTCCGGCAGGGTGGAGGCGGGCAAGGACCCGCTGCTCAGCGCCCTGCACCGGGCCGAGCGCGGCACCGCCACCGGCAGCCTGATCTTCCTCATCGCCGATCTCAACCGGGACGTGATCAGCCTGGAGAGCACCCTGGGCCGGCTGTGTCAGCGCCACACCCTGGTGATGATCCCGGTGGACGATCCGGCCGACTGGGAGCTGCCCGAGATGGGCAATGCGCTGTTCGCCGGTCCCGACGGAGAACTGCTGGAGATCGACACCGACGACGCCGCCGGCCGCCAGGCCTACCGCGAGGAGTGGGAGCACAACCGCATGCTGCTCACCGGCACCGCCAACCGCCTCGGCATCCCGGTGCTTCCCATCCGCACCGACCGCGACGTCCACCGCTCCCTGATGACCGGCATGGTTCACAGCAGCCGGCTGCGGATCCTGCGCTGATGGGCCCCCGGCTGCGCGACATCCACGGGCTCGACCCCATCTCCTGGTGGCCACCGGCCGCAGGCTGGTGGATCGGCGCCGCGCTGGTGATCCTGGTCGTCCTGCTGCTGGTGTCGCTGGTGCGCTACCTGGTGCGCTACCCCCCCGGCAGCTGGAAACAGGAGGCATGGGCCGCCCTGCGCCACCTGCGCAGCCGGCGCCACACGCTGACGCCGAAGCAGGCCGCCAGCGAACTGTCCGAGCTGCTGCGCCGCATCGCCATCGCCCGCTTCGGCCGCGCGCGCGCCGCCCGCCTCTCCGGCGAGGAGTGGCTGGAGTGGCTGCGGGAACAGGATCCGAACGGTTTCGACTGGCCCGCCCGGGGGCGCATCCTGCTGCAGCTGCCCTATGCCCCGGACGACTGGGCGCCGGGAGAGGAGACGCTGGACGAGCTGATCCGCGCCGCCCAGCGCATGGTCCGCAACAGCACGGAGGTCTATGGCCGGCGGAAGCGGTCCTGGTGGAGGCTGCGCCGTGTTTGAGTTCCACTGGCCCTGGATGGCCTTCGCCCTGCCCCTGCCACTGCTGGTACGGCTGTTCTGGCCGCGCTTCGTCCATCCCGGCGAGGAGCGCCCCACCGAGGGCCAGCGCACCACCCTGCTGCACCCGTCGCTGGCCCGGCTGCGGCACAACTTCCAGGGCCGGCGTCCGCGCAGCGCCATCGCCGGACGGGTGCACGCCCTGCTGCTGGCCCTGCTCTGGCTCGCCCTCACCCTGGCGGTGATGCGGCCCCAGTGGCTGGAACCCCATACCGAGATCGACAACGAGGGCTACGACCTGATGCTCGCCATCGACACCTCCCGTTCCATGACCGCGCTGGACTTCAGCCGCGGTGGCCGCCCGGTGAGCCGGATGGCGGTGGTCAAGGGGGTGATGGGACAGCTGATCGGGAAGCGCCAGGGAGACCGGGTCGGGCTGGTGATCTTCGGCGACCAGGCCTTCGTGCAGTCACCCCTGACCCTGGACCGGCGTGCCGTGCGTCGTATCCTCGACGACATCGTTCCGGGAATGGCCGGCAATGCCACCGCCATGGGCGATGCCATCGGCCTCAGCGTGAAGAAGCTGCGCGAGCGTCCGGAGGGCTCCCGCGTGCTGCTGCTGGTGACCGACGGCGAGAACACCGCCGGACTGATCCCGCCGCTGGAGGCGGCCCGGCTGGCGGCGCGGGAAGGGGTGCGCATCTACACCATCGGCGTCGGCAGCAACAAGCAGGAGGTGATGATCCAGGGCAGCGACGGTCAGTACCGGCCGGAGACCGACATCGGCATGGACGAGGAGAGTCTGAAACAGATCGCCGCCGCCACCGGTGGCGCCTATTTCCGCGCCACCAACACCCGCGCGCTGGAGGAGATCTCGCGTCGCATCGATGCCCTGGAGAAGACCGAGGCGGAACCACGAACTGTGCTGATCCCCCGTCCCCTGTACCGCTGGCCGCTGGGCGCCGCCCTGCTGATCCTGCTGTTCCTCGGCCTGTTCCCGGAGGGCCGCATCCGGCTGCCTGAGGGGGTGGGACGTGTCTGACCTGGGCTTCCATTTCGCCGCACCCTGGTGGCTGCTCGGGCTGCTGCTGATCCTTCCGGTCGGCGCCTGGCTGCGCCGCAGCGCCGAGTTCGGTGACGATGCCCGGCTGCAGCGCTACGCCGACCGCCACCTGCTGCCCCACCTCACCGGCAGCCGCGAACTCCACTCCGGCGAGCGCTGGCGACGCTTCCGCCGCTGGGCCCTGCTGTGGAGCGCCCTGGTGGTGGCCATGGCCGGACCACGCTGGGACTATACCGAGATCCAGCTGTTCACCCCCGGCGCCGACCTGGTGATCCTGCTGGACATCTCCCGCTCCATGGAGGTGGCCGACGTGGCGCCGTCGCGACTGGCGCGGGCGCGGCAGGAGATCGAGGACTTGGCAAACCAGGCCCGGGGAGTGCGTATCGGCCTCATCGCCTTCGCCTCCGTCGCCCACGTCATCGCCCCCATCACCGACGACACCCAGTCCATCCGCAACCAGTTGCCGGCCATCTCCAGTGACCTGGTACGGCTCCAGGGCAGCCGTCTGGGCCAGGCCCTGGCACGGGCACGCAGCCTGCTCGCCGGCCAGCCGGAGAAGAGCCAGCACAGCATCCTGCTGATCTCGGACGGGGACTTCGACGAGCCCGGCATCGAGCAGCAGGTGAAGGCCATGGCCCGCGACGGCATCCGCCTCAGCGTGCTCGCCGTCGGCACCAGTGGTGGGGGGCCGGTACCCGGGCACAACGGCCGCTTCCTCACCGACAGCCGGGGCCAGGTGGTGGAGTCACGGCTCGACGAGGCCGGCCTCAAGCGGCTGGCCGTGGCCGGGGACGGGCTCTATCTGGCGGCGGACTACCGCGCCGGGGACACCACCCGGATCCTCGACTGGGCCACCTCCGAACAGGCCGCCGAGGCCACCGCCGACGAGCGCATCCGGGTCTGGAACGAGCGCTTCTACTGGCTGGTGATCCCGGTGATGCTGGTGCTGCTGCCGGCGTTCAGGACCCACCGGACGCTGGAGGAGAAGCCGTGATGAGACCGGCCGTTCCACTGCTGCTCGCCCTGCTCGCGATTGCCCCGCCGCCGCTTTCGGCGGGCTGGTTCGAGACCGACGAGCAGATGGCGAAACGGCTGTTCGACCAGGGCCGCTACATCGAGGCGGCACGCCTGTTCGGGGACGACTACCGGCGTGGCGTGGCGCTCTACCGCGGCCAGGACTATGCGGCGGCAGAGCAGGCGTTCGCCGCCGTGGATCGCGATGCGGTGAGGCTGGATGCCCTCTACAACCTGGGCAACTCCCGTTTCCAGCAGGGCAACTACGAAGGCGCCATCCAGGCCTATCAGGCAGTACTGGACCAGCAGCCCGACCAGCAGGACGCCCGCTACAACCTGGGGCTGGCCAAGGCGATGCTGGCCGAGATCGACCCCGAGGCGCTGGAACGCCTGGAGCAGAAGGAGCGGGAGAAGAACAAGGCGCAGCAACGGCAGCAGGATGAGGAGCGGAAGTCCGGCGAGCAACAGCAGGAGCAGCAACAGGAACAGGAACAGGAACAGCCGGACGAACAGAAGCAGCAACAGGAACAGCAGCAGTCCGGCGGACAGCAGGAGCGACAGCAGCAGTCGGAGGAACAGAAGAAACAGGAGCAGCAGCAGTCCGGCGAGCAGAAGGAACAGCAACAGGAGCAGTCCGGCGGGCAGCAGGAGCAGGAGCAGCAGCAGTCCGGTGAACAACAGCAGGAGCAGGAGCAGTCGGGCCAGCAGCAGCAGGAGCAGCAATCCCAGTCGGGGGAGCAGGAATCGGAACAGCAGTCCTCGGGCGAGCAGCAGCAGGAGGGCGAATCGGGCCAGCAGAGCGAACAGCAGCAGAGCGGCACCGGTGAGCAGACATCGGAGAGCGGGGACCGACAGCAGGAGCAGCAACAGACCGCCTCCGGCAGCGAGTCGGAGGAGCAGACCGAGGAGGGCCAGGACGCCGAGACCGAGCAGGGGAGCAGCGGCGACCAGGCGGACCAGACCGAGACCTCCGACCAGGGCAGCAGGGAGGAGGAACAGCAGCAGGCCGGCGAAGCGGAACAGGAACAGCAGAACGAGTCGGGCCAGCAGCCGGACCGGCAGGAGCAGGAGCAGGCCGCCGGTGGCGAGCAGCAGGAGAAACCGGAGAGCGGCAGCCGTGACCGGCAGCAGGAGGAGGGGGACCGGGGCGACCGCTCCGAGCAGGACCAGGGCGACCGCGGCGAGCAGCCGGACAGTGAACAGCAGGCCGGCGGCGGCGAGCAGGAACGGACCGACCAGGGTGAGGGCCGCAAGGAGGAGGAAGAGGCCGGAAAGGAGGGGGAACAGCAGACGGAGCAGCCCGGCAGCGGCGATACCGAACGGCGGCAGGCCCTGCGCCAGCAGCCACCGGCCGGTGGCCGGCGCCCCCCGGACGAGCTGCTGCAGCCGCCCGGTGAGGGGATCGACGCGGTGGAGCGGTTCGACCAGCTTGGCGAGACACCCGAGGAGCAGGCACCGGAGCGGGGCGGCGAGACCGGTCCCGAGGGCGAGGGAGAGGGGGACAGCACCGCCACCCTGCTGATGGAACAGTGGCTGGATCAGATCGAGGGCAACCCGGCCTACCTGCTGCGCAACCAGTTCATGCTCGAGGAGCAGCGCCAGATGCGGGTGCAGGGGCGGCCGCTGCGGGAGCCACGGCCATGGTGACCGGCTGCCATCCGGGCCCCTGTCCCCGCGGACCGGCCTTCCGACCGGCAGCCCGCCGGCATCACGGCGCCGGCCGGCCCGGAGACGGACGAGGGAGAGGTACCATGCACAGGCGATTGTTCCTCCAGGCGACGATACTCCTGCTGCTGGCCATGGCGGTCAGCCAGGCGACCGCCCAGCAGCGCTATCCCGGCTACGGCTACCCCTACGGCCAGCAGGCGAACCCCTACCAGCCCTATGGCCGCCAGGCCAATCCCTACCAGCCCTACGGCCGCCAGGCGCCCCCCTACCAGCCCTACGCCCAGCCGGGCCAGCAGCCGGCCTATCCCTACTCCAGGCAGACACCGCGTCCCGCGCAGCCCACCCGGCCCCGCTACCCACAGCAGCCGACCGCACCCCGGCAGCCCTCCTACCAGTCGCAGCCCCCCACGCCGCAGGCGCCGGCACAGCCGCCGCCGACCCGCCCCCGGAGCCAGGGCAACTGGCCGGGCACGCCACCGGCCACGGGCTACTCCCCGCCCGCCGCGCAGAGCGGCAGCGGCGCCGCGCCACGGCTGCAGGTGACGGTATCGGAGCGGCGCCCCTACCTGCAGCAGACCATCATCCTCACCCTGGAGGTGATCAGCAGCAGCAACCTGACCACCCTGCAGCCGAAACTGCCGGGCAGTCCCGGCCTGATCTTCGGCCGGCTGGACGGGCCGGTCACCCTCTCCCGCCGGCGCGGCGACCGGACCGAGATCGTCAACCGCTACCACTATGCGGTCACCCCCCTGCGGAGCGGCGAGATCAGCATCCCGGCGATCCATGTGAGCGGCACCCAGGCCGGGCGCAGCGACCGCTTCGAGATCGCCGCACCCGCCTCCACCCTGCTGCAGGTGCAGCCGGCGGTCGAGAGCGTCAAGCCGTGGCTGCCTCTGCACGGACTGATCCTGCAGTCCTATCTGAAAGGGGCGGACAAACCGGCCGCGGGCAAGCCCCTGACGCTGGTGGTGGACATCTCCGCCATCGGCGCCAGCGGTGGCCAGCTGCCCTCGTTCGAGCAGCTCCTCAGGAACGACGATTTCCACGTCTACCGCGAGAAATCGGAGGTGGAGGGACGGCTCTCCTCCGACGGCCGTTACCTGCTCGGCCACCGCACCGAGACCTTCACCCTGGTGCCACAGCACGGTGGCAAGGTACAGATACCGGAGCTGAAGGTGGACTGGTGGAACGTGGACACGAACCGGGTCGAGACCGCCACGGTACCGATCCGGCAACTGGTCGCAGCCGGTGAACCCGGCTCCCTGGGTGGCAGCATCGAGGCGCTGGCCATCGGCGCCAAGGACCTGCTGTTGTGGATCCCCCTGATCGGCCTGTTCGCCGCCACCATCGGCTTCTGGATCCTGGCCTGGCTGCGCAACAAGCGCTTCGTCCAGGTGGTGGAGGAGGAGATCGCCATCCTGATCCGCTTCAGCGCCCGCCGTTTCCACCAGTTCCTGGTCTGGCTGGCCCCGATCCGGCGCCTGCAGCGACTGCGCCAGCTGTTCGTCCGCAGTCTGCCGCGCTCGTTCCGGCTCTGGTTCTGCGTGCGGGTGGTGGACGGCGAAGACGACCCGGAGGTATGGGCCTACATGCTCAAGTTCCTCGCCCACAAGCATCTGGGCATCCCGCCCCAGCCGCTGCTGGAGCTGGGCCGGCGCCTGTCGGAGATCCACCCCCGTTCCGATCCCCGGGCGATGGACGCCCTGATGCAGGAGCTCGACAACGCCCTCTACGGCGGTGGCGACATCGACTTCCCCGACTGGAAGCGGCGCTTCCGCCGTCAGCTGCGGCCGTCATGGCTGCCGGCACCCCGCAGGACCGGAACGAGCAATTGGAAACCCCGCCGGCACCTGCCCGAGCTCAACCCGCGCACGCACGCTTGAGGGGGACAGGAAGCGCCCTCCCCTCCCCCCGTGTGCCGCCGCCGAGCGCTCAGGTTCGATCAGAAAACAACCATTGATAACGCAGGGGGGGCGATGGAGTGGCGCATCCCCCGGCTCCGGGCTCCTGGCGGCCCCGCCCGGCAGGCGATCTCCGCGCGGCGGGGGCGGCCGGTGGGAAGGAAGTCAGTCGAGCCGGAACCCCACCTTCAGCACCACCTGCCAGTGTGCCACCCGGCCATCGACGATATGGCCGCGGGTCTCCTGCACCTCGAACCAGTCCATGTGGCGGATGCTGTCCGCCGCCTTGGCCAGGGCATTCTCGATCGCCTGGTCCGAACCCTCGGTGGAGGATCCCACCAGCTCGATCTTCTTGTAGATATGCGCGCTCATCTGTTCTCCTCGGGGAATCTCTGTTCCGGTTGGCGTTGCGAAAAGCGCAACGGCCGGGGGGTCGCCAGCCCGTCGATTGTATACCAGGCCCCGTCGCCAGGCGCGGGCAGCGGCAACGGGTGACCACGGAGCACCCATCCGGGGCGGCGCCCCCAAGAGAGGCGGCAATGGGCTATCTTTGATAGCAGGCGACGACGGCACAAGGAGGAGCAGACCATGACCGATATCGATCTGGCGGACGTGACCCTGCACATCGACCAGGCCCTGGACGACGACACCCTTTCCCGGCTCGAATCGGAGTACCGGCAACGCGAAGGCGTGGTCTCGGTCCGCATCAATCCGGACAAGCCGCACCTGCTGCTGGTGGAGTACAACCCGAAGCTGATCCGCTCCCACGACCTGCTCGATGTCCTACGCTACCAGGGACTCGAAGGGGAGCTGATCGGCCTTTGACCGCTGCATCCGGGCATGGCAGAGTCCGGCTACCCCCCGACCCGGAAGCACGACCATGATACCCGTCCATCAGGATCTGACCGCAGGCGTCACCTGCATCGAGACCCACTACCACCGCCCCGGCCTGGCCGCCTGCTACCTGATCCGGCAGGGTGAGGAGGCGGCCATCGTCGACACCGGGACGGCCCGGACCGCCCCCCATATCCTGGCGTTGCTGCGATACAAGGGGATCACCCCGGAACAGGTGCGCTACGTGGTCCCCACCCATGTCCACCTGGATCACGCCGGTGGTTCCGGTCAGCTGATGGCGGCCCTGCCGGAGGCCCGCCTGCTGGCGCATCCACGGGGGGCCGCGCACCTCATCGACCCGACCAGGCTGCGGGCCGGTACGGTGGCGGTCTACGGCGAGGAGACCTTCCGGCGTGAATACGGGGAACTGCTGCCGGTACCCGCCGAACGGGTGGTCGCAGTGGAGGATGGTTTCCGATTCCGACTGGAGGAGCGCAGTTTCACCTGCCTGGACTCGCCCGGCCACGCACGCCACCATTTCTGCGTCTGGGATCCGGAGAGTCGCGGTCTGTTCACCGGTGACACCTTCGGCATCAGTTATCCTGAGCTGACGGTGGACGGCAGACCGTTCATGTTCCTGCCCAGCACGCCAGTACAGTTCGACCCCGACGCCTGGCACCGGACCCTGGAGCGGCTGCTCGAACCGGGCCCGGAGCGGATCTTCCTCACCCACTACGGCGAGGTGCAGGGTCCGGCCGGAATGGCGCAGGCGCTGCATGGCGAGATCGATGCCTATGCCGCCCTGGCGCTGGCTTCAGCGGACAGCGAAGCCCCCGCTGCGGCGATCGAGCAGCGGCTGCGGGAGCACATCCTCGACCGTCTCGCGCGGCACGGGTGCAACATCGGTTCGGAGGAGTTCGACTACCTGCTGGGGATGGACATCCACCTCTGCGCCCAGGGGCTGGAGGTGTGGCTCCGGCGCCGGCAGGGGTCGCCGGGCTGAAACACGACCGGCTCAGTTGGACCTGGACCCGCTCAGGTCCCAGCAGAAGGTGCAGTCCAGCTCGGCCAGGACCTGCACCAGTCCATCCTCCCCCCCCTCCAGCAGTACCGACAGGGGGGTACGGCCGAGGCGGCGGTGCTTCTGCCGCAGCCAGCGCCAGCCCATGTGCGGATTGGTGGGATAGGTGGTCCGCAGGGCACCGGCGATGCGCAGCACATAGTCGGCGCGCCGGTGGATCCCGGGTTCGTCCGGAAACGGCTCGTGGGTCCGGAACTTCTGCAGGCTGCGGGCCCGCGTCTTCTCCGGCAGGCCCAGCACCACCTGCATCTCCTCCGGTCGCAGGCGCCAGGAATCCAGGATACTCATGGTCGCCTTGGTCAGCAGCACCCGGCTCTCGAGGGGCATCTCGTTGTCCACTTCTTCATCTCCTCCCACCCGCAGGCAGGTTGTTACCCACTATTACCTACTAATTTGGTAGGATAATAACACGGGTCGTGAAGCCTATTTACCCTTAGCGGGAAGGGTTGTTCCACAGCCGGGTGGGAAAAGGCGGGTCAGCGGCCCATGTTCTTCAGCATCTCGTCGATCAGGCGCTCGCTCTCCAGCCAGTCTTCCTGCTCCCAGCCCGGCTCGAAGCCCCGCTTCTCGGCCCGGAAATAGGCCATCTTGGCGATCATCTCGTAACGCTCCTTCGGGCTCACCTGGGACACCTGGCCGGGACGCCGGGTTGCTGCGGCCTTCTTCTTCCTGGCCACCGCCTTCTTCTTCGCGGTCTTCTTCTTCGCCGTCTTCTTCCGGGCCGCTGCCTTCTTCACCGCCTTCCTGCGGCCGGCGGCCGGCCCCTTTGCCGGGGCGGCCTTTGGTTTCTTCTCGTCACTGCCGGAACTCGCTGCCATCACTGCACCTCGATCGATACTGCGTTACACGGATTGTTCCCCATTCATTCTACCGGAATCGGTGGGTGATCACAGGAGTCCCGTTCCCATTTGCACCCCCCGCGAAGCGGCCGGTGGATTCCGGTATACTGTTCGGTTCCAGATTTTCCATTGTTACAACCGCCCCACAGACCCATGGACAACGCCCTCTTCGAATCCAACCTGCCCCATCTCAGACTGCTCAACCGGGGCAAGGTGCGTGACATCTACGACGTCGATGCCGACCACCTCCTGATCGTGACCAGCGACCGGCTCTCCGCCTTCGACGTGGTGCTGCCCCAGCCCATCCCGGGCAAGGGCGAGGTACTCACCCGCGTCTCCAGTTTCTGGTTTGGACGCACCCGCGACATCATCCCCAACCACCTCGCCGGTCTGCCACTGGAAGAGGTGGTGCCCGATCCCGCCCAGCGGGCGGAGCTGGGCGACCGGGCGCTGGTGGTGAGGAAACTGAAGCCGTTGCCGGTGGAGGCGATCGTGCGCGGTTACCTGATCGGATCCGGCTGGAAGGACTACCAGGCCAGCGGCAGCGTCTGTGGCATCCAGCTGCCGGACGGCCTGCGCCAGGCCGACCGGCTGCCGGAGGCGATCTACACCCCCTCCACCAAGGCGGAGCAGGGCGAGCACGACCAGAACATCGACTTCGACCAGACCCGGGAACTGCTGGGCGACGAGCTCGCCACCAGGGTGCGCGACGTCAGCCTGCGAATCTACACCGAGTGTTCCGCCTACGCCCGGGACAAGGGCATCATCATCGCCGACACCAAGTTCGAGTTCGGACTGGATGCCGGCGGCAACCTGTATCTGATCGACGAGGTGCTGACCCCCGATTCCTCCCGCTTCTGGCCGGCGGACCAGTATCGCCCCGGCATCAGCCCGCCCAGTTTCGACAAGCAGTATGTACGCGACTACCTGGAGACGCTGGACTGGGACAAGAGGCCACCGGCCCCGAGGCTGCCGGAGGAGGTGATCCGCAGGACGGCGGAGAAGTACCGCGAGGCGGAGCGCAGGCTGACCGGACGGTGAGCGGCGACGGACCCCGGCTGATCCTCTACGGCACCCGCCAATGCACGCACTGCCGCCGGTTGAAACGCTTTCTGGCTGAACGGGGGATCCGCTTCCGCGAGCAGGACATCCAGCGCAGCCGGCGCGCCTGGGCCGAGTTCCAGCGCCATGGCGGCCGCGGCGTGCCGCTGATCCTGATCGACGGCCGGCCACTGCACGGCTTCGACCCGGCACGCCTGGCCCGGGCCCTGCGCGCGGCCGGGCTCAAGAATGTCTGAACACCCCTACTCCCGGCTCACTCCCGACACCATCCTGGACGCCATCGAGGGAGCGGGATTCCGACCCGACGGCGGCATGCTGGCACTGAACAGCTACGAGAACCGGGTCTACCAGATCAGCATGGAGGAGGGGCCGCCCCTGGTGGCCAAGTTCTACCGCCCGGAGCGCTGGAGCGATGCGGCGATCCGGGAGGAACACGGGTTCAGCCTGGCCCTCGCCGCCGCCGAGATCCCGGTGGTCCCGCCGTTGCGCAGTCCCGGCGGGGAGACACTGCTGTACCACGACGGCTTCCGTTTCGCCCTGTTCCCCCGCCAGGGGGGGCGCTGGCCGGAGCTGGAGCCGGCGGAGAACCTGGCCTGGATCGGGCGTTTCCTGGCCCGCATTCATCAACTGGGGACGAGCCGCCCGTTCCGGCACCGCCCCGTGCTGGAACCCGACGCCATGGGACGGGACCCGGTCGACTTCCTGCTCGGTCACGGTCTGGTCCCGGCCCAGCAGGAGGCCCGTTACCGGGAGCTGACCCAGGCCCTGCTCGACGGCATCGGGGAGGCGTTCGGACGACTGGACAGGGACCACTGGATCCCGCTCCACGGAGACTGTCATCCCGGCAATATCCTGTGGACCGACAGCGGCCCCCACTTCGTCGACATGGACGACTGCCGCACCGGGCCGGCGATCCAGGATCTGTGGATGCTGCTGTCGGGCAGCCGCCGGGAGATGGCGCTGCAGCTCTCCTTCCTGCGCGAGGGTTACGAGGTCTTCCGGCCGTTTCCGGTTGCCGAGGTGGCGCTGATCGAGCCCCTCAGGACCCTGCGCATGATCCACTACGCCGCCTGGATCGCCCGCCGCTGGGAGGACCCGGCCTTCCCCGCCGCCTTCCCCTGGTTCGGCACCACCCAGTACTGGCAGGAGCACCTGACCCAGCTGGAGCAGCAGCTGGTCGAACTGTCCCAGCCGCCGCTGCCACTCTATTGAGGCGCCCCCGGCTCAGCGGTTGTCGTTGGGCATGTTGACATAGGCCGGCTTCACATCGGCCCCGGGGACCGTGATCCGCACCGTGGTCTCGGCATAGTCACCAAGATTGACCACCGTGCCCGGCGGGAAGGTGCCGACGGTCTGCCCGTTCGCCACCACGGTGACATCGCCGGCCAGATCCGGCGTCCGGTAGTGGATGTTGCAGGGGGTGCCGGCACAGCTGGCGCTGCGGCCCGGCGCCACCGACGCGGTCAGAAAGCCGTCGCTTCGCGGCAGGCTCCCACCCACCACGCCGGGCTGGGTCCCGGTGGAGACGCAGGCGGCCAGCAGTGGCAGGGAGAGCGCCGCGACGGCCGCTTTGGCGCCGGTTGCAATCTTGGGTTTCATGGGAAATCTCCTTTTCTCAGACAGAAACGGAGCAGGGACACCTCCGGCGTCCCTGCTCCGTGCATGATACAACGTAGTGGCGCTGAACGTTCCAGGCCTGGATCAGCTCACCTTGGGGTCGAGCTCGCCCTTCTCGTACAGCATGAACATCTTCTCCAGCGAGTCGGCCCTGATCTTCGAGGCGTGGCCGGCGCAGCCGAAGGCCTCGTAGCGGGCCTTGCAGATCCCCTTCATCCCTTCGGTGGCCGCCTTCAGGAACTTGCGCGGATCGAAATTGGAGGGGTTCTCCGCCAGGTGGCGCCGCACCGAACCGGTGGATGCCATGCGCAGATCGGTATCGATATTGACCTTGCGCACACCGTGCCGGATGCCCTCGACGATCTCCTCCACCGGCACGCCGTAGGTCTGGCCCATCTCGCCACCGTACTCGTTGATGATCTTCAGCCAGTCCTGGGGTACCGAGGAGGAGCCGTGCATCACCAGGTGGGTATTGGGGATACGGGCGTGGATCTCCTTGATGCGATCGATGCGCAGAACCTCGCCCGTCGGTGGCTTGGTGAACTTGTAGGCGCCGTGGGAGGTACCGATGGCGATGGCCAGGGCATCCACACCGGTCTGCTTGACGAAATCGGCCGCCTGTTCCGGGTCGGTCAGCATCTGGTCCATGTCCAGCTTGCCCTCGGCGCCGACGCCGTCCTCCTCGCCCGCCTCGCCGGTCTCCAGGGAGCCGAGGCAGCCCAGCTCACCCTCGACCGAGACGCCACCGGCGTGGGCCATCTCCACCACCTTCCGGGTCACGTCCACGTTGTACTCGTAGCTGGACGGGGTCTTGGCGTCCTCCATCAGGGAACCGTCCATCATCACCGAGGTGAAACCGGACTGGATCGAGCGCAGGCACACCGCCGGCGACGAACCGTGGTCCTGGTGCATGACGATGGGTATGTGGGGATAGGCCTCCACCGCCGCCTGGATCAGGTGGCGCAGGAAGGGTTCGCCGGCATAGGAACGGGCACCGGCCGATCCCTGCATGATCACCGGGCTGTCGGTCTCGTCCGCCGCCTGCATGATGGCGTGGACCTGCTCCATGTTGTTGACGTTGAAGGCCGGCATGCCGAAGTCGTTCTCGGCCGCGTAGTCCAGCAGTTGACGCATGGAAATCAGGGGCATGGCTTCTTTCTCCTTGAGCGTTACGTTGATTCAGGGTGGCTTGTTGTCGCAACCACAGAGACAGGCAGTGCACGGGGTTTCCTGCTTGCGATCCGGAGGCGACCCCAATCCCACCATTGGCATGGTCCCGGGTCGCGCCCCCGGTCGCTGGTGGATCTCCACTGCGGGCCCAGGCGTCGATTCGATACTGGAGATACTATACCGGTCTCCGTGCCCTCTGTGGCTCTGTGGTGAAAACGGTCACTGGTTCGGTTCGATTCTCTGGTCGGACAGGATATGCTCGCCGACGCGGAGGATCTTCATGACGTTGGTCCCGCCCTCGACGCCGTTGAGATCCCCCTTGGTGATGATGATCAGGTCGCCGGTACGCACCGCGCCGCGCCGCTGCAGTTCCTCCACGATCTCCTCGTTGGCCTTCTGGCTGTCCTGTACCGAGACGTCGAAGCTGACCGGGTAGACACCACGGAACAGGGTCACCTTGCGGCGGGTGGCGACGTGGCTGGTGAGGGCGTAGATGGGGATGCCGGAGCTGATACGCGACATCCACTTCGGCGTCGAGCCGGACTCGGTGAGGGCGGCGATGGCCGCCACTCCCAGGTGGTTGGCGGTGTACATGGTGGCCATGGCGATGGCCTCGTCCACCCGGCCGAACACGGTGTTCAGGCGGTGGTGGGAGGTGCGTACCTTGCTCTGTTTCTCCGCCTCGCGGCAGATCCGGTCCATCGCCTCCACCGCCTTCACCGGATAACGCCCGGCGGCGGTCTCGGCCGACAGCATCACCGCGTCGGTGCCGTCCAGCACTGCGTTGGCGACATCGAACACCTCCGCCCGGGTGGGGATCGGACTGTCGATCATTGATTCCATCATCTGGGTGGCGGTGATCACCACCTTGTTGCCGGAGCGGGCCATCTTGATCAGCCGCTTCTGCACCGCCGGCAGCTCGGCGTCGCCGATCTCCACCCCCAGGTCGCCACGGGCGATCATGATCGCCTCGGAGGCCTCGATGATGCCGTCGATGGCATCCACCGCCTCGGCGCGCTCGATCTTGGAGACGATGTCCGCCTTGCCGCCGGCCTCGTGCAGCAGGCGCCGCGCCTCGAACACGTCCTCGGCGCTGCGCACGAAGGAGACCGCCAGGTAGTCGGCCTCGATACTGGCGGCGAACAGGATGTCCGCCTTGTCCTTGTCGGTCAGGGCCGGCGCCGACAGCCCCCCGCCCTGCTTGTTGATTCCCTTGCTGTTCGACAATACACCGCCCACGTCCACGCGGCAGCGGACGCTGGTGTCGGTCACCTCCTCCACCCACAGCTGGATGGCGCCATCGGCCAGCAGCAGGGTATCGCCGCGGGACAGGTCGCGAATCATGTCGGGGAAGGTGAGACCCACCTGGTTCTCGTCGCCCTCGTTCGGGCCGCAGGCGGTGTCGAGGACGAACTCCCCCCCCTCACGCAGCTCGACCCTGCCGTCGCGGAAGCCACCGATGCGGATCTTGGGTCCCTGCAGATCCATCAGCACACCGATCTGGCGGCCGCTGGCGCGGGCCCGGTCGCGGATGGTCTCGGCGCGGATCCGGTGTTCCTCGTGGGAGCCGTGGGAGAGGTTGAGCCGCACCACATCGACACCCGCCCCGATCAGATCGTCGAGGGTGCGGGGATCGTCCGTGGCGGGACCCAGGGTGGCGAGGATCTTGGTTCGTCTTGGCATCTCTTCTCCAGGCCGCGGCCCCTGCCGGGGCCGCACCCATCGCTTCCGTCAGCCCTTGGCCCGCTCCTCCAGCATCGCCACCGCCGGCAGCTTCTTGCCCTCCAGAAACTCGAGGAAGGCACCGCCACCGGTGGAGATGTAGGAGATGCGGTCGGCGATACCGTACTTGTCGACCGCCGCCAGGGTGTCGCCACCACCGGCGATGGAGAAGGCGTCGGACTCGGCGATGGCCAGGCCCAGGGTCCTGGTCCCCTCGCCGAACTGATCGAATTCGAACACCCCGACCGGGCCGTTCCAGACGATGGTACCGGCGGCCTTCATCATGTCGGCGAAACGGGCCGCGGTCTCCGGGCCGATGTCGAAGATCATGTCATCGTCGGCGACCTCGTCCACCTTCTTCACCGTGGCCTCGGCGCTCTCGGAGAACTCCTTGCCACAGACCACGTCGGTGGGCACCGGGATCTCACCGCCCTTGGCCCTGGCCGCCGCCATCAGGCGCTTCGCCTCGTCCACCAGGTCGGGCTCATAGAGGGACTTGCCGACATTGTATCCGGCGGCGGCGATGAAGGTGTTGGCGATACCGCCACCGGGGATCAGCTGGTCGACGATCTTCGACAGGGCCTCCAGCACGGTCAGCTTGGTGGAGACCTTGGAGCCACCGACGATGGCGGCCATGGGCCGCTTCGGGTCGCCCAGGGCCTTGCCCAGGGCCTCCAGCTCACCGGCCAGCAGCGGGCCGGCGCAGGCCACCGGCGCGTAGACACCGGCGCCGTAGGTGGAGGCCTGGGCCCGGTGGGCGGTGCCGAAGGCGTCCATCACGTAGATGTCGCACAGGGCGGCGTACTTCTTCGCCAGCGCCTCGTCGTTCTTCTTCTCACCGACGTTGAAGCGCACGTTCTCCAGCAGTACCACCTGACCATCCTCCAGCTGGGGCGGGTTCTCCAGGTAGTCCTTGACCAGCTTCACCTCCTGGCCCAGGGCACCGGTGAGGTAGTCGGCCACCGGTTTCATCGAGAACTCCTCCGACGGCTCGCCCTCGGTGGGACGGCCCAGGTGGGACATCAGCATCACCTTGGCGCCGGCCTTGATGCAGTGCTCGATGGTGGGCATGGAGGCCCGGATGCGCTTGTCGGAGGCGACCTTGCCATCCTTGATCGGGACGTTCAGATCCTGGCGGATCAGCACCCGCTTGCCGGACAGGTCGAGGTCGGTCATCTTGATAACGGACATGCTCACAACTCCTTGGAAAAAAGGTGCCAGGTACGAGGTACTCGGTACTGGGAAAAGGGGGATCGGCGGTCTGACTGAAGCCGGGTGGCCAATGGAGGGCCCGGTGCATTTTCAATGCCGCATGACCACGCCAATCGAAAAACGCCGGCGACGGGTGTTCGCCATGCACCCCCGCTGCAGGTACAGGGCTCCAGGCACCACGGGGGTCTCCCCGGTACCCGGAGCCCAGGACCTCAGTTGTTGGCGACGTGCTCCACGAAGCGCATCATGTTGCAGGTGTAGCCGTACTCGTTGTCGTACCAGGAGACCACCTTGACGAAGGTGGGATCCAGGGCGATGCCGGCACCGGCGTCGAAGATGGAGGAGGCGCTGAAGCCACGGAAGTCGGTGGAGACCACCTTCTCATCGGTGTAGGCCAGGGTGCCCTTCATGCTGCCCTCGGAGGCCTCCTTCATGGCGGCGCAGATCTCGTCGTAGGAGGCCGGCTTCTCCAGCTCGGCGGTCAGGTCGACCACGGAGACGTCGGAGGTGGGCACGCGGAAGGCCATGCCGGTCAGCTTGCCGTTCAGGTCCGGCAGCACCACGCCAACGGCCTTGGCGGCGCCGGTGGAGGAGGGGATGATGTTCTCCAGGATGCCGCGGCCGCCGCGCCAGTCCTTCATGGAGGGACCGTCGACCGTCTTCTGGGTGGCGGTGGCGGCGTGGACGGTGGTCATCAGCCCGCGCTTGAGGCCCCAGTTGTCGTGCAGCACCTTGGCCACCGGGGCCAGGCAGTTGGTGGTGCAGGAGGCGGCGGAGACGATGGCCTGGCCGGCGTAGCTCTCGTGGTTGACGCCGTAGACGAACATCGGGGTGCCATCCTTGGAGGGGGCGCTCTGAACCACCTTCCTGGCGCCGGCGTCGATGTGCTTCTGGCAACCCTCGGCGGTGAGGAAGAAACCGGTGCAGTCGATGACGATGTCGGCACCCACCTCGTCCCACTTCAGGTCGGCCGGATCACGCTCGGCGGTGAGGCGGATCTTCCTGCCGTCGATCACGAAGTTGTTGTCCTCGACCGCCACGTCCTTGGAGAAACGGCCGTGCACGGAATCGTACTTGAGCATGTACGCCAGGTAGTCGGCGTCCAGCAGGTCGTTGATACCGACGATCTCGATGTTGGGGAAGTCCTTGGTCACCGCGCGGAACACCATGCGCCCGATACGACCGAATCCGTTGATGCCTACTTTGATAGCCATTGTCTAGCCTCCTGATTGTTCAGATAACTTTTGGGAATTCTCTGGTGTCTGTACCGGCGCCCGGCCTCAGGCCACCGCCTCGACCGCCGCGACCACCGCCTCGGCGGTGATGCCGAAGTGCTTGTACACCTCGGGGGCGGGGGCGGACTCGCCAAAGGTGTCCAGGCCGACCACCCGGCCGTCCAGGCCGACATACTTGGCCCAGAAGCCGGTAACCCCGGCCTCGACCGCCACCCGGGCCTTCACCGCGGAGGGCAGCACCGACTCGCGGTAGGACTCCTCCTGGGCATCGAAGGCATCGGTGGAGGGCATGGAGACGACGCGCACCCTGCGCCCCTTCTCCGCCAGCGCCTGCTGGGCCGCCATCGCCAGCTCCACCTCGGAACCGGTGGCGATGATGATCGCCTCGGGGTCACCGTCGCAGTCCGACAGGATGTAGCCGCCGCGGGCGATCGCCTCGATCTGGTCGGCGCTGCGGTTCTGATGCGGCAGCCCCTGACGGGAGAGGATCAGGCTGGTCGGGCCACCCACGCGCTGCAGCGCCAGCTTCCAGGCCACCGCGGTCTCGACCGCGTCGCAGGGGCGCCACACCGACATCCGCGGAATCATCCGCAGGGTCGCGGTCTGCTCCACCGGCTGGTGGGTGGGACCGTCCTCGCCCAGGCCGATGGAGTCGTGGGTGAAGACATGGATCGGGCTCAGCTTCATCAGCGCCGCCATGCGCAGGGCGTTGCGGGCGTATTCAGAGAACATCAGGAAGGTGGCGCCGTAGCTCTTGAAGCCGCCGTGCAGCTCGATGCCGTTCATGATGGCGGACATGCCGAACTCGCGCACACCGTAGTGGATGTAGTTGCCGGAGGCGTCGTCCGGGGTGATCGCCCTGGCGCCGGACCACTTGGTCAGGTTGGAGCCGGCCAGGTCGGCCGATCCGCCCAGGTACTCGGGCACCAGCGGACCGAATCCCTCGATGGCGTTCTGGGAGGCCTTGCGGGTGGCCACCTTCTCCGCCTTGGCGTCCACCTCGGCGATGAAGGCATTGGCCTTCTCCTCGAAATCGGCGACGCGCTCGCCCGCCATGCGGCGCTGGAACTCGGCGGCCAGCTCCGGGTAGGCCTCGGCATAGGCGGCGAAGCGCCCCTCCCAGGCCTGTTCGGCAGCAGCGCCCTTCTCCTTCGCGTCCCAGCCGGCGTAGATCTCGTCCGGGATCTCGAACGGGCCGTAGGTCCAGCCAAGGGCCTCCTTGGTCAGGGTGATCTCGTCCTCGCCCAGGGGGGCGCCGTGGCAGTCCTCCTTGCCCTGCTTGTTGGGGGATCCGAAGCCGATGATGGTCTGGCAGCAGATCAGGGTGGGCTTGTCGGTCACCGACCGGGCCGCCTCGATGGCCGCCTTGATGGCGTCGGCATCGTGACCGTCGACCTTGGGAATCACGTGCCAGCCATAGGCCTCGAACCGCTTCGGCGTGTCGTCGGTGAACCAGGCGGAGCCGTCGGCCTCACCGCGCACCTCGCCGTCGATGGAGATGTTGTTGTCGTCGTAGAAGGCGATCAGCTTGCCCAGCTTGAGGGTGCCGGCCAGGGAGCAGGCCTCGTGGGAGATCCCCTCCATCAGGCAGCCGTCACCGAGGAAGGTGTAGGTGTAGTGGTCGACGATCTCGTGGCCGTCGCGGTTGAACTGGGCCGCCAGCGCCTTCTCGGCGATCGCCATCCCGACCGCGTTGGTGATGCCCTGGCCCAGCGGGCCGGTGGTGGTCTCCACGCCCGGCGCATAGCCGTATTCGGGATGGCCCGGGGTCTTGGAGTGGAGCTGGCGGAAATTCTTCAGGTCGTCGATGCTCAGATCGTAGCCGGTCAGGTGCAGCAGCGAATAGATCAGCATCGAGCCGTGTCCGTTGGAGAGCACGAAGCGGTCACGGTCGGCCCACTTGGGGTTCGCCGGGTTGTGCTTCATGTAGTCGTTCCAGAGCACTTCGGCGATATCCGCCATACCCATGGGCGCGCCCGGGTGTCCGGAATTGGCTTTCTGTACGGCGTCCATGCTCAGGGCACGGATGGCATTGGCAAGGTTTCTACGCGAGGACATTAATCCTTCCCTCATTCGGCTGGTTGGAATTCAGTTGCTCCGGCTTCAGGACCCCGGCTGGTCGTCGTGTTCGTCCGACTGCGGCAGAAAGCTGCCCGGAAATGCTGCCCCCCGGCCCGGTCTTGGCCGCCCGCCGGCCGGCGGATCCCCCGATCCCGGTCGTCCCAGGCCCGCCCATGGCGGAAACCACGACGACCTGAAGCCCCTTGAACGTTAGAACAGAAGAGTATTCTTAACCCATCAACAAGCGGCAGGCAAGACAGGGGGCTTTATGGGGGTAAAAGAAAAACCGGCCGCGTGACCCAGGGCAACTTTGCTGCCCTGCACAACGGGCCGGTGGGGCCCGGCCATCACTCCTTCCATTTGATGGAGCAGCCGATGCTGGGGATCTGCTGCCGCGGCCCCTCGCCGGTCTCGGCCACCTGCTTCATCGCCTCGAACAGGTCGCGACGCACGTCCGGCGGCGCCGCCTCCTTGCGGCTGGCGTCGAGGCGGCCACGGTACTGCAGTTTCAGATCGGCGTTGTAACCGAAGAAATCGGGGGTGCAGACCGCGCCATAGGCCCGCGCCACCTCCTGGGTCTCATCATAGAGGTAGGGGAACGGAAAACCGTACTCCTCTGCCACCCGCTTCATGTTGTCGAACGAGTCCTCGGGATAGTCGGCCGGATCGTTGGACATGATGGCGACGCTGTTGACCCCCAGCTCCTTCAGTTCCCGGGCATCGCGCACGATCCGGTCCCGTACCGCCTTGACGTAGGGGCAGTGGTTGCAGATGAACATCACCAGCAGGCCCTTCTCACCGCGGCACTCCTGCAGGGTCCAGGTGCGGCCGTCCACCCCCGGCAGGGCGAAATCGATGGCCGGGCGGCCGAAGTCACAGACCGGGGTCTCCAGTGATACCATCGTCCTCCTCCTCGCGTGTCGACGCTGAACATGGAAAATCGACGGCCAAGTGTACCCACAGGCAGGGGCCCGTGCCAGCACCGGGTCGGGACGGCGTCATCGGCGCGGCGGGAGGGCGTCTCCGATTCCGATTGACAAACGGGGCCACGCCCGCATAATGCCCCAGGAATCGAGGGATCGCGCCGATTTGAACTCAGATTGCGGGCGCGTAACAAGTGCGGCTAAAGCGAGGTGTGGAATTCAGGATTCTTGAAACCCGCCGAAGCTGAAGCCCAGGCGGGTTTTTCATTTTTCGGGACGACGAACGACCATGAGCGAACACCTCTTTACCTCCGAATCCGTATCCGAGGGCCATCCGGACAAGATGGCCGACCAGATCTCCGATGCCGTGCTGGATGCCATCCTGAGCCAGGACCCCAACCCGGAACATGCCCGGGTCGCCTGCGAGACCATGGTCAAGACCGGTGCCGTCATCATCGGTGGCGAGATCACCACCGAGGCTTGGGTGGATCTGGACGAACTGGTACGCAAGGTGATCTGCGAGATCGGCTATACCAGCTCGGAGGTGGGATTCGACGGCAGCACCTGCGCCGTGATGTCGCTGATCGGAAAGCAGTCGAGCAACATCGCCCAGGGCGTGGACCGTTCCGCACCGGAGGAACAGGGGGCCGGTGACCAGGGGCTGATGTTCGGCTACGCCACCAACGAGACCGACGTGCTGATGCCGGCGCCCATCACCTATGCCCACCGCCTGGTGCAGCGCCAGTCGGAGATGCGCCGGGAGAAGGTGCTGCCCTGGCTGCGGCCGGACGCCAAGAGCCAGGTCACCTTCCACTACAGGGACAACGCCATCGTCGGCATCGACGCGGTGGTCCTCTCCACCCAGCACGACCCGGGCATCGAGTACGCCCACCTGCAGGAGGCGGTGATGGAGAACATCATCAAGCCGGTGCTGCCGGAGGAGTGGCTGACCAGGGATACCCGTTACCACATCAACCCGACCGGTTCCTTCGTCATCGGCGGCCCGGTGGGCGACTGTGGTCTGACCGGGCGCAAGATCATCGTCGACACCTATGGCGGTGCGGCACGCCACGGTGGCGGTGCCTTCTCCGGCAAGGACCCGTCCAAGGTGGACCGTTCCGCCGCCTATGCCGGCCGCTACGTGGCCAAGAACATCGTTGCCGCCGGACTTGCCGACCGTTGCGAGATCCAGGTCTCCTACGCCATCGGCGTGGCCGAGCCCACCTCCATCTCGGTGGAGACCTTCGGCACCGGCCGGATCGCCGACGAGAAGATCGTGGAACTGGTGCGCGAGCACTTCGACCTGCGCCCCTACGGCATCCTGCAGATGCTCGACCTGATCCGCCCCATCTACCGCAAGACCGCCGCCTACGGCCACTTCGGGCGGGAGGAGCCCGAGTTCACCTGGGAGCGGACCGACAGGGCCGAGATGCTGCGCGACGCGGCAGGATTGAAATAGAGCATCGGTGCCCGCGGGAGCGGCGCCCCGCCTGGGAGAGAGCCCGCCACTGGCCCTCCCGACATCTCCGGCGCGGTACCGCTCCACCGGGGCAGACCACGGAATCGACACCCAACATCCCGAGGAGCGCTGCAACCGGACCACTCGATCCTTTCTTCGCGTACCGCCATTGGCAACACGGGAAAACGGATCGAGTGGTCGGGCCAGGCTCGGGGTCTTGATCGGACAACGGCGCTCGGTTTTTTCGGAGACTGAACCATGAACGCTGTAACCAACGACGACTTCACCGACTTCAGGGTGGCCGACCTCTCACTGCAGGAGTGGGGGCGCAAGGAGATCGCCATCGCCGAGACCGAGATGCCCGGCCTGATGGCGCTGCGCGACGCCTACGGCGACGAGCAGCCGCTGAAGGGGGCCCGCATCGCCGGCAGCCTGCACATGACCATCCAGACCGCGGTGCTGATCGAGACCCTCACCGCCCTCGGTGCGGAGGTACGCTGGGCCTCGTGCAACATCTTCTCCACCCAGGACCATGCCGCCGCCGCCATCGCCGCCGAGGGCATCCCGGTCTACGCCTTCAAGGGCGAGAGCCTGGCCGACTACTGGGCCTTCACCCACAGGATCATGGAGTGGGCGGACGGCGGCACCCCCAACATGATCCTGGACGACGGCGGCGACGCCACCCTGCTGATCCACCTGGGGGCCAGGGCCGAACAGGACATCTCGGTGCTGGACAATCCCACCAGCGAGGAGGAGGTGGTGCTCTACGCCGCCATCCGGGCGCGGCTGGCGGAGCAGCCGGGCTGGTACTCCAACATCCTGAACAACATCCGCGGTGTCACCGAGGAGACCACCACCGGTGTCCACCGCCTGTACCAGATGGAGGCGGCCGGTGACCTGCCCTTCCCCGCCTTCAACGTCAACGACTCGGTGACCAAGTCCAAGTTCGACAACCTCTACGGCTGCCGCGAGTCCCTGGTGGACGGCATCAAGCGTGCCACCGACGTGATGATCGCCGGCAAGATCGCGGTGGTGCTGGGCTACGGTGACGTCGGCAAGGGCTGCGCCCAGTCCCTGCGCGGCCTCGGCGCCACCGTCTGGATCACCGAGATCGACCCCATCTGCGCGCTGCAGGCGGCGATGGAGGGCTACCGGGTGGTGGAGATGGACGACGCCTGCAGCCAGGCCGACATCTTCGTCACCGCCACCGGTAACTACCATGTGATCACCCACGACCACATGGCGGCGATGAAGGACCAGGCCATCGTCTGCAACATCGGCCACTTCGACAACGAGATCGACGTCGCCAGCCTGGAGCAGTACCAGTGGGAGGAGATCAAACCGCAGGTCGACCACATCATCTTTCCCGACGGCAAGCGCATCATCCTGCTGGCCCAGGGCCGGCTGGTGAACCTGGGCTGCGCCACCGGTCACCCCAGCTTCGTCATGTCCAACTCCTTCACCAACCAGGTGCTGGCCCAGATGGAGCTGTTCGGCAATCCCGGCAAGTATGAGAAGAAGGTCTATGTCCTGCCGAAGCGGCTGGACGAGGAGGTGGCGCGGCTGCACCTGGCCAAGATCGGCGCCAGCCTGACCACCCTCAGCCAGCAGCAGGCGGACTACATCGGCGTGCCGGTGGAGGGGCCCTACAAGCCGGATCACTATCGGTATTGAGGGGTCAGGGCCGAGGAAAGACAGGGCCGAGGGCAGAGGAAAAACAGGGCCGGGGCTGGACGGTGCCATAGTCGGGTACTGCAACCCATCCTGCCACCCCTCTGCCCTCTGCCCTCTGCCCTCTGCCCTCGGCCCTCGGCCCTCGGCCCTTATCAATCAGACCACTACTCCAATCCAAACCGCCAACACCCCATGACCACCGACCTCAAGAACAACCTCAGCCTGGAGCTGTTCCCGCCCAAGACCGACGCCGGGATGGAGAAGCTCAGGAACAGTGTCCACCGCCTGGCGGCGCTGCGGCCGGCCTACTTCTCGGTCACCTACGGGGCCGGCGGCTCCACCCAGGAGCGCACCTTCGAGACGGTGGAATGGCTGCGCAGGGAGGGGATCGAGACCGCTCCCCATCTCTCCTGCATCGGCGCCTCCCGGGAGCACATCCGGGAGATCCTGGATCACTACCGGCACCAGGGCATCCACCGCATCGTCGCCCTGCGCGGCGACATGCCCTCCGGCATGGGCGAGGCCGGTGATTTCCCCTACGCCAACGAACTGGTCGCCTTCATCCGTGCCGAGACCGGGGATCACTTCCATATCGAGGTGGCGGCCTATCCGGAGTTCCATCCCCAGGCGGCGGATGCCTGGACCGATCTGGAGAACTTCCGGCGCAAGGTGGAGGCCGGTGCCGACGGCGCCATCACCCAGTACTTCTACAACGCCGACGCCTACTTCCACTTCCTCGACGACTGCCGCCGGCTGGGCGTCGACATCCCGGTCGTCCCCGGCATCATGCCGATCAACAACTACACCCAGCTGGCCCGCTTCTCCGATGCCTGCGGCGCCGAGATCCCGCGCTGGATCCGGCGCCGCTTGCAGGCCTACGCCGACGACGTGGAATCGATCCGCGCCTTCGGCATCGAGGTGGTGACCGAGCTGTGCCAGCGGCTGCTCGACGGCGGCGCCCCCGGGCTCCACTTCTACACCATGAACCAGGCCGGGCCGGTGCTGCGGATCTGCGACAACCTCGGATTGGGCGGGCGGGGCACCCCGGAATAGGCCGTCGTCCCGAAGGCCGGGACCCCGGCGCCTGGATCTGCTGGATTCCGGCCTGCGCCGGAATGACGAAGTAACAATTATCCTCTCGCAAAGGCGCAGAGAACGCGAAGATC
>DRKP01000136.1 GCA_011051715.1 Sedimenticola thiotaurini | reverse complement strand
TCCAGATCGTAGCCCAGGCGCGGTTCCAGCCAGGCGCGCAGCTCGTCGCTCAGCGGAACGCCCCGGTCGGGACCCTGCTCCAGCTGGTGGCGCAGGGCATCCGCCGCCGGCGTCGCGGCATAGGATGGAGAGGAGAGCCGCCGCCTGCCCCCGGTCTCCGCGTTCCCGCGGTCGCCGGCGGAGTGCAGGGCCCTGCCGGCGAGCCGGTCGGCCCATTGCTCCTCCTGGTCGCCCGGCCGGCCCGGAATCAGTGTCCCGGCGGCGGGCACCACCAGTCCGCTGCCTCCAGTGTCCCGATTCCCACCCGCCTGTGCCGCTCCCAGCGGACGGGTGACGGCGTCGACGGCCGCCGACACGGATTCCCTCCCGTTCCGCCCCGCGGGCGCACGTGTCCCCCTGCCGGTTCGCCCTGTCACCCTGTGCAGCCTGGTGTTGGTCATGGTTCGGTTCCTCCGTACGGGGCGCCCGGTCAGCGCTTCGACCTCGACTTGCCGTAGCAGTAGGCGCAGTAGTCATAGCCGAGGGCGGCGGCCTCCTTTTCGTTGCGGAAATAGACCCGGTGGTCGGGCCGGATCTGCTCGATCCGGCAGCCGCTGGATTCGTGCTCCAGATCGTGCAGCTCCCGGGTGCCGGAGTTGCCGAGGTGGCGGGTGCGCAGGGCGCAGGCCGCACCCCCCAGGCCGGTCTGCTCCAGCACCAGGTCCCGGTAGGTGATCATGGAGGGGGCCGGATAGAGCGGCGCGGCCGCCATGGTGACGGATCCCCCATCCGGCCGGGCACCGACATGGACCGGCTCCCGGGCGAACAGTTCCCGCGCGCGGGTGTTGATACGCAGGCCGGCTGCCAGCCTGTGGCCTCTCCCCTCCGCCTCCGGCCGGTGGCGTGTCGTGCCCTCCTCTTCGCCGGCAGCGGCATTGCTGTGCAACACGGTGCCGCCAGCCTCCTCCCCGGTCGTCGCGGCACCGCCGGAGGCGGCGGCCACCAGCTTCTCCCACTGCGGCCGGCTGTACTGCAGCCGGTAGTAGCCGCTGCTGTCGCTGCGCGTCTCCACCAGCGCCTCCTGGCGTCCCTCCGCATCCGGGTAGAGGGCGACCACGGCCCCGACCGCTGCCAGGCCGTCGCGGTTGCGCACATGGCCGTGCAGGATCCAGGCGCCGGCCAGCCGCTGCGGCCGCGGCGCGACGGTGCGGGCCCGTTCCATCCGGGCCGCCACCAGCAACCGGTGCTGGCCGGCCATGCGCCGGTCGGCCTCGAGCACCGCCTGCGCTCCGCTGCCGTGCTTGAATTCCAGTCGCGCCCGTTCGCGCCGGCTCTGCACCAGGCGCGAGCGGGTGACCCGGTCCAGCCCGGCCAGCTTCTCCGCGCGGTAGCTGTCGATGCGGCCGGGTGCCTCTTCTCCGAGTTTCTCGATCTGCTCCCATGCGATGTGGAAGCCCTTCTCATTGGTCGTTGCCATGGATTGGTTTCTCCGTCACTGCAGCAGGTTCAGGATGGTGGCGCCAGGGTTGCCGGCCACCGCCCCCCCTTTCCGGCCACGCACGAGCAGGTTCCTGATGCCCGCCAGGCGCTCGCACCACGAACCCAGCAGATCCAGGTTGAAGGCATCGAACAGGACCTGGTTGTGGTTCTCCTCGATGTCGGGCGCGATCAGCGGGAACCAGGCCCCCAGCGGCGACTCCAGGCTGACGATGCAGTGGGTCGCCTGGTTGTCGCTGGTGTTGTTGAACAGCAGCCCCAGGCCAAGAGACGAGTAGAGGGTGACGAACAGGCTCTCCTTGAAGCGGTTGTCCTGGATGCGCAGGGTGACGCCGGCGGCGATCAGGTTGCTGAACAGGAAATCGGCCAGAAAGTCGCAGTCGAACTGGTTGTTCTGCACCGTCACGTCGTCCAGGCTGACCAGCAGGGTGGAGCTGATGGCGTAGTCCACCTGGGCCTCGATCAGGTCGGTGAAGACCTGGTTGCCGGCAAACAGCACGTTGCCATTGGCCATGTAGCGTCCCATGGCATCGTCGTCCAGCCCGGCGCCGGCCTCCGGCGTGAATCCCTCGCGGATCACCGGCAGACTCCCCGCATCAAGCGGGTCGCCGGTGGCACCGTTGAACAGCAGCGTCTGCAGATAGAACTCGTTGGACCAGCCGAGGTTGAAGACGAACACGGTGGTGGCCCAGAAACCGGGATCGGTGGCATCCAGGATGGTCCCCTGACTGGTGAGCTGGTTGTCCTGCACCGACACCGGACCCAGGGCGTGCAGGAACAGGGCCTGGCCCAGCGGCTGGCTGATCTGGTTGTCGTGGATGCGGATCGCCGGCACCCCGTTCTGGCGCGGCCGCAGCTGTCCCGCCACCAGGATGGGGTCGATCCCCGGCAGCGCGTGGATCACCACGATGCCGCCGCGTGGACCCGGCAGCAGGTTGTCCTCCCCCTGCGGCGTCTTGGCGCCGTTGTTGCGGATGCGGTTGCGGCAGGCGTCGAGTCCGGCCACGTGCAGCAGGAAGACGCCGCACACGGTCTGGCGCTGGTCCGGGCCGTTGTGTTCGATCCGGTTGTCGTACAGGCGCAGGTACTCCACGTCGGCCAGGGAGATGCCGCCATACCCCATCTGCCGGCGCATGGACCGGGGGATCGGCGCCAGCTCCCGCGACAGGCAGTGGTGGATGCGGTTGCCCAGGATCGACAGCCGGATCACGCTGATCAGCTCGTCGGCCCCGGCCAGGTCGAAGAAGGCCACCACGCCGATGCCGTTCAGCCCCATCCACTCGATCCGGTTGCGTTCGATGCGCAGGTCGTAGAGCGCCCCCTCGGATTCGAAGCGCGGATCGCCGGGCTGATCCGGTGGCGGCTGGTAGCCGTCGCCCGGGGCACAGGGATCACAGGGATCGAAGCGATTGATCACCCAGCCGATCGGGCCGGGGAGCTGGTTGCCCTGTTCGTCCACCTCCACCAGGGAGCCGAGGGTGATGCCGTTGCCGATGCCGCCGGCGATGCGGTTGTCGATCACCTCCACCCGCTCCGAGCCGCCGCCGATCTGCAGGCCGCCGCGGCCGGACCGGTTCATCTCCGGCCGCGGTTCCTGGGCCGGGTCCGCCCTCCCCACCACTACCGGGGCGGCATCGTCGCCGGCGATCCCCGGCTCCAGCCCCTCCCGCGGGCCGGCCGGATGCAGGCGCGGGCCTGTGACGATGCGGTTGTGCTCCAGCAGGGCGTCGTCCCCACGCAGGTAGATTCCCGGCCAGGGCCCCGGCACGTCGTCCATCTCCACCACGCAGTCGCGGATGCGGATCCGGGCGACGCCGTCGGCCAGGACGGCCGCCCGGCCGGAGGCCCGCAGCCGCAACCCGGACAGCCCGATATCCCGCGCCGGCCGGGCCGGGCCGGACTCCATGGTCAGCTCCAGCAGTTCGATTCCCGCCGCCTCCGGATGTGCCTCCAGGGTCAGATCGGCGACGGTCAGGCCGCTGTGACCGGCCATCCGGATCACTGGTTCGGCCGGTTCGCCGGAGACCAGGAGGCTGCGGTCGCGACCGCAGCCGCGGATCACCAGGTCGTCGCGGTCGATCCGGAGGTTCTCCACGTAGGTGCCGGGGAGCACACAGATCTCTCCCGGCCG
>DRKP01000135.1 GCA_011051715.1 Sedimenticola thiotaurini | reverse complement strand
CGCGCTCCCCGGCGTCTCCCAGGTGCGCGAACGACTGGAGCACCTCGCCTACGATGCCCGGTTGAGGGCCAGCCTGCCGGCCCGACCCCAGCCGCACCCGGACATCCTGATTGCGGCCATCGACGAACGCAGCCTGGCGGAGGTCGGTCGCTGGCCCTGGCCCCGGGCCCGCCTGGCCAAACTCGTCCGCAGGCTGACGGAGGCCGGCGCCGCGGTCGTCGTGCTCGACAGCCTGTTCAGTGAACCCGAAACCGGCGAAAGGCAGCGTCTGAGCCCGCTGCTGGAAGACCCCAAGCTGCCGGAAACCGTTCGACAGCGACTCGATGAGTTACTGGGTGGAGACGGGGATGAGGCCCTGGCCGGCGCCCTTTCCGGGGTGGATTCCGTGCTGGGATTCATCCTCCATCGCCAGGCCGATCAGGACGCGGGGGCTCTCCCGCCCAGGCTTAGTTTCCGCATCCAGGGCCCACAGGGTGTGCTCCCGGTCCCCGAATTGCCCGGCCTCACCGGCAATGTGCCGGTGATCTCGGCAGCCACACCCTACCAGGGCTTTCTCACCGTCATTCCGGATGAGGATGGCATCATCCGCCGCGTACCCCTGTTGCTCCGCCACCACGACCGCCTCTACCCGGCCCTGGCCCTGGAAGCGGTTCGTGCCCTGCTGCTGATCGAGGAACCCGTCATCGAAACCGCCGGGCTGGCCGATGGTATCTCGATCACCGGCCTCCGAATCGGTGAACTCCCGGTGCCGACCGATGGCCAGGGAAGGATGCTCGTCCCCTACCGGGGCGGTCCCGGCAGTTTCGCCCGGCTCTCCGCAGCCCGCATACTGAAGGGCGATTTCGACCCGACCTGGATCGAGGGCCGCATCGTGCTGGTGGGAGCCACTGCCCTGGCGCTGCCGGATCTGCGTCCCACGCCGGTGGCCTCCGTGTTCCCCGGCGTGGAAGTCCACGCCAGCCTGATCGCAGGCATCCTCGATGGGGGCATTCCCTATCAGCCCGACTGGGCACAGGGCGCCAACCTGAGCCTCATCCTGGCGGCCGGCCTGTTCTTCGTCCTGGCTGGTCCCGCGCTCGGCGCGCTGCAGCTCGGCGTCTTCACGGCCACGCTCCTCGCTCTGCTGTTTGGCGGTAATCTCTATCTCTGGCAGGCGGAAGGCCTCGCCCTCTCCATCGCCACGCCTGCGCTGGTCATCCTGACCCTGTTCGGCTGGTTTGCGCTGGCAGGCTTCGCCCGCACTGCCCGGCACGAGCGGCAATTGCAGCAACGGTTCGGGCAGTACGTGCCACCACAGCTCGTGCGGCGCATGGCACAGGATCCGGACCACTATCGTGACGAGGGCGAGACCCGGGAGATGACGGTGCTGTTCGCCGACATCTGCGGGTTCACCGGCCTCTCGGAACGCCTCTCCGCCCACGAACTGCGGCAGCTTCTCAACCGCTTCTTCACCCCCATGACCCGCATCATCTTCGAAACCGGCGGGACCATCGACAAGTACGTGGGCGACATGATCATGGCCTTCTGGAACGCCCCCCTGGACGACCCGGACCATGCCCGTCACGCCGTGGAGGCCGCGCTCTCCATGGTGGAGGAAGCCCACCGCCTCTCCGACACCTTCACCAGGGAAGGACTGCCTGCCCTGCGCATCGGGGTCGGCATCAACACCGGTCCCATGCACGTCGGCGACATGGGCTCGGAGTACCGCCGTGCCTATACCGTGCTGGGGGACAATGTGAACCTGGGCTCGCGCCTGGAAGGACTGACCCGGCTCTACGGGCTCGACATCGTGGTCGGAGAAAACACCGTGGCCGCCACCCCGGAAATCCGTTACCGCCGGCTCGACCGGGTACGCGTCAAGGGACGCAGGCAGCCACTCGACATCTTTGCCCCGCTCGGCCCGGAAGAACCGGAAGCGTTCGTGCGGATCTGGGACGAAGCCCTCGCGGCCTATCAGGCGGGAGACTGGCACACCGCCCTGGAACATCTCGACGAGCTGGTTGCCAATGAGGGAGAAAAGCCCCTGTACCGCCTCTACCAGGATCGCATCCGCAAGCTGCAGGCTGCACCACCGGACGCCGGCTGGGATGGCGTATTCACCCTGACCAGCAAGTGAGCCGCAATCAGGGGGGCGGGGCCACCTGAATCAGGCCCTCCACATGCCGATCCGGATTGCCAGCATCCTCGAACTGGAAGCCGCCCAGCAGCACGTCGCCCTTGCTGCCGGTGAACACTCCGCCGATGGCGCCCTTGACCGGGTTGCTCTGGTTGACGGTGCTGGGTGGCAGCACCTTGAGATCTGCGAAGGAACCACGGATCTTGCCGGCGAACTCCACATGCCAGACATCCGTCCGGTCGATATCGAGCACACCTTGGGAAATATCGCCTGTGGCGAAGTTCACCGTGGCGCCGAAACGCGTCACGCTCGCGGGGAACAAGGGCCCGCCGCTGCCGCCACCGATGACCCCGAGCACACGGTTGAAACGCACCGTATCGCTGCGGAGGGCCAGCGCATCCGGCGGTGTCGGCAAGGCAGTTGCCCAGAAGATACGCTGATCCACAGGCTCGATGATATCGGGGTTCCGGGGATCGACCTGATCGATGACTGGCTTGCCCGGCACGGCAGCTCCGTTCCACATGCCCCAATGGATCACATAGCCCGGTTCGATTGGGAAGGCATCGACCCCCTGCGCCGCTGCCTCCCCTCGCCGCAGGACATGGGCAATGGGATCGTCCGCCACCCGCGGATCGAAAGGCCACTTGCCGGTCGAGGTCAGCACGGGCCGGCCGTTGGCGTCTTCGATGGCCCGACCGCCATCGATCCGCCGCCAGGGCAGCTGTTCCCCGACCGAGATGCCGAAAATACGCTCATCGAGCAGCCGCTGCCATTCGACGGGCTTGAAACGTCGATCCAGAACCGGAACCTGGGTGACATCGTCCACCGGCACGATCAGGGACGGTGGCGGAGGT
>DRKP01000134.1 GCA_011051715.1 Sedimenticola thiotaurini | reverse complement strand
CCGCCCGGCAGCTGTCCAGGTTCAGCTCCAGATCGTGCTCATGACCGGCCAGGTAGATGTCCGCATAGCGGCATATCAGGGGGCCGATCAGACGCCGGAGCGACCTGGCCTGTTCGAATTTGCCTCCCCCGGCCGACCACAGCGGGTGGTGGCCGAAGACCACCTTCCACCCTGCCCTGGAATGCTTCAGTGCCTGTTCCAGCCACCGCAATTGTCTCCTGTCCCCGCCACCGGGCAGTTCCCATCGTTTCGGGACATCCGGTTCCCCGGATTCCTTTTCGCTGCCATCCGGATTGAGTTCGCCCTTCTTCACCCGGGTTCCGGCCAGCAACAGGTTGGTGTCGATGGCAAAAAACTCCACATCACCCCTGACGAAGCTGTAGTAGCCCGGTGATTCGAGCGTAAAGGCGGTGTCGGATCTCTCTCCGTATTCGATCTGCCGTTGCCGTCCCGCCCGCGATGTCTTCCAGTCGTGATTGCCCAGTACCGCATAGAGCCTGAAGCCCGCCCTGCTCTCCACCAGCTTCCGGTAGGGCTCCTCGAGTATCTTGCGGAAGCGGATCTCATCCCCCGTCCCGGTCGCCCCGGCGGGATAGATGTTGTCGCCGAGCATGAGTGCAAACTGACAGTCGTCCCTGGCACAGAAGCTGTACATAGCCTCTGCCACGGGCCTGGCGCCACTCGCCTCAACTGCCTGCCGGGTGCCCGGCACGATATGGATCGGCGGGGCCTCGAACTCCTCCTGCGGGAGCTGTTTCCCGATCCATTTCTTCCGCCTGGCGGCCAGATAGCCTTCCACGGTCAATGGATTCTGCCGTACCTTTTTTTTCAGATAGTCGTAGTGATAGCCACTGTCGCCAAAGGCGAGAAAGGAGACGCCTTCCGGCTTCCGCTGCTGCAGAGCGGTGCAGGCCGAAAGGGCGAAGAGCAGAAGAAGAACGATCGGTCTCAGGATCGCAGCCATGTCGAAGAGAGTGCGCCGGTTCCTGCCGTCGTGCCAGCGACCCTGCAGCTGTGCCCATGAACCGGAAGGATCCGACCGGAAAGACCGGTACCATGGAAGCGGGAGAGCCGGCTGAGATTCTCTGCACCCGGGGGATCCTGGGTGGCGGGCGTTACCCTGGCCGGAGAAGGGCGTGATGCCACAGGTGACGACCGGGAACAGTGCATCTGCCCGCAACCCTGTGCCGACCTCTGTGTGACTCTGCCCTCAGCGGCATTCACCCACCGATTCCGGGGCACACACCCGCCCGTCGTTCCAGGTCGCTCCGCCCAGCCTGGCCTGGATCAGGATGGCCCCGGTGAGATTCGCCCCGCGCAGGTTGGCCCCACGAAGATCGGCATCGAGAAGATTGGTGTTCTTCATGTTGGCGAGCATCAGATTGGCCCCGCGCAGGTTGGCCGCATGCAGGTGGGCACCCTCAAGGTTTGCCAGCAGGAGATCCGCCCCTTCCAGATTGATCAGCTGCATGATGGCGGAAGAGAAGTCGCCCCGTTGCAGGTTGGCACGATCCAGGCGCATCTTCTCCATCGAGGCGTTGCGCATGTCGATACCGGGTGCATCGATGCCCACCCGCACTGCAGAGGTGCACTGCGCATTCGGCTCCAGCCGGCACAGGCTGTTGGCGTTTCCCAGGCTGTCGATATCGCTCGACCAGGCGAGTACGGTGGTCGAGGCAGCGAACAGCAGGGGCACCGCGACCGCGGCGATGGAAGCGTGGATCCGGATCATTGTTCTGTCTCCTCCTTCGTTTCGTGTGTCCCACGTTATCGTGGCTCTGCCTGCCCCGCTACGATGACAGCCGTTGTGGCCTCGTCAGCGGGTAGTACCCTCCCGGTCTTCCGGAATCGCCAGGGCTGCGGCCGGGAGCCGGGCGGTGATGCCTCCCTCGACCAGGGCGAGTGGATGGTCATGGGGCGGGATCTGGTCGATATTCGCCCTGAGCTGGGGACGCAGATCCCTCAGCAGCAGGGTCGGTTCGCTGAACGGCGCCAGCCGCTCCACGAAATCGAGCACCGCCAGCGACACGGAACCACGGAAGAACCCCGCCATGGGAACATCCATCCAGAGCCGGTCACTGTAGACCCAGCGTTCATACGGGGTATCCCCCACCCGGTCTCCATCGCTGTCGAACCCCTGATAGTCGTCCCAGATGTTGGCGATCCAGGTACTGGCGGTCGCGGTGGCGCCACCCCGCCCCGCCACCTGGGCCAGGTTTCCCTTGAACCAGTTACCCTCCAGTTCGTTTCCGGCCCGATCCATCAGGAAACTCACGCCGATGGCGTTGTAGCCGACCACGTTATGGCGGACCCGGTTGACCGTATCGGGTTCGTAGGGGGAATTGTCCAGGGTGATGCCGATGGCGTTGCGGACGATGACGTTATCCTCGATCACCACACCGGAGCTCTCCTTCACTCCGACCGCGCTGCCGAACGCCTTGCGTGAGCCGGCGATCAGGTTGTCGCGTACGACGATTCCCTCCGACTCCAGCGCAAAGATGCCCATGTCGTTGCCGAGGAAGCGATTGCCGCTGATCTCCAGCTGGTCGGTGTTGACGATGAACAGTCCGTAACGCCCGTTCTTCACCAGGTTGCCCGTGATCCGGTCGCGCCCCGAGTCGAGAATGAGGAAATCCCGGGCGCCGTCGATCTCGTTGTCGGTGATCCGGTTGTCGAAGCTGTACCAGAGCCGGATGCCGTCGCCACGAAGGCCGTGCTCACCGCCCTGCTGGCGTACCCGGTTGCGGCGCACGATGGTATTGTGGGCCTGCTCCAGATCGATCCCGAACAGGGTGTCCTCGACGAGGTTGTCCTTGATGATATTGAAACTGCCGCGCACCTTGATGCCGGAGTCCAGCCGGTTGTGCTCGCGGCCGGAGTTGCGGATATGCAGGCCACGCACCTGGGCACCGTCGGTATCGATGGTCAGAACGCTGCCCTCACCGAGACCATCGATGGTGACTTCGCCGCGGCCGTCGAGCACCACGGGACGGGAGATCACCACCGGGCCGGAATAGGTCCCCGCTGGCGGGGACACGAGCCGCCCCGGTGCCGCCGCATCGAGCAACGGCTGCAGGGGCGGATAGGAGGCCGACGGTCCGCCGGCCACGAATGATTGACCGATCAGCAGCAGGGATGCGGCAGTGGCCAGGATCAGCGCCGCAACCGGAATGGTGCGCCGGTGCCACCGTCGGGGCTGTCCGTGGGAATGATTGAGAACCTCTGTCATTGCAGCATACCCGTCGTTCCGTCTGCCCTCCGGTTGTTCAACTGACCACAGCATAGACCAATTGTCCGCTAACTGAAGTCGCAGGTTCGAATCGTGGCGCAGAAACGACGAAGCCCGGATCGGGGACCCGGGCTTCGTTCAGAGTTTGGTGGGCCATGCAGGATGACCCGGCTGCGCCTCGCCCTGCGGGTCGCGGGCGCTCGCGCCCGCGATCAGCCTCGCTGCGCTCGGCTGTCGAACCTGGCTGTTTGAAGTCGCAGGTTCGAATCGTCGCGCAGAAACGACGAAGCCCGGATCGGGGACCCGGGCTTCGTTCAGAGTTTGGTGGGCCATGTAGGATGACTCGGCTGCGCCTCGCCCTGCGGGTCGCGGGCGCTCGCGCCCGCGATCAGCCTCGCTGCGCTCGGCTG
>DRKP01000133.1 GCA_011051715.1 Sedimenticola thiotaurini | reverse complement strand
TGGCGCGCAACGACAAGGGGCGGCTGCGCATCGGTGATCTGGCGGTGACGCTGGAGGTGAACGGCGAGCTGGCCGAGGCGGCGCGGATGAAGCGCTGCCTGGATCTGTTCGAGGATTTCTGCGTGGTCACCGCCAGCCTGCGCGACGGTCTGCCGGTGGCGGTGGAGGTGGTGACCGGGAATGGCGAGGTGTTGCACAGCAGCGCCGGTTGAGGCGTCCGCCGAATCGGCTCACGATCCCGCCAGTCGCCTCGGATTCCGGCTCCGCCGCGCTTCATCTGGATTTCAACCGAGGGGCGGGCGGACAGGCGTGTTCGGTGCCACCCCCGGCCCTCATCAACAGGTGCTGCTCATGCGGTTGCCTGTGGCTATCGCTGATCCACGAATTGCCGGGTCAAGGGGCGCGATCCGATTGCTGTCCATCCCGGTTTCTTCCCGCCGGCTCCCCGGTTATACCGCCACGGATGGCGGGGAAACTCCACTCAAAACAAAGAAGGGACTGACTTTTCATACGTGAGGCCAGATTCAACACGCTCCACAAAGGCGGCCTCGGACAGTGGACGGCTGAACAGGAAGCCCTGGTAGAACTGGCACCCCTGCTGTTGCAACAACACGAACTGCTCCTGGTTCTCGACACCCTCGGCAACGACATCCAGGCCGAGATTGTGGGCCATCTCGATAATCGACACAGCGATCGCCCGGTCATTGCGGTTGTTCACGATATGATCGACAAAAAACTTGTCGATCTTCAGTTCATCGAGGGGAAAATCCTTCAGATAGCGCAGCGACGAGTAACCGGTACCAAAATCGTCGATCGAAAGGTGGAAACCGTGATCCTTCAACCGCCGCATTGCCTGCATGGTGGTTTCAAGATCCTCGATCATGGCCTCCTCCGTGACCTCCAGAATGATATGGTCGGGATCGATGCCTGCAGCATTGGCCCGTTCGACGACGAAATCGGAAAAACCAGGAGTGAGAAACTGGTGTGCCGAGACATTTATCGCGATGCTGGTAAGGCCATGCCGTTGGAACAGGTGATCGTTCTCCGCCACCATGGAGAATGCCAGATCGAGCACCTGGTTTCCGATTTCGACGATCAGTTCGCTCTCCTCGGCGACAGGAATGAAAAGACCGGGCGGAACCAGGCGGCCATCTTCCTTCTCCCAACGAATCAGGGCCTCCGCGGAACGGATTTTCGCCGTGCGATCGACCTTCGGCTGATAGTACAGAAGAAATCTCCGCTGCTGAATGCCCAGGTGGAGTTGACGCTCGATCTCCAGCCTGCGGTCGATTCGTTTCTGCATATCGGGACGGAAGATCATGACCCGGTTGCGACCATGGGCCTTGGCTTCGTGCAGTGCGTTGTCCGCCTGCTTCATCAGGACCTCGTACTGGCAGTTCCCGTTTTCAATCATGGCGATTCCGATACTGGCCGACAGGCGGTATCTCTTGCCGGAGATGGAGATGTCATCGGCGATACGGCATTGGATCTTATCCGCCAGTTTGCGAATGGCCTGCCTGGCTTCACTACGCCCGCCAGGCAGGCCATTCAGCAACACGATGAATTCGTCACCACCGATACGGGCGATCAGACTTTCCCCATTCTCGGGGTACTCCAGGAGACTGCAGAGCCTGCCGGCGCATTCGACCAGTATCTGGTCACCAATGGAGTGGCCCAGTGATTCGTTGACAAGCTTGAAGTGATCCAGATCGATAAACAGCAAGGCGCCATGACTGTTCTCCCGATCGCATGGTTGTGGTTGCTGCCTCAGTCGTTGCTCCAGAAATCTGCGGTTGGGCAGATGGGTAAGCGGGTCATGGAGAGACAGGCGATGAATGTGGGAGTAAGAGGCATTGATCTCCTTTCGCATCCGGTTGAATGCCTCGACCAGAACACTGAATTCGTCGTCCCTGGTCCAATGATTTTCCTTGCGGGCCAGCTTGAGTTCCTTCCGGGGCCGGCCCAGTCGCATATTGTTGGTATATTGCTGGATGGTGGTGAGATGGCGCGAGATCAGAAACCAGACGATGAATATGATGAACGCCGAGACTACAAATGTCTTGATGGTCTGGGTGACGAGAATGTAGCCGACAGTGTTCAGAAGGTCATTGTAGATGTTGTCCAGGGTGGAAACGATTGTCAGGGTTCCCAGCGGGATCTTTTTCCCATCTGCGAAATGGTGCAGCGTGATACTGCGGGTCCGGTAGTTCTTGTCTGGCTTGCGCCCGCGGGCAACGAGCACGTCACCTTTTTCGTCGGTGATCTCCAGAAAGACGATGTCCTTGTCCTGCAGGATGCCGTCGAGCATCAACTCTATCGAGTTGAGGTTCAGCATCCACAGGTTTTCTTCCAGTACCTTGAGAGTGGTATTGGCAATCTCCTCCACCTGTTGTTCGATGCGCGTGATTCCGTTCCGATAATCCAGATAGAGCTGCAGCGAGGTGAAGAAGAGTGTGATCGTGGAACTGAACAGCAGCACGTAGAGGAGGGTTCTGCGCGCCAGTTTACTCTTTAGGAAATGTATCATCGCTCGATTCGTCGCTCCATCGCACCAGCACCGGCATGAGGGGTTTGAGCGGGAAGGGTTGGCTTCATGTCTCCTGTTGTTTCCAGGGACACTCGTTCATCGCTATTGAGATACCGGTCGAGTATCGCCTGGTAGCTGCCATCACGTTTCATCTGGCCGAGAATGCGGTTTATCCTTGGGATGCTATCGACATAGGGTGAATCTTTTTTAATCAGCAGGGAATACGGGAGCCTGGCCAGAGGGGCGGGACCCGGAACGATCATCTTGAGATCGTCCGCATAGGGCACGGATCGTTCGATGCGCTGCTGGATCTTGACCATCCCGGGATATTTGCCAAGGACGAAGATGTCCACCCGGCCTTTTGCCAGCATGCGGATGCCGGATTCGAAGGTGGGCACCCAGGTGACGTCCAGATCCCTGAAATTCTCCTCGGACCAGCCGGAGCCGATGGTTTCCACGATCCTGAACCCCTTGAGATCCTGCACGCTGCGGACCGCCTGGATTTGTTCGAACCTGGGGTTGTCGCGACGGGCAAACGCGTGTTCGTTTATTATATAAATGGGGTCCGTGGCCAGAAAATTCCGGCTGCGCTTCCTGGTCATCACCGTAATCATGCCGTCACCCTTGCCTTCGATAACGTATTTCTGTGCCCGTCTCCACGGATAGATATCGATACTCAGGGGAACGTCCAGGCGACGGAAGATCTCCTCCATGATATCCCGATAGACGCCAGCGGCTTTCCCCTGGTTGTCTCTGTAGATGAAGGGGTAATAGTCATCGTCATCGATCCAGTGGAACGGTCTTGCACCATCGGGGGTCGCTGCCTGACCACCTGCCGCAAGCAGCAACGGCAGCAGCATCGACACGATGATACCCAGGAACCGGAAATCATGGCGGAAGATCATGTTGGCTTCTCGACGTTTCATGTGGTTTGCCGAACGAAACCGGCCGGACCGCCGATCACCGGGGCCATGGTGGTGACGGTCCCGGTGATGCGGTAACTGCGGGCTCTTGCTTCGGCGGCCTGGAACAGGCTGTTGAGAACTTCCGTGCACGCACTGAAACAGATGGAGGCCCTGCGTCTGGTGGCATGCCCTGCCTGTACCTCCGGATGCCGTCGCTACGGCCGCCTGTCGGTATCCAGATCGCTGATCTACCAGTTCCAGATGGCCCCACTGCCCAGTCCGGCGGGCATGATCCGGGGGCTGTCCATACCGGCTTCTCCCTGCTGGTTTCCCGCCTATACTGGCACAGGTTGCGTGGTGCATTCCACTCGGGGCAAGTTAGAACCCAAATTCCCGGAACAAGTTTCTTTCCCTCACTAAAGGGCTCTTCCGAAGGGCGGATGAGGCACAATCCCCGATCCCGGGGTCATTCCCCGGCGACGGTGATCGACTCCAGCAGCCAGGAGCCGGTGCGGATGCTGCCACGCCGCTCCTCGTCGTTGCCGACGGCCATCAGGCCGGCGAACATCTGCCTCAGGTTGCCGGCGATGGTGATCTCCTCCACCGGGTACTGGATCTCGCCGTTCTCCACCCAGAAACCGGCGGCGCCGCGGGAGTAGTCGCCGGTCACCATGTTCAGACCGCTGCCCATCATCTCGGTCACCAGCAGTCCCCGGTCCATCAGTGCCAGCAGACCGTCCAGGTCCTGTTCGCCCGGGTCGATGGCCAGATTGCGCACTCCGCCTGCGTTGCCGGTGGTGCGCATACCCAGGCGGCAGGCGGAATAGTTGCTCAGGGCATAGCTCTTCAACACGCCGCCGGTGACGAAGTCCTTGGGCGCGGTGGCCACCCCTTCGCTGTCGAACGGGGCACTGGCCAGCCCCCGGGGCAGCAGTGGATTCTCGTGGATGTGCACGAACTCCGGGAACAGGCGCTCCTCCAGACTATCCAGCAGGAACGAGGAGCGGCGATAGAGATTGGAGCCGCTGATGGCGCCGACCAGGCCGCGCAGCAGGCTCACCGCCATCTCCGCCTGGAAGATGACCGGTACCCGGCAGGTGCCGATGCGGCGGGCGCCGAGGCGTGCCAGGGTGCGCTCACCGGCCCGGCGTCCCACCTGTTCCGACGCCTCCAGCTCCTCCGGCGCCCGCGCCGCGGTGTACCAGTAGTCCCGCTGCATGCTGTCCCCTTCCCGGCCCACCACTGCGCAGCTGAGACTGTGGCGGCTGCTGGGGTAGCTGCCGACGAAGCCGTGGGTGTTGCCGTAGACCTGCAGGCCGGCATGGGTGTTCAGGGTGGCGCCTTCCGAATTGGAGATGCGCGGGTCCACTTCCCGCGCCGCCGTCTCGCAGCGGATACAGAGCTCGATCGCCTGCTCCGGGGTCGGCGCCCAGGGGTGATACAGGTCCAGGTCCGGCACCGTGCGGGCCATGGACCCGGGATCGGCCAGCCCGGCGCACGGGTCCTCGGTGGTGAAGCGGGCGATGTTGCAGGCCGCCTGCACCGTCTCGCGGATCGCCTCCGGGCTGAAATCCGAGGTGCTGGCGGAGGCCTTGCGGTGGCCGAAGTAGACGGTGATGCCGAGACCCTGATCACGGGTGTGCTCGATGGTCTCCAGTTCGCCCATGCGCACGTCGACGGTGAGGCCGGAGTCCTGGCTGACTCCCGCCTCGGCGGAGCTGGCGCCCTGGCGCCGGGCCTCGCGCAGCAGGTCCTCCACCATCTGTTCCAGCCGCGCCTGGCGCTGATCCATTTCTTCACCCGACGGCGGTCGCTGCTCAGGCATGGGTGCCTCCCACGGTCAGTTCATCGATCTTCAGGGTGGGCTGACCCACGCCCACCGGTACGCTCTGTCCCTCCTTGCCGCAGGTGCCCACTCCGGCATCGAGCTGCAGGTCGTCGCCGACCATGCTGACCCGGGTCAGGACATCGGGCCCGTTGCCGATGAGGGTGGCCCCCTTCACCGGCGGACCGATCCGGCCGTTCTCGATCAGGTAGGCCTCGCTGGCGGAGAAGACGAACTTGCCGGAGGTGATGTCCACCTGGCCGCCACCGAAGTTGACCGCGTACAACCCCCGTTCCACCGAGGCGATGATGTCGCCGGGGTGGTGTTCTCCCGGCAGCATGTAGGTGTTGGTCATGCGCGGCAGCGGCAGGTGGGCGTAGGATTCGCGGCGGCCGTTGCCGGTGGACGCGGTGCCCATCAGGCGGGCATTGAGGCGGTCCTGCATGTAGCCTTTGAGGATGCCGTTCTCGATCAGTACCGTGTTCTGCCCGGGGGTGCCTTCGTCGTCCACGCTGAGGGAGCCGCGCCGCCCCACCAGGGTGGCGTCGTCGACCACGGTGCAGTGGGAGGAGGCGACCCGCTCACCGATGCGGCCGGAGAAGGCCGAGGTGCCCTTGCGGTTGAAATCCCCTTCCAGGCCGTGGCCGATGGCCTCGTGCAGCAGCACGCCGGGCCAGCCGGGGCCCAGCACCACCGGCATGGTGCCGGCCGGGGCCTCGACCGCTTCCAGGTTGACCAGGGCCTGGCGGACCGCCTCGCGGGCGAATTCCAGGGCCCGGTCCTGATCGAGGAGATAGTGGAAGTCGCGGCGCGCTCCGCCTCCGCTGCTGCCCTGTTCGCGCCGGCCATCCTGCTCCACGATGACGTGCACGTTGCAGCGCACCAGCGGGCGGATATCACCGTTCAGGGAGCCGTCGCTGCCGACGATCAGCACCACGTCGTGGGCCGCCACCAGGCTGGCGGTGACCTCGATCACCCGTCGGTCCTGGCGTCGCGCCTCCCGGTCGAGGCGGTGCAGCAGTTCCACCTTCTGTTCCTCGCTCAGGCTGGGCAGCGGGTTGACCGGCTCGTAGAAGCGGGGAGGCTCCTGTACCGGCTGCACCCGGATCCTGCCGCTGTTGCCGCTGCGGGCGATGGCACGGGCGTTGCGTCCGGCCTCCAGCAGGGTCGGCAGGCGGATCTCGTCACTGTAGGCGAAGCCGGTCTTCTCGCCACAGATGGCGCGCACCCCCACCCCCTGTTCGATGCTGTAGGAGCCCTCGCGGATGATGCCGTCCTCCAGCACCCAGGATTCCAGGCGGCTGGACTGGAAATAGAGGTCGGCGGCGTCGATGTCGGGGCTGAGCAGCTGGTCCATGACCCGGTTCAGGTCATGGTCCTGCAGGTCGGCTGGGGAGAGGAGGGTTTGGCGGGCGATATCGATGGAGCTGGGCATGGGTCCTCGTGGGCGGGTGATTCCGGTCTCGGGCTGGATGACCCCTATAGATGCCGCAGGGGACGGCGCTTTTCAACCCCGCTCCTAGCGGCAGTTCAGGCGCCGATGCCGGATGGTGGGGAAGTTGCGCCGGGTGTTGCCCAGGTAGTCGAGGTCCAGCTCGCCGGTGACGAAACCGGTACCCCTTGGCACCTGGGCCAGAACCGTGCCCCAGGGGTCCACGATCATGCTGTGGCCGTGGGTCTCGCGGCCGTTGATGTGAAACCCGCCCTGGGCAGCGGCCACCATATAGCTGAGGTTCTCGATCGCGCGTGCCCGCACCAGCGTCTCCCAGTGGGCCCGGCCGGTGATGGCGGTGAACGAGGCGGGCAGGCAGATCACCTCCATTCCCCGGTCGAGCAGCATGCGGAACAGCTCCGGGAAACGCAGGTCGTAACAGACCGCCAGGCCGAGGCGGCCGAACGGGGAGTCGACCACCACCACCTGGTCTCCGGGTTCGATATTCTCCGATTCGACGTAGCGTTCGCCGGTCTCCACCAGCTGCACATCGAACAGGTGGATCTTGTCGTAGCGGGCCACCTGCCGGCCCTGTTCGTCGAACACCAGGCAGGCGGCCCGCACCTTGCTGTTGTCGTTCGCCTCCAGTGGAATGGTCCCCCCCACCAGCCAGACGCCGTACTGTTGCGCCAGCTGGCCGAGGAACTGCTGCAGTGGTCCCTCGCCCGGTGCCTCGCGCAGCGAGCAGAGATCCTGGTCGCGGCGGCCCATGAAGGCGAAGTTCTCGGGCAGCACGATCAGTCCCGCGCCGTCGCGGGCGGCCTCGGCCACCAGCCGTTCCGCCTCCAGCAGATTGGCACTGACGTTGGGGCCGGTGGCCATCTGGATGGCAGCGACCCTGGACTTCCGATCGTTCATCGAGTTGCGGCTCTACTCGGTTCCCAAAGGTCACGCAGAATAGCATACGGGGGAGATCCGCCGAAAGGGTGCCGATCAACGGTCGGGGGTGAGGGAGGGCGTCTCTCCAGTGGGCCTGAAGCGCTGTTTGAACCGTCCCAGCAGGCCCTTGGATGAGGGCTGCCGGGGGGAGGCCGGTGACGGTGCAGCCGACGCTGGTGGTGTCGTCTCACCGGCGCCGAGGGCGATATCACCTTCCCGCTCCTCAGCGGATTCCACACGCCGCCTGATGGGGATGATGGCGGGATCGTCCCAGCTCCCGTCGATGCGGTACTGGCGGCGGGCGATCTTGTTGAACTGCTTGCCCAGAACGCCCTGTGCCAGGACCATGGCGGCGGCCCCCACCGGTCCGCCGGCCAGGGCACCGGCCAGGGGCAGGGTGGCGGAGACATTGGGAGTGATCGTCACCAGCTGATCCAGATCCTCGTCCGCCAGGCCGATGCGGCCGACGAACTCGACCCGGGCCGACGGGCTCCTGATCAGCAGGTCGCTGGTGTAGGCGTCGCCATCCTCCAGGGTGAAGCTGCCCTCGATGGCGTCGAAGCCGAAACCCCTGCCGGTCACGTCGCTGAAATCGAGGGACAGCCGGCGCTGCAGCGAGGCGATGTCGAGCAGGCCGAGGATGCGACCCAGGCCGGGGCGGGTGTTGACCAGCACACCGCGGCCGAGCTGCAGGCTGAGGCTGCCGCCCAGGGTGGCGGGGGAGAAATCCAGCGGGCTGCCGTTCCAGTGCAGACGCCCTTCGATCTCGGCCGGGGCCCGCTCGATCACGGGGTCCAGCCCCAGTGCCCGGGTGAGTCGGCCGAGGGACTCGGTGGAGAGGGAGAGATCCACACTGGAGCGATGGCGGCCGGAGAGCTCCCGCTGCCAGAGGCCGGCCGCAGACAGGTGCAGCAGAGGGGAGTTGAGTGACAGCTGTTGCAGCTCGATGCCGCGCTCCCGGCGGCGCGTGATCAGCTGCAGAGTGCCGAACTCCTCGCCGTTGACGGTGACCCGTTCCACCCCCAGGTCGAGGGAGGGAAGGCGGTCCGGCTCGGGGGGTGGCGGCCGTTTCCCGGTGGCAGCGGTCGCAGCGTCAGGACCATCGCCGGTGAACACCAGTTTCAGGTACTCCAGCCGGGCCCGCAGCGGTTCGTCCGGCTGGTCGGGAATGGAGAGCCGGCCCCTGAAGCGCCGGGCGGCGATGGTTCCCTCCAGTCCATCCGCCTGGCGGTCCAGGTCCAACGCCAGCCGGCGCAGCTGCAGGTCGCCCAACAGCGCCCGGTCGATGCTCAGGCGCAGGCGCCGGATCGCGGGCAGTTCCGCCGGTGGCGACTCCTGCTCCAGCTGTGTGCTCCAGGCCTCGAGGTCCAGCTCGGCCAGCCGGCCGTCGATCTCGATCCCGGGCTGCTCCGGCAGCCGTGCCTCGCCGCCGCCGATGCGGATACCGGCGCGTTGCAGGCGTCCCCCCGCGTCCGGGTCGAGGGCGACACGCGCGTCCAGGATGTCGCCGTAACGGGCTTCGATCAACCCACGGGTGGAAGTGCCGATCCCGGTACTGATGCGGAACGGCCGTTGCTGCATGGCCTCCTTGCCCACGGGGGGCGGCAGGTCGATGCGGGTGCCGACCAGGTTGGAATCGGCGCGCAGCAGGGTGGGCCGGGGTCTGCGCTTCTGGTCGTGCGGGATGTCCAGGCGGATGCGCCAGGGACTGCTGCCGCTGATCCAGGGAGGGGGGTCCAGGCCAAAGGGGCGGCCCAGCTGATCGAGACCAAAGGAGCCGCTGGCGGTGATCCGGGTCGACTTGGGATCGCCGTCGATGGTCTCGAGGTCGACCTGGACCGGGCTGCCCATGGCGGCGGCGCTGATGCCACGCCCCGAGACACTGTTGCGGTCGAAACGAAGTACCCCGCGGATCCGTTCCAGCGGCAGCTTCCAGTCGTTCAGCAGCAGGGTGCTGTCCTGGAAACGGAGGGCGCCGTCGAGGCGGAAACGGTCGCCGTGCCTGAGCGGTACCGCCAGCTCCAGCTCCATGCGGGTGCGGCCGCGGGCACCCATGCCGCTGGTGAGGTGGGCGAAGTCCTCCGCCAGCGGGGATTCACGCAGCAGGCGCAGATCGTCCTGCAGTGGACCGGTGACCACGCCCTCGAGCTGAAACGGGGCACCACCCTTCAGCGCCTCGATGCGGCCGTGGGCCTGTTCCAGGCGGCTGTCGAAGATGCGACCGGCATCGATCCAGGCGTCGAACCGGTTGTCGAAGAAGCGGATGCGCCCGGCCACCCCGGTCAGCCTCGGCCAGCCGGGCCAGTAATCCAGGGTCATCCCCTCGACGTCGAACAGGACCTGGAACTGGCCGGTGTTGCGTACATCGAACGGAAAATCCCGCAACGGTCCCACCACCCGGGCGCTGCCCGCGGTCACGCGGCCGTCGACGATACCCCGGTCCAGCCATTTCACCACTGCCGGTGGCATGATCGCCACCGGGTAGTAGCGACCGGCGTTGGCGGCGCGGCCGTCGCGGAAGTCGGTCTGCAGGTCCATGGTGGGGGAGCGGTCCGGGGCCTGGGGAAAGCGCATCTCCAGCCGGGTCTGGGTACGGATGTCGTCGGTGACCGCCAGCAGCCAGGGCGTGGCGATACGCCAGCCACCCTGCGGCAGCCGGTTCCAGTGCAGGTCCCCCATCAGCCGCTGCAGCGCCAGGGGATCCCGAAACAGGCGCGGGAACCGCAGCCGCGGGCCTTCGCTGTCGAGCCGCAGAGTGCCCTGATCCTGGTCCAGCCAGAATTCGGTGTCCAGGTTCTCCACTCCGGGTACCCGTTGCCAGGGACGGGTGTAGAGGGAACCGATCCGACCACGGGCCGACCAGGCCGGGGTGCCGTCGCCAGTTGTGATCCGCAGGCGCAGGTCGTGGAGTTCCGCCTGTGGACGGATCGCCTGCAGCACCCGGGCCGCGCGCTCCGGCAGGGGCAGCATGGCGGCGATCGCGGCGACGTCGTCCAGGCGGAGGAAATCGATGCCGCCGTCATAGCGTGAGCCGCCCGGCTCCCCGTTGCGGGCACGCAGCGCCATCCGGCCCGTGGGCCAGCGCGAGCCGCCACGGGCGACATCGATGCTGTCTGCCTGCAGCAGCCACCCGTCCGGCCGCCGGCGCCAGCGGAAGTCGCCGTCCAGGTGCTCCAGGGAGAGGCTCTCCAGCTCCGCCCCCTCTGTCTCCCGGACCCGTTCCAGCTCCAGCCCGGTGAGAGCGATGCCGCCCTCCAGTTCGCTGAAGCGGGTGCGGTCCCAGCGGCCCCACAGCTCCAGGTCGAGCAGACCGCTGCGGATCTGGTAGGCCTCCGGCAGACGCTGATTGAGCA
>DRKP01000132.1 GCA_011051715.1 Sedimenticola thiotaurini | reverse complement strand
TCGCGCATCTCCTGCAGGGTGCTCCTGCCCAGGGTGACGCCGAATACGGTGATGCTGCCCTGGGCATCCTTTTCGATCAGCCAGGGCAGTTTCGGGTGCTCGCTGACGGTGCGGCCCCCCGGCAGCAGGATGGCCAGTGCCAGGGCGACCAGGGTGATGCCGAGGATGGTCAGGGCGATCTTGCGTTCCATTGGGAGTCCAGGTCTGGAGGTTGACAATTGTCATGGTGGCGGAGCCGGGCAGGCGGCTAGTGTAACGGACAGTCGACCCGGGGCAAACGGCGGATTACACGATGGGAAACTCACTCTGGTTCATCACCCTGCTGCAGGAGAAGCCGTGGCTCGGCTTTCTCATCGGCCTGGCCTTCCTCGCGGTGATGTTCGGCTCCAAGAACCTGGTGGTCTATTTCTATGCCCGCAGCCAGGAGAAGAAGCGACTGGCAGCGGGCTCTTCGGTACCGCCGGAAGAGCCACCACACGGCTGATCCCCTTTCCTTCCGGCGTCCCGTCTCCGGGGGGGCTGGCATCCATGGGGATTGCGGCAGGGCGCGGTCCCTTTCCGCCTGGTGGTCGATGCCGATCAGACGCAAGGATCCAGCCACGGGATGAAATTTCATCGCCAAGGTGGTAGCGTGCCCGGCTGACTCCACGCCCGTCCCGGGCACCCCGCCGGAACCGTTCACCACCATGAAATTTCAGATCAGTGACGAAGAGAGCCACAAGGCGAAGATCCCCCACGAGATCTTCCTCACCAACCTGATCGGCAACCACATCCTCTGGTTCATCGCCGCCCTCGGCATGGCCAAGAGTTACTGGCAGCCGGTGGCGCTGGTGCCGTTGGTCTCCATCGCCCTGCTGGGCTACACCCTGTGGCGGGCACGCCGCTCCCGCGCCATCGACCCCTGGTACGTGATGTGCCACTGGCAGATCTGCGCCCGCCGCAGCCGCATCTTTATCTACATGCTGCTGTTCACCCTGGCGGTCTCGTTCCTGGGCTGGCTGGGATACAGCTACCTGGGCTGGATGCCGGAGGCGGTCTACGCGCTGGTCGGTGGTGCCGGCCTGTTGCCGGTGATGGTGACCGTGCTGGTGCTGATCCTGATGGAGTCCGATGCCCTCCACCAGGCGGCCCTGCACAAGCTGCCGGACAGCATCGTGCAGCGCTGGCCCAACCCCGGGGTACCGGTGATCGAGGAGCAGGCGTCAGCCGAATAGCAGGGCCGCGGCCACCCGCCGCCCCTCGCCGGCGAGGATGTTGTAGGTGCGGCAGGCGGCCGCCGTGGTCATCGCCTCCAGTCCGATGCCGGCGTCGATCAGGCCGCGGTAGAGGGAGGGATCGGGAAAGCGCTGGCGACTGCCGGTGCCGAGCAGTACCAGGTCGGGTTCGAGCCCGATCAGCAGATCGAGGTCGCGCGGCTCCAGCCGGTCGAAGTGGTCCGGCCGCCAGTCCGGCAGGATGCGGTCGCTGAGCAGGACCAGGCTGCGACGGAACGCCTGCTCGCCGATCAGGATCTGCTGGTCGTCGTAGGCACGGATCAGGTAGCCGTCGGCGGGATCTGCGAGAGCGAATTTCATCCGCCCACGATAGCAGAAACCGGTTGCCGCGATCCATCGCCCGGCAGTGGCAGAGGGCGCCGGAGGCCGGGGCGATTGTTTTGACACTTCGACCCCCGGTCAGTTAATTTAACCGGCTTTCGTACGGCCTTTTCGGCCCCAGCATCGAGAGGTTCCCGTGACCGATTCCGCGATGGAGGAGTTTCGCCGTATCCAGCGGCTGCCACCCTATGTCTTCAATATCGTCAACGATCTGAAGGCGGCAGCACGGGCGCGGGGCGAGGACATCATCGATTTCGGCATGGGCAATCCGGATCAGCCGACGCCCGCCCATATCGTCGCCAAGCTGGTGGAGGCGGCCCAGCGCAGGGACACCCATCGCTACTCCATGTCCCGCGGCATCCCGCGGCTGCGGCGGGCCATCTGCAACTGGTACCGGGAACGGTATGCGGTGGAGCTGGATCCCGAGACCCAGGCCATCGTCACCATCGGCTCCAAGGAGGGGCTGGCCCACCTGGCGCTCGCCTGCGTGGGGCCGGGCGATTCGGTGCTGGTGCCCAATCCCGCCTATCCGATCCATCCCTACGGTTTCGTCATCGCCGGCGCCGATATCCGCCACGTGCCCCTGGTCCCCGGGGTCGACTTCTTCGCCAAGCTGGAGGAGGCGATCATCGACTCCTGGCCCAGGCCGAAGATGCTGGTGCTCAATTTCCCGGCCAACCCGACCACCCAGTGTGTCGAGCTCGGTTTCTTCCAGAAGGTGGTGGACATCGCCCGCGAATACGGGATCTGGGTGATCCACGACCTGGCCTATGCCGACATCGTGTTCGACGGCTACCGGGCGCCGTCGATCCTGGAGGTGGCGGGGGCCGAGGAGGTGGCGGTGGAGTTCTTCTCCCTCTCCAAGAGCTACAACATGCCGGGCTGGCGGGTCGGTTTCATGGTCGGCAACCAGACTCTGGTGGCGGCGCTGGCGCGGATGAAGTCCTACCTCGACTACGGCATGTTCACCCCGATCCAGATCGCGGCCATCACCGCCCTGGAGGGGCCCCAGGAGTGCGTCGGGGAGATCCGGGACATGTACCAGAGCCGGCGCGACACCCTGTGCGACGGACTCAACAACGCCGGCTGGAGGCTGGAGAAGCCGAAGGCGACCATGTTCGTGTGGGCGCCGATCCCGGAGCAGTACCGGGGCCTCGGCTCGCTGGAGTTCTCCAAGAAGCTGCTGAAGGAGGCGAAGGTGGCGGTCTCCCCCGGCATCGGCTTCGGCGATCACGGCGACGATCACGTGCGCTTCGGCCTGATCGAGAACGAGCACCGGACCCGGCAGGCGGTACGCGGCATCCGCGAGATGATGAAGCGGGACGCCCGCGCCGGGGCCTAGCGCCGGGCGGTCCCCCGGCGAGCGGGGAGGGCAGCGCCCCCGGCGCCGTGGGGCACCGGCATGAGACAGTTTGAACTGGCGATTTCAAGGAGAAGCGGTTTGGAACCTGTAAACGTGGGACTCTTGGGGCTGGGCACCGTCGGCGGCGGTACCTTCAACGTGCTGAGCCGCAACGCGGACGAGATCGCCCGCCGCGCCGGCCGCGGGATCCGGATCACGCATGCGGCGGCGCGGGAATACGATCCGGCCAGCGTGCCGGGGATCGAATCGATCCGGGTCACCGACGATGCCTTCCGGGTGGTGGACGATCCGGACGTGGAGATCGTGGTGGAGCTGATCGGCGGCTACTCCCCGGCGCGGGAACTGGTGCTGCAGGCGATCGCCAACGGCAAGCACGTGGTGACCGCGAACAAGGCCCTGATCGCCCTGCACGGCAACGAGATCTTTGCTGCCGCTCAGGAGAAGGGGGTGACGGTGGCCTTCGAGGCGGCCGTGGCGGGCGGTATCCCCATCATCAAGGCGATGCGCGAGGGCCTGGCCGCCAACCGCATCCAGTGGGTGGCCGGAATCATCAACGGTACCGGCAATTTCATCCTCACCGAGATGCGCGACAAGGGACGCGATTTCGACGAGGTGCTGGCCGAGGCCCAGGCCCTGGGTTATGCCGAGGCGGACCCCACCTTCGATGTCGAGGGCATCGACGCCGCCCACAAGCTGACCATCCTCGCCTCCATCGCCTTTGGCATTCCGTTGCAGTTCGACCGCACCTACACCGAGGGCATCTCCCGCATCGAGGCCCAGGACGTGGAATATGCCGGTGCCCTCGGCTATCGCATCAAGCATCTGGGCATCGCCCGCAAGAGCGAAGCCGGCATCGAGATGCGGGTGCATCCGACCCTGATCCCCGAACGGCGCCTGATCGCCAACGTGGACGGGGTGATGAACGCGGTGCTGGTACTGGGCGATGCGGTTGGCCCCACCCTCTATTACGGTGCCGGTGCCGGTGCCGAACCCACCGCTTCGGCGGTGGTGGCGGATGTGGTCGACGTGGTCCGGGCCCTGACCAGCGATCCCGAGAACCGGGTCCCCCACCTGGCATTCCAGCCGGGTGAGCTGAGCGATCTGACGGTCCTGCCGATGGAGCAGGTGGAGACCGCCTACTACCTGCGCATGCAGGTGCACGACGAACCGGGGGTGATGGCCCGGATCGCCGGCATCCTGGGTGATGCCGGCATCAGCATCGAGGCGATCCAGCAGAAGGAGCCGGCCGCCGGCTGCACCGAGCTGCCCCTGGTGCTGCTCACCCACCGGGTGCTGGAGGGACGGATGGATCAGGCCATCGAGCGCATCGAGGCCCTCCCGTCGGTGGTCGGGTCGGTGCTGCGCATCCGCATGGAGCCGCTGGACGGCTGAGGCGGCCCCCGACGTGTCCGGCGTCGACTGCGGGGCCGAGGTCACCCTGGTCGTCCCCGGCCTGCTGGGGCCCATGCCCGGCTGGCTGCAGGCCACGGACACCCCCCGCTTCCCACAACTGGAGCGCCGCCTCGCCACTGCCGACCGGGAGCGGACCACGGGCGGGGAGATGGAAGCGGTCCTCTGTCACCTGTTCGGTGTCGCGCGGGAGCCGGAAGGCGACCTGCCCGTCGCCGCACTGATGCGGCTGGGGGAAGGAAAGGCGCCGGACCGGCGTTGCTGGGTCCTGGCCGAGCCGGTCTGCCTGCGCCCGGATCAGAGCCGTCTGCTGCTGTTCGATACCCTCGATTTCGATCTCGGCGAAGCCGGGTCCCGGGACCTGGCGGAGTTGTTCCGCAGCCACTTCGACGAGCGGGGCTGGGTGCTGGAGACCGGCTCTCCGGCACGCTGGTACCTGGGCATGGAGCGGGTTCCCGCCCTTCAGACCCACTTCCTGGGCGAGGTGTTCGGGCGCAACATGGACCTGTTCCTTCCCCGCGGCGGGGAGCGTCTGGCCTGGCACCGGCTGCTCAACGAGGTGCAGATGTTGTTCTTCCAGGCGGAGGTGAACCAGCGGCGTGAGGCGCAGGGGAGGATGCCGGTGAACGGGATCTGGTTCTCCGGTGTCGGGCGGCTGCCAGCGCGGGTCCGGGCACCCTTCGATATGGTCCACGGTGACGCCCCGCTGCTCCGGGGACTGGCCCTGGCCGCCGGTATCCCGCTGGCGGCGCTGCCAGCGAAGGGGGAACTGCCGGCCGACGGGGTGCGCCGGCCGCTGCTGCTGTACCCCGGTCTGCGGCGGGCGGTCTGGACCGCCGATCCCCACGCCTGGGCCGAGGGTCTGGAGGGGTTCGGGAGCTGGCTGTCGTGCTGGATCGACGCCGTCCGCAGGCGCCGTTTCCAGGCCATCACCCTCTATTCCTGCGACGGCTTCCGCTGGCGCATCACCCGCAGTACCTTGCGGCGCTGGTGGCGGCGGCCGCGACCGCTGCTGGACCTCTCCCGCGACAGCGCCTGAGAGGGCGCGCGGGACCGGGCGGGGCGGAGGAGTCAGTCGAGCAGTTCGCCCAGGGTGCGGGCCAGCTCGATGGGCTGGAACTTGGAGACGTAGGCATCGGCACCGACCCCCTTGCCCAGCGCCTGATTGGCGTCCGCGGTAAGGGAGGAGTGCATGATCACCGGGATCCCGTCGAACCGGCTGTCCGACTTGATCTTCCGGGTCAGGACATAGCCATCCATCTCCGGCATCTCCACATCGGTAAGAACGATCTGGATCTTGTCTTTGACCGTGTTACCGAACGCCTCGCACTGGTCGGCGATGGTGTTCAGTATCTTCCAGGCCTCGGCGCCGTTGATGGCGCTGATCTGATTGATCCCCATGTACTCCAGGGTCTTCTTGATCTGGCTGCGGGCGACGCTGGAGTCGTCCGCGAACAGCACCGTGGCGTCGCTGTTGCGGTGGCGTTGAATGCCCTCGAAGACGGTGTCGTCGTCGTAGAATCCGGCCGTCTCCGCCAGTACCTTCTCCACGTCCATGATCATCACCAGCCGGTTGTTCTCCAGCTCGGCGACGGCGGTGACGAGGCCACCGAGGCGGCTGGCCAGCATCGGTGGCGGCGCCTTCACCTCGTCCCAGTTCAGGCGCTCGATCATGTCCACGGAATCGACCAGGAATCCCTGCACATGCTTGTTGTACTCCGTGATCATCAGGATCTTGGGCGGCTCCTCGACGCTGATGCCGCAGAACTTCTGCAGGTTGATGACCGGGACCATGGTGCCGCGCAGGCTGACCATCCCTTCCACCGCATCCGGCATGTCCGGGGCGTGGGTGATCTCCGGTACATGCATCACCTCCCGCACCTTGAACACGTTGATCCCGAAGACCTCGTTCCGTCCCGTCTGGGAATCCTTGCCTAGGCTGAAAAGCAGTACCTCCAGCCGGTTGGTGCCGGCCAACTGGGTGCGCGCATCGACGGATTGGATGAAACTGGTCATGGGTGATCCTTGTGGTGCCTGGGTATGCGTGTTTAATAGTGGATTCGGCCTGAACGGGCCGGGACGATTACTCCCTGCTTCGGCATCTGGAGGAAGAACTTTAATCGGCTTGGGCAGTCATCTTTCCGTCCCAGGCGCCGAAGGAGACCGGACGCCAGGCCAGCAGAAAGTCCTGTATTCGGGATCAACTTATTGGGAGGATGGTGTGCGGGAATGCAGGCACGGCTGAACACGACATATCAGGTTGCCGGGTTAATAGGTTGCCGGGTTACTATCTCATCCTGATCTGGAGCATCCAATGAACTGGAAACAGGACTATCGCTCGTTCTATTACCAGAACGCCCCCGAGCCGGAGGATCCGGTCCTCCCCCGGGTGGAAACCGCGATGCTGAGCATCGACGTCCAGAACATCTATCTGCAGGAATCGGACGACCCGGAGGAGCGCGCCCGCTGGGCGCCGTTCATGCAGCGTATGCATGAAACGGTGATTCCCAATACCCGGCGGCTGCAGGCAGCGTTCCGGACTGCAGGCATGGATGTGATCCATGCCCGCATCGCCTGCCTGCTGGAGGACGGCCGGGACCGCTCCCTGAGCCAGAAGAAGCCGGGCTGGAACTACCTGCTGTTGCCGAAGGAGAGCGAGGAGTCTCAGCTTGTTCCCGAGCTGGCGCCGCTGCCGGGTGAGATCGTGCTGACCAAGACCACCGACAGCGCCGTGACCGGGACCAATCTGCGATTGATCCTGAGCAACATGGGGATCCGCAACGTGGTGCTGACCGGGATCTTCACCGACCAGTGCATCTCGTCCACCGTGCGCAGCCTGGCCGACGAGAGCTTCAACGTGGTGCTGGTGGAGGACTGCTGCGCCGCCGGCACCGACGAACTGCACCGGCAGGAGCTGGCGATCCTGAACCGGATCTACTGCCAGGTGATGCGCAGCGACGAGCTGGCCGCGCTGATGTCGTTACCTGTGGAGTGAAAAAGCGGCCGAACGGCTACCCTGGACAGCCCCCGGGCCGGGTGTTCCTTGCAGGCTCCGGACCGTGGTCCCGGTGCGGCCGGGCACGCCAAAATGGAAGACCCCGCCGAAGCGGGGTCTCGTCTCTCATCCTGACGTCGTGCCGGCGTCAGTTGACCGGCCTGAAGGCAGGTGCCTGCTGCTGGCCGGGAAAGCTGCCACCGCCTCCCTGATAATTGCCCTGGGGAGGTGGGGGTGGGGGATAGCCGCCGCCGGCCCCCGGTCCGCCCGACTGACCACCGTAGCCGGGGCCACCGCCCGGCTGACCGCCAAAGCCTCCCGGCTGACCGCCATAGCCGCCCGGCTGGCCGCCATAACCGCCAGGCTGTCCCATCGGCATGGGGGCCTGGCGCTGACTCTCGAGCTGGCGGATCCGCTCCTCCAGCTCCTTGATACGCTCTTCCGAGCCGCTGTCGGAGGCGGCCGGTGCAGCGGGTGTGGTGTAGGCCGGTGGCACCACGGCGCCCGGGGCGCCGTAACCGGGGGCGCCATAACCACCGTAGCCGGGCGGTGGGTAGCCATATCCCGGGCCGCCATAGGGGCCACCATAGTAGTCGTCGTAGCGGCGGTTCTTGTTTCCGAACCACTTGGATGGATTCATCATGTTGAACGGACCGAAGCCGGAGGCCTCGGCGGTGGTGACGATGGTCATGCTGCCCAGTCCCACCGTCATCAGGGTGCTCAGGGCGATTGCTGTTTTGATCTTCACTTCGACTGCTCCTCCTCCTGGACGACATGCCCGGTATCCGCCGTTCCCGCTGCTCCAGGGAGGGACGGGCCTGGAATCGATGGTCCGTGCTCTGCCATCAAAGCAGCAGCCAGGCCTGGTCGGCAATGCTGCTGCGGTAAGATCACCGGAAACCGATCACCGGTGCTGTTGGAATGTGGTGCCGGTATGACCGACACCACGGGGCCACTTCTAGCACCGGGGTTCCGCCGCTGTCAAATAAGTGGTTGATAAGATACTTGGAGAGGTGGCGGCGACCGGACTCATCCGGTGAGCAGCACGATCAGTTCCACCGGGCCGTGTATACCGTAGGAGAGGGTCTGTTCGATATCCGCGGTCTTGGAGGGGCCGGAGATCAGAACGGCGTTGGTGGGCATCCCCGATCGCCACCCTTCGGCCTCGATCAGGGTGGCGAAGTCGTCGTACAGATCGTCCACGTCGAGCACCACGAAATGAACTGGTGGAACCAGCGACAGGGTGCGGGGTTCGTGGCTGTCCGGCCACAGCACCAGGGTGCCGGTCCGGGCGATCCCCCAGCGGGCCGAGGTGACTGCGGCATCGGCTTCGGAGAAGAGGCTGTCCTTCCACTGCTCGATCGGGCCCCGGGGACTGAACAGCCGGACCGTCTCACCGCGATCCCTCCAGCCGTTCTCGAGGGTCGTGGCGAGCGGGCCACCGGCACCATAGGCCAGGCGACCGATCGACTTGTCGCCGCAGAAGCGCCAGAGCAGCTCCGGCCAGTCGTCCCGGCGGCAGCGGTGCACCTCGGCCCGCACCGCTTCCAGAAGCCGGACGAAACGGGCGATACGTTCTCCCGCCGGGGATGCCGGCGCCGCCGATTCCCGGGCCGCCGGCGCGCGCTGCGCGGCGGGCTGCGGCCGCTGTCGCCGCAGCCGGCCGAGGATGCGGTCGCGTGCATCACTCATGGCGCTCTCCGTTCCTCTCTGTGCTCTCCGCCAGCAACCGGTGCAGGGAGCGGGCAGCAGGGCGTGGTGCCCGCCGTACCCGGGTCCAGGGCCCGAGCCGTTCCGGCAGCAGCCGCCGCAGGCGGGTGGCCAGGCCGGTGGCCAGGCGATAGAGACGGGGGCTGGCGTGGATGCGACTCCACAGCTCCCACACCAGGGCCTCCCCTCCTTTGCGCCGGCTGCCCGCCCCCGGCACCCGGCCGCCGCGCCCCGTCACCCCCTCGAAGCGCAGCCGGTTGAGCAGCTGCGGCAACGGGATGCGGACCGGACAGACGGCGCCGCAGGCACCGCACAGGGTGGATACGGTCGGCAGGATGCCAAGCTGGTCGAGACCATGCTTCTGGGGTTCCAGCACCGAACCGATGGGGCCGGGAATGGTGCTGCCATAGGCGTGGCCGCCGATGCGGGTATAGACCGGGCAGTGGTTCATGCAGGCGCCGCAGCGGATACAGCGCAGGGTGGCGATCAGCTCTTCGTCCTCGTGGATGCGGGAGCGGCCGTTGTCCAGCAGCACCAGGTGCACCTCTTCCGGGCCGTCCCGTTCGCCGGGGCGGCGTGGCGAGGTGATCATGTTGAAGTAGGTGGAGATCGGCTGGCCGGTGGCCGAGCGTACCAGGATGTCGAGCAGGGGCGGGATGTCGGCGAGCCTCTCCACCACCTTCTCGATGCCGGTGACGGCGATGTGCACCGGCGGCACGGTGGTGCACATCCGGCCATTGCCCTCGTTCTCCACCAGGCACAGGGTGCCGGTCTCGGCCACTGCGAAATTGACGCCCGACAGCCCCACCGGCGCCTGCTGGAATCTGCGCCGCAGGATTCCGCGGGCGTTGCGGGTGAGCTGTTCGATGTCGTCGGTGTAGGGGATCTCCGGAAACTTGTCGCGGAAGATCTGCGCCACCTGGTGGCGGTTCTTGTG
>DRKP01000131.1 GCA_011051715.1 Sedimenticola thiotaurini | reverse complement strand
GGCGGCCGGATGCACCCGGCCCGCGGCGGGGGGAAGGCCGCATTCGGGGCCGCTTCGGCCGGGCACGGGCAGCCCGGCCCCGCCGGTCGGCGGGCGCCGGATCGATCCCGGCCGGCCGGCGGCGCCCTGCCCGGGCACCCCGGCCAACCGGGGTGGCAGCTACTCGGTGGCGGCGACGATGGCGATGCGCACCACGGTGTCGACGTCGCTGTGCAGGTGCACCTGCACCTCGAACTCGCCGGTGGTGTGGAACGGCCCTTCCGGCAGCCGCACCTCGCGCTTGGCCAGCTCGACGCCGCTGGCGGTGACCGCCTCGGCGATGTCGCTGGTGCCGACGGAACCGAACAGGCGGCCCTCGTCACCGGCCTTGCGGGCGATGGTGACCAGCTCCAGGGCCTCGATCCGGCCCTTGCGCTCCTCGGCGGCGGCCAGCACCTCGGCGGCCTGCTTCTCCAGCTCGGCGCGGCGCTTCTCGAACTCTTCCACGTTCTCCTTCGTCGCCGCCACCGCCTTGCCCGACGGGATCAGGTAGTTGCGGCCGTAGCCGGGCTTGACGCTGACCTTGTCGCCGAGGCCGCCCAGGTTATCCACTTTTTCCAACAGAATGACATCCATCACAGTTACCCCTGTATCCAAGGTATTGAATCTTCAGCCCGTCCGGTCCGGGTCCTTCCCCGGCCCGACGCGGGCCCTCATGTCGATCCACGAATCGGTGAAGCCGATCAGTGCCAGTACCGTCGCCATGTGCGGCATGGCCAGCGCCAGCAGTGCATAGACCGTCACCAGCCAGCCGGCCCCGCGCCGGCGTTTGCCGACGATGCCGTGTATCACCGCCAGGCCCTGCAGGAACCAGGCCGACACCAGCAGCATGTCGAGATAGCTCAGCCAGTGCCCGCCCGCCGATCCGGCGAAGGCGGTGAGTCCCAGCACCGCCAGGGTGGCCCAGGCCAGCGGCCGGCCCATGCGCAGCTGGTGGAACTCCTGCCGGAACCCGCCCGGGTTGTAGAGCAGGGCCTGCCACCAGCGCCCCAGAAACAGGGCGATCATGGTCTGCAGCAGGAAACCGACGGCGATCACGCCCGGCATCCAGGCCGCCATGGTCTCCACCAGGCCGGCCTCGTCCGACGCCTGCAGCACCCCGGCCTCCACCAGCGACTGCACGAACGGCTCCAGCGCCTCGCGCCAGGTCGCCACCGGGTCGCCGCCCTGGGTGTACTGGGCCGCGATCACCACCAGCCCCAGCAGCAGGCCGACCTGCAGGGTCAGCCCGAGCGAGCGGCTCACCCGCAGCACCCCGCCCAGCAGCCACACCGGCAGCCACAGCAACAGCACGAAGCTGACCACCGGCAGCACCACCCCCAGGGCCAGCAGCGACAGCAGGGCGCAGGCCAGGGTGGAGAGGCCCACCAGCAGGGCGCCCTCCTGCAGCCCCCGCCGCAGCGTCACCAGGGCGACCACCGCGGCGCTCAGCAGGGTGACCGGCGGGAGCAGCAGCGACAGCAGGGCCAGCACCGAGGCGGCCATGGCCGCCTGCATGCGCCCGCGCATCACGAAGGATGCCAGCAGTCTCACGGGTTGTGCCCGCCGGGATCCGTGGCGGCCGGAGCCGGCGCCCGGCCGCCCACCGCGCTCAGTGGGCGTCGGTGTACGGCAGCAGGGCCAGGTACCGGGCCCGCTTGATGGCCGTGGCCAGCTGGCGCTGGTAGATGGCCTTGGTGCCGGTGATGCGGCTGGGCACGATCTTGCCGGTCTCGCTGATGTAGGCCTTCAGCAGGTTGAGATCCTTGTAGTCGATCTCCTTGATGCCTTCGGCGGTGAAACGGCAGTATCTTCTGCGGCGAAAATAACGTGACATGATTCTCCCTCGATCGGTGTTGCGGGTCCGGCCGGCGGGTGCCGGCGACCCACGGGTTATTCGGCGGCTTCGGCCTTCGGCTTCGCTTCGGTCTCGGCGGGCCGGGAACGGGGGGTCTCGTCCCGCTCCTCCTGGGTCCGGGCCAGCGGCGACGGTTCGGTCACCGCCTCCCGCTTCGCCAGCACCAGGTTGCGCAGCACCGCGTCGTTGAAGCGGAAGGCGTTCTCCAGCTCCTCGAGGGATTCGGCGTCGCACTCGATGTTCATGAGCACGTAGTGCGCCTTGTGCAGTTTCTGAATGGGGTAGGCGAGCTGGCGGCGGCCCCAGTCCTCCAGGCGGTGGATCCGGCCGTCGCGGCCCTCGACGATGGCGCGGTAGCGCTCGATCATGCTGGGCACCTGCTCGCTCTGGTCCGGGTGGACCATGAAAACGATTTCGTAGTGTCGCATTGTGACTCCTTACGGATTGAAACAGCCTCCCGGTCGGCCCGGTGAGGCAAGGAGCCCGGGGCGCGATGGACTCTCCACGGCCCCGGGAAGCGGCGGATTCTACCCCGCTGCCGGGGGGACGCGCAAGAGGAACCGGGGCCGTCCGCCGGCCGTCGCTGTATTTCCCCGGCGATACCGATTATATTGGCCGACTCCGGGACAAGCAGGGGGTTCTGCACTGAAGTGGGGGGAGAGCGCATGAAGGGCGCACTATGCAAGGGAGGGCTGCTGCCCGCCGCTGTGCTGGCGGCCTGGTCCGGCGCCGCGCTGCCGGCGGAGAAGAGCGGCTTCGACTTCAACGTGGAGGGGCAGGTCCGCTACGACGACAACGTCTACCGCACCCTGGACCGGTTCGCCGAGAGCGACACCCTGTTCGTTCTCAAGCCGGAACTCTCCTGGACCGCCCTGCGCGGCAAGCACCGCTTCGACCTGAGTTACCAGGGCGACTACGCCGCCTACCTGGACGTCACCGACCTGAACTACGACGATCACCTGCTCGAGGGGCGCGCCCTGCTCGACCACTCCTACCGGTTGAACAGCGAGTACACGCTGGGGTACCGGCGGGATCACGACCGGCCCGGCCAGACCGACGCCCTCTCCATCCCGGTCGGCGAGGTGGACAAGTGGTGGGACGCCTACGGCGATGCCAGGGTCACCTACGGGCGCGACGACAGCAAGGGCCAGATCGTCGGCCAGCTCAACTACCATCAGCGGCGCTACACCAACAACCGGCAGGAGTTCCGGGACTACAACCTGGTGCAGGCGATCGGCACCTTCTACTACCGGGTTGCGCCCAAGACCAGGATGCTGTTCGAACTGGACTTCTCCGACTACGACTACCAGAAGCGCGACCTGTTCGGCAACAACCAGAGCAACAAACAGTACCTCTACCTGACCGGCGTGCGCTGGGAGGCCACCGCCAAGACCACCGGCATCTTCAAGATCGGCTACCGCAACCGCGACTACGACAGCGATCTCTATGGCGACCTGTCCGGGCTGGCGCTGTGGCTGGACGGGATCTGGAAACCCAACACCTACACCAGGGTGACCTTCGGAGCCGCGGAAGACAACCAGAACTCGGCGCAGCGCTTCAGCAACGGCTATGTCCGGCGCTATATCCGCGGCGGCATCGACCACGGCATCACCCCGCGCACCCTGATCAGCGCCAAGGTGCAGTACGGCACCGACACCTTCGAGGGGCCGTTCGACCGCAAGGACAACCGCTGGTACCTGCGCCTGGGGGTGAGCCACAGTCTGCGCCGCTGGCTCGACGTGGGGGCCGAGTATCGCTTCGAACAGCGGGACTCGTCCCTCGACATCTATGATTTCGACGCCAATGTGTTCCTGGTCAGCGCCACCACCAGGTTCGACTGACGGATTGCAACCCCCCCGGCGAGCCAGTACCATTGCCGGTCGCCCTGGAAGAGGCGCAAGGGACGAACATCCAGCGAAATGAATCGAGCATGAGGCACGGAACCGCAGCACCCATGACGCCATTGCCCCCCCCAACCCCGTCAGCCGTTGCACGCCAGGGAGCCTGGCTGTTGCTGCTGCTCCTGTCGCTGGCCGGCAACCTGTGGGCCGCGAGCCTGGAGAGCTACAAGCTGGCGGCCAACGACCAGATCTCCGTCACCGTCTTCGGCGAGCCGGACCTGAGCCTGCCCAAGGTGCGCATCGCCCCCAACGGCACCATCTCCATGCCCCTGCTCGGCCAGATCCGGGTATCGGGGCTGACCGCGGCCCAGGTGGAGGAGAAGATCACCGCCCTGCTGGCCGACGGCTATCTCAAGAAGCCGGGGGTCACCGTCTCCATCGCCGAGTACCGCCTGTTCTACGTCAGCGGAGAGGTGAGGAAGCCCGGCGGCTACGGCTACCGCGACGGTCTCACGGTGCAGAAGGCGGTGTCGCTGGCGGGCGGCTTTTCCGAGCGGGCCGACAGGGACGGGATCACCATCACCCACGAAGGCAGCACCACCCCCACCGACGCGGGGCTGACCGACCGGATCCGTCCGGGCGACGTCATCAACGTCAAAGAGAGCTTTTTCTAGCACCAGGCAGGCCCAGGACATGATGGATTCCCACCCCCCCACGCAACGGAGCGATGCGACCGGCCCGAACCATACCGACGATCCGTTCGGGCAGTTCAGCGACGGGGACGAGGAGACCATCGACCTGGCCCACTACTGGCGCGTCGTGCGCCGGCACAAGTGGGGCATCCTCAGCATCACCCTGATCGCCGTCATCATCGGCGCCCTGTATGCCCTCTCCGCCACCCCCATCTACCAGGCCCGCACGGTACTGCTGGCCGACCCCATCCAGCCCAACGTCAACACCCAGAACCAGTATGTCAATACCGCCCTGGTCTACCTGTTCTACGAGACCCAGTACGAGATCATCAAGTCCCGCACGGTGGCCGAGCGCGCGGTGGACAAGCTCGACCTGGTGGAAAAATACAAACAGGAGCAACAGCAGCGCGAGGTGGAGGCGGCCGGGGAGCAGGAGCCGGAGAACCTCTTCCAGCGCATCAGGCTCTGGCGCCAGGAGCTCGCCAACTGGCGCCAGTGGCTGCCGGAAGAGCTGCGTCCCGAGCCCGCCCCGGAGCCGGACGACGCCACCCTGCGCCGGCAACTGGCCACCGAGATCCAGGCCGGTCTCACCGTCAAGGGGGGCAAGCAGAGCGAGATCATCAACGTCAGCTACGACTCGCCG
>DRKP01000130.1 GCA_011051715.1 Sedimenticola thiotaurini | reverse complement strand
GGTAGAGGTCGAAGTGGAGGGGGTCGAAGCAGTCGCCACGGTCGATCACCTCGACCTGGCGCCAGCGCTTCCATACCCGCCGCTGGATCCGCCGCGGCCGGAAGCGGGTCACCGGCAGGCGCACCGGGATGCAGCGCCGGCAGCCGTCGCAGCGATGGCGGTAGACCAGCTCCCCGCTGCGGCGGAATCCCTGCTCCAGCAACAGGCCGTAGAGCCCCGCGGACATCGGCAGGGCGGGATCGATGAACAGGCTGCGCGACTGCCTTCCGGGCAGGTAGCTGCAGGGGGAGGGGGCGGACAGATAGCAGGCGATGGTGTCGCCCGGCGGCGCCTGCCCGTTCATGCGGATGCCGGCGCCGGCCAGTGTGCCCAGCTGCCGGGGACGCCGGCCTCGGGGCACCAGCGATCCAGCTGGCGGACGAACTCCCGGCGCGGGATCTCCTCCGCCCCCAGCGAGATCAGGTGGCGGGTGTGGACCTGGCAGTCGATGAGGTGGAAGCCGTGGGCCTGCAGCTGCCGCACCAGGTGCACGAAACCGACCTTGGAGGCGTCCGTCACGCGGCTGAACATGGATTCGCCGAAGAACACCCGGCCCATGGCGACGCCGTAGAGTCCTCCCGCGAGCTCTCCTTCGCGCCACACCTCCACCGAATGGGCGTGACCCATGCGATGCAGCCTGGTATAGGCCTCCGCCATGTCGGGCGTGATCCAGGTGCCGGCCTCTCCCTGCCGCGGCGCGGCGCAGCCGGCGATGACCTGTCCGAAGGCCTGGTCGAAGGTGACCCCGAAGCCCTTGTTGCGCAGGCTCTTGCGCAGGCTGCGGGAGACCTTCAGCCGTTCCGGGAACAATACCGTGCGCGGGTCCGGGCTCCACCACAGCAGGGGCTGCTGGTCCGTGTACCAGGGGAAGATGCCGGCGCGATAGGCATTCAGCAGCCGGGTCGGGTGCAGGTCGCCACCCACGGCCAGCAGGCCGTCCGGCTCCCGCTCCGCCTGTTCCACCGGCGGAAAGGGGGCGGCGGGGTCGTCGGGGTCCAGCAGGGAGAGCATCAGCGAGCGGCGCCGTCGTCCGGGCGGGGTCGATGGCCGGCGCCCGGGTGCGGGACCCGCTGGGTGCCGGTCTCCGGCCTCAGCATCTGCCACCAGGGCGCGGGCATTCCCCGCGCGGTCCGCGGCAGGCCTGTTGCGGTACACCCGGTGGCGGCCTCCGCGCCGCCGGCGTCTGCTCCAGGGGTGCCCGTCCCATGGCGGCTCCGACTATCCCTTCGCCTCCAGCGCATCCAGGTAACGCTCGGCATCCAGCGCCGCCATGCAGCCGGCACCGGCGGAGGTGATGGCCTGGCGGTAGACGTGATCCATCACGTCGCCGGCGGCGAACACCCCCTCGATGCTGGTCTGGGTCGCCTTGCCGTCGGTGCCGCCCTGGACCCTCAGATAGCCGTGTTCCATCTCCAGCTGGCCCTGGAACAGGTCGGTGTTGGGCTTGTGGCCGATGGCGATGAACACCCCCTGCAGCTCGATGTCCCGGGTGGAGCCGTCCTTGACGTTCTTCACCCGCATGCCGGTGACGCCGCTGTCGTCGCCCAGCACCTCGTCCAGCACGCTGTCCCAGAGGATGGTGATGTTGCCGTTCTCGGCCTTCTCCAGGATGTGCTTCTGCAGGATCTTCTCCGCCCGCAGGGCGTCACGGCGGTGCACCAGGATCACCTCGGAGGCGATGTTGGAGAGATAGAGGGCCTCCTCCACGGCGGTGTTGCCGCCGCCGATCACCGCCACCTTCTGGTTGCGGTAAAAGAAGCCGTCACAGGTGGCGCAGGCGGAGACACCGCGGCCCTTGAACGCCTCCTCCGAGGGCAGGCCGAGGTACTGGGCCGAGGCGCCGGTGCAGATGATCAGGGCGTCGCAGGTGTAGACGGCGGAGTCGCCGGTGAGGCGGAAGGGACGCTGGGTCAGCTCCGCCTTGTTGATGTGATCGAAGATGATCTCCGTGTCGAAGCGCTCGGCGTGCTTGCGCATCCGCTCCATCAGGTCCGGTCCCTGCACCCCTTCCCAGTCTCCCGGCCAGTTGTCCACGTCGGTGGTGGTGGTGAGCTGGCCGCCCTGTTCCATGCCGGTGATCAGCACCGGCTCGAGGTTGGCGCGGGCGGCGTAGATGGCGGCGGTGTAGCCGGCCGGACCGGAACCCAGGATCAGCAGTCGACAGTGCTTGCTTTCACTCATGTATAATCACTCCAGCTGGCGGGCCCGGAGGGCGGGCCGGTTCGAAGGGCAGCGGGGGCGGCGGACCGGCTCCCCGAAACCGGGAATGGTACGTCAATGGTGGTTGCGGGGCAAAATTCCAACCCCTTCCTCCCGGCATGGCCCCGGCCCGGTGGAACACCGTGGCGCGCGGCTGGAGCAGCCGCCCCGGCACGTCGTCGCCAGTGCCGGAACCGTCCGTCGCCGCCGCCCGGCGACACTCTTCCAAATTAGACGAACTACCATTCATAACCGTATAATCCTGAAAGTATTGTCAAGGCATCTCCCCTGGTCGTCGAAGATGGGGGAGGGGGTCTCCACCCGCGCATGCCGTGCGCTGCGGTGGCGCTCCCCCTCCGGGGAGGTGCCGATCGTCCAGTCGAGGTGGCCGTGGCCCAGATCAGTGACACAGAGCGGAGACTGCCGGAGATGCATCTGAAACGGCGCCTGCAGGAGGTGGCCTTTCTGCTGCTGCTGGCGGTGGCCGCCTATTTCCTCCTCGCCCTGGTCACCTATTCGCCCCAGGATCCGGGCTGGTCCTACACCGGTCCCCGTGAGCAGGTGGTCAATGCAGGCGGCCCGCTGGGCGCCTGGTTCGCCGACGTCTTCCTCAGCCTGTTCGGGCTCTGGGCCTACCTGTTTCCGGTGATGGTGGGCTGGAGCGGCTGGCTGATCCTGCGCGAGCGGCGTCAGGACGACAGCATCAATGTCCACCTGATGGCGCTGCGCTGGGCCGGCTTCTTCGTCACCGTCGGCGCCGGCAGCGCCCTCACCTCGCTGCACATCCCGGGCCAGGCCCTCTCCCTGCCCAGCGGCAGCGGCGGCATCCTCGGCACCTTCCTGCGCGACGGACTGGTGGCCATGGTCAGCTCCGCCGGCAGCAGCCTGCTGCTGCTGGCCCTGCTGCTGGCCGGCTTCACCCTGTTCACCGGCGTCTCCTGGCTGCGGGTGATGGACGGTATCGGCGGCCTGGTGCTGGGGCTGGGCCGCGGACTGATGGACCTGCGCGACCGGCTCGTCGACATGCGCCAGGCGCGGGCGGCGCGGCGCAAGCGCAGCGACGCGGTGAAGGTGGAGCAGAAGAAGGCGCAGAAGCGCAAACCGCCGAAGATCGAGCCGGTGATGCCGCGGGCGAAGCCCAGCAGGCGGGTGGAGAAGGAGAAGCAGGTGCCCCTGTTCGAGGCCTCGGTGGAGGGCGACCTGCCGCCGCTGGCCCTGCTCGATCCGGCGCAGGACTCGGGCAGGGCGCTGTCGAAGAAGGCGCTGGAGGCGATGTCGCGCCAGGTGGAGCTGAAGCTGCGCGACTTCAACATCGAGGCCGAGGTGGTGGCGGTACTGCCGGGGCCGGTGGTCACCCTGTTCGAGCTGCAGCTCGCCCCCGGCACCAAGGCGAGCAAGATCACCAACATCTCCAAGGACCTGGCCCGCGCCCTCTCCACCATCAGCGTGCGGGTGGTGGAGGTGATCCCGGGCAAGTCGGTGATCGGCCTGGAGATCCCCAACGAGCAGCGGGAGATGGTCTACCTCAGCGAGGTGCTCCAGTCCGAGGCCTACGACAGCGCCCGCTCGCCCCTGACCCTGGCCCTGGGCAAGGACATCGCCGGCATGCCGGCGGTGGCCGACCTGGCCAGGATGCCCCATGCCCTGGTCGCCGGCACCACCGGCTCGGGCAAGTCGGTCGCCATCAACGCCATGATCCTGAGCCTGCTGTACAAGGCCTCGCCGCGGGAGGTGCGGCTGATCATGGTGGACCCGAAGATGCTCGAGCTGTCGGTCTACGAGGGCATTCCCCACCTGCTGACCCCGGTGGTCACCGACATGAAGGAGGCGGCCAACGCCCTGCGCTGGTGCGTCGGCGAGATGGAGCGCCGCTACCGGCTGATGGCCAGCCTCGGGGTGCGCAACATCGGCGGCTACAACAAGAAGGTGCTGGATGCGGAGAAGCGCGGCGAGCCGATCCCCGATCCCCTGTTCCAGCCCGACCCCCTGGCCGAGACCAACGAGGTGCCGCCCCTGACCACGCTGCCCTACATCGTCATCATCATCGACGAGCTGGCCGACATGATGATGGTGGTGGGGAAGAAGGTGGAGGAGCTGATCGCCCGCCTGGCGCAGAAGGCGCGGGCCGCCGGCATCCACCTGCTGCTGGCCACCCAGCGGCCGTCGGTGGACGTGATCACCGGCCTGATCAAGGCCAATATCCCCACCCGGGTGGCGTTCCAGGTCTCTTCGCGCATCGACTCGCGCACCATTCTCGACCAGATGGGGGCCGAGCATCTGCTGGGCAACGGCGACATGCTCTACCTGCCCCCGGGCAGCAGCATCCCCCAGCGCATCCACGGCGCCTTCGTCGACGACAACGAGGTGCACCGGGTGGTGGCGCACCTGAAGAAGATGGGCGAGCCGGACTACATCGACGCCATCACCCAGGAACCGACCGAGGCGATCCCGGGTCTATCCGGGGAGAGTGCCGACGTGGAGGATGCCGATCCCCTCTACGACGAGGCGGTGCAGATCGTCACCGAGACCCGCCGCGCCTCCATCTCGGGGGTGCAGCGGCGGCTCAAGATCGGCTACAACCGGGCCGCGCGCCTGATCGAGGAGATGGAGCGCACGGGCATCGTCAGCCCGGCCCAGTCGAATGGCAACCGGGAGGTGCTGGCACCCCCTCCCCCGGAGGCGTGACATGATCCGGCGACTGCTGCCGCTGCTGCTGGCCGTCCTGCTGCCGGCCGCGGCGGCCACCACCGATGACAGCGGGCCGGCCCAGCTGAAGCGCTTCCTGGCCGGCATCTCCGGGCTGCAGGCGCGGTTCGAGCAGCAGGTGGCGAATCAGGACGGCACCCAGGCCCTGCGCTCCCGCGGCACCTTCTTCCTGCAGCGGCCGGATCACTTCCGCTGGGACTACAGCGACCCGGAGCGGCAGCAGATCGTCGCCGACGGGCGCCAGGTCTGGTTCTACGATCCGGACCTGGAGCAGGTGAGCGTGCAGTTTCAGAGCAAGGCGCTGCGCGGCACCCCGGCGCAGCTGCTGGCGGGGCGGGATCCGGTGGAGAACAGTTTCGAGATCAGCGACGCCGGCCACCGCGACGGCCTCGCCTGGGTCCAGCTGGTGCCGCGCAGCAGCGACAGCCAGTTCGAACGCATCCGGCTCGGCTTCGCCGATGACCAGCTGCGGCGGATGGAGATGACCGACAAGTTCGGCCAGCGGACCCGCTTCCGCTTTTTCGACATCCAGGCCAACCCCCGCTTCAGCAGCACCTTCTTCCAGTTCGAGCCGCCGGAAGACGTGGATCTCTACAACCAGTAGCGCACCGTGACCGGCGACGCCCCAGACCTGTTCCAGCGACCGGCCGACGACGCCACCCGGCCGCTGGCCGACCGCATGCGTCCGCGTACCCTGGACGAGTTCGTCGGCCAGGCCCAGGTGGTGGGGGAGGGCAAGCCCCTGCGCCAGGCCATCGCCTCCGACCGCTATCACTCGATGATCTTCTGGGGACCGCCGGGAACCGGCAAGACCACCCTGGCGCGACTCATCGCCGCCCACTCCGGCGCCCATTTCATCAGCCTGTCGGCGGTGCTCTCCGGGGTGAAGGAGATCCGCGCCGCGGTGGCGGAGGCGCGCCGGGTGCGGCAGGAGGAGGGGCGGCCGACGGTGCTGTTCATCGACGAGGTGCACCGCTTCAACAAGTCCCAGCAGGACGCCTTCCTGCCCCACGTGGAGGACGGCACCCTGGTGTTCATCGGCGCCACCACCGAGAACCCCTCGTTCGAACTGAACAACGCGCTGCTGTCGCGCGCCCGCACCTACGTGCTCAAAGGGCTCTCCCCGGAGGAGCTGGAGCAGGTGGTGGAGCGCGCCGCCGCCGATACCGAGCGTGGCCTGGGCGGCGTCCGCCTGGATCCGGAGCTGCGGCGGCTGCTGGCCGAGGCCGCCGACGGCGATGCCCGCCGCGCCCTCAACCTGCTGGAACTGGCGGCCGACCTGTCGGCGCCGGAGGAGGGGATCAGCCGCCGGGCGGTGG
>DRKP01000129.1 GCA_011051715.1 Sedimenticola thiotaurini | reverse complement strand
CGTTGTCGAAACTGGCTGTAGAAGTGCTACAGCGGCGTTTCGACGCCTTGCCGCGAACGCGCACAGCACGGCTGAACACGATATATTAGGTTGCCGGGTTAATATTTTCCGTTCGGTGTCCGCAACCATCGGAACACTTCATGGCCGGGTCGGCACAGGGCTGGCTGGCACCACACTCAGGAGTCGAGGTACCCGCCATGCTGCACCCTGTCCCGATCCTGCCGATGTACCACTTGCCGCCCTCCCCCGGCACAGGAACCGGACCATGACCCGGTGGTGAGATCGGCATCATGAACGGAGGGAGACCGGATCTGGCCCTCTTCGACCAAGGCTACCGGTGTGCGCTGGCCCTGCTCCATGCCTGCAACACCGGGGACGGATTCCTCGCCAGCCCCTCGCAGCGCGACAACTCCTGGTTCGACAACGGCGATGGCCCGCCCGACATGGATGGCGAACCGTGGAGTCTTCCGGAGTACGTACACGAACGCAGGTTCGCCGCCGGCGGCACCCGCACACCAGGGCTGGAACGCCGCCGCCGTGACCGGGCATCACGCGCTGGAGGGCACACCGCTGCTGCGGAGCGATCGTCGTGACTGAACTTCTGCTGTGCTGCGACCTGGATCGTACGCTGCTGCCCAATGGCCCGCAGGCGGAATCCCCCCAGGCGCGCCCCCTGTTCCGCAAGCTGGTTCAACGCCCGGAACTCACCCTGGCCTATGTCAGCGGCCGCCACAAGGGACTGCTGCTGGAGGCAATAGAGGACCACGACCTGCCGGTTCCCGATTACGCGATCGGGGACGTCGGCACCACCCTGTATGAAATCCATGGCGAGGAATGGCGGGCCTGGAGCGCCTGGGAGGAGGAGATCGCCCCGGACTGGGCCGGTCGCCGTCACGACGAGCTGGCCGCCCTATTCCAGGATATCGGCGATCTGACCCTGCAGGAACCGGAAAAGCAGAACACCTTCAAACTGAGCTACTACGCCCCGGCGGGCATCGACCACGATGCACTGCTGGCGGAGATGGAAGCCCGCCTGAAATCACTGCACATACGCGCCAGTCTGATCTGGAGCATCGACGAAGCCCGTCATATTGGGCTGCTCGATGTACTTCCCCGACGCGCTACCAAGTACCATGCCATCCGCTTCCTCATGGCGCACAAGGGGTTTGCCACGGGCAACACGGTATTTGCCGGTGACAGCGGAAACGACCTGCCGGTGCTGACCTCCGGCCTGCGGGCAGTACTTGTCCGCAATGCCCGCAGGGAGGTTCGGGAAGAAGCGCTGCGTGCGGCTCGCGGAATGGGAATCGCCCCTCGTCTGTACCCCGCGCGCGGCGGTTTCCTCGGCATGAACGGCAACTACGCGGCAGGTGTACTGGAGGGACTGGCCCATTTCGAGCCGGTTGTGCGGAACTGGCTCGGGAACGGCTGAGCGGCAACACTTCCCGAGTCGGCCCCACACTCCATGGAGCAGGGCCCGGTCCCTGGGGCCGTTTGCCTGAATACAGCTGGTCATCCATACCGATGAGGTCGGTGCGACGATCTTCCCCACCAAAACGATCGGAAGAGCCGTCGATCCTCCACCTCGTCACAGATTGCTGGAACATGCCGCCGGGACCGGGCAGTTGTGTCCCGGTGCCGGGAAGCGAATCTTCGAGTCTCGGATTCCACCCACTCCCACTCGACCGTCGCCGGCGGCTTCCTGCCTATCTTGCTTCCCGGGGCTCAGGAAATTTCCACTCCCCACCGAGTATCTCCCTGCCCGGACGGTAGAGCCGCACGATGTAGACCCAGCCGGGGAAGATGGGCAGAAAATTCTTCGCCTTGGGGTCACCGCCGAAGTGGATGGTCACCGAGCCGTCCTGGTTCTTCTGCGCGGTGACGTTGTTGAAGGAGTAGGCGTTAAACTCGTTGGGCTCCATGAAGCGGTCCCTGTTGTAGACGGTGACCGACCAGAAGCCCTTCTCCTGGATGGGCACCTCCTTGGGCACGGTGAGCACATACGCGGTCTTGCCGTCATTCTTCGGAACCTGGCGCGGCAGATAGAGGGCATCCTGGCGCTGCAGGCCGCCCCAGCCCACCGCCACCCCCATGGCGTTCTCCAGGTAGGAGCGGTCGCACTTGACGCCAAAGAAGGTGGAGCTGTCCGAAAGGGTGCTTCCGACCTCGTTGTAGGACTTGCGCAGAGCCATCATCTGCTGCTCGTCCCACTCGGGGATACCGGAAAGGTCGCCCTTGTTCTGCTGCTCCACCTTCACCTGGTCCTGGAGGCGGTGTGCCGCCTCTATGTCCTTCGGATCGTTGGGATTGGCGAAGATGCGAATGCCGAACATGACGTAACGGGTGCCGACCTTCTCCTGGGTGAAGGTCCACTTGCCCGGTGCATAGTATGCGGGATAAATGTCGTGGTCCTGGGAGACCAGCATCAGGGACATGTAACGGTCACCGGTGTCCGGCAGGGTGACGGTGAGCGGAGACTTCGACAGGTCGAATACGCCAAAGGAGTAGAGGGTATCCCGGTTGCCGCTCTGGGTCACCTGCTTGTTTACGTCGTAGGGCCTGCGGCTGTGGGCGAATTTGCCAAAGGCGTCGTACTTATCAGCGTAACCCCTGAACTGGAGGTCGGTCTCCGCCCGCACGTAGTTGAAGGCATCCACCACCGGCGGCTGGTGATCCCAGTTTGGAGCGTAGAAGCGTTTCTGGCACTCGGCGGCCTGGGTCATACCAGTGGTAAAGGTAAGCGCGAGCATCGCGCCTGTGAGCAGTTTCCGTTTCATCTTGAATTTCCTCGTTGTCATTCGTTCACAGCCTTGATGTCACTTGGCTTCCAGCGCTTCTCGAACCAGGGTTCCAGCGGCCCGTAGAGCCGCAGTACCGCGAACCAGGACTTGCCCGGCACGGTCTGGATCCAGTTGCTCTCCCTTTCTCTGGGCGGCTCGGGGGAGAAATAGAGATCGATGGAGCCGTCGGCGTTGTACTGCAACCGCCCCTTGTCCCGCTGGCTGTTGATGCTGGGAAAGGGCTGGCTGGTCTGGAGTTGGGAGCGGGTCTGGGGATCATAGAGCACCACCGACCAGAACTCCCTGGCCGGCACATCGGCAGGCAGGTGCAGCCGGTAGAGTTTCTCACCGCGCAGGGCCCTGCCCTCGGCATCGGTGAAGGCCATGCCGTAGTTGGAGCCCGCGCCGGGAATCTCGACGGCCATGGCCGGGGTGTTCACGGTGCCGATGTAATAGAAGGCGGTACGGGCGTCCAGATTGCGTCCCCGGCGGCCGTCGCCGTCGAGCCAGCGGTAGTCCTTGCCCACGAAGGCCAGGTACCAGTGTCGATCCTCGAAGATCCGGGCGCGTGGATCGGCCGGCCGGAAGGCCAGGGTGCGGGAGGCAGCATTACCGAAGTCCACCGCCTGGGCCAGGATCTTCTTCTGCCGCTGCGTGGGCTGAAAGGGCTGACCCTTGACGATGCCGATGGCGCCGGCCATGCCCCGCAGCTCGGGATCGATGAAGCCGATGGGCTCTTTCTGAATCACCTGCCAGAGATAGTCGAAATAGCTCTCGTCGGTGGGAAGAACGGTGTTGAAGGCCTTGCGCGAACCGTTGATGTAGACCATCTTGGGCGGCTGGTCGGCCTTGGCCAGGGGATAGATCTTCAGGCCGGTGCGCCACATCTTCACGGCGGCATCGGGCTTGCCGTCCACCAGAAAGCCGCGCAGGATCAGCCAGTTCACGTAGCTGGGCGAGCGGGCGATCCAGACCTCCCGCTCCTTCCCACCGATCTTCACCCGGGTTGTTCGTGGGTCCTTGCGGGTATTGGGGGTGGGCTTCAGCTCACCCTGGTAATCGGGCGGCAGGATGAGGTAGGTACCACCCTTGCCCGCGTCCGGACCGGGCGTCCCCATGTCCACCACAAAGCGTTGGAAGGCATCGTCCAGGGTGCCTGGCCCGGCCCCCTTGGGAATCTCGATCAGCGTGGGACCATCCTTCTCCAGGTCGAGCATGGCCAGGGCATAGACGGTGTCCGTATTGCCGGTTAGGAACAGCGGCCTGGAGTCCATCAACTGGTCAAAGACGATGACCTTGTTGGAGGTATTGGCACCGATGGAGGCCTGGCCGCGGCGCAGCGCCTCAATGGAGACCGCCGACTGGAAGTTGAGGAAGGTGTCCACGGCGCGGAGGAAATAGAGCCCGTCGTAGGCCCGGTCCGCCGATTCCCTGGTGGGAATGCCGTCGTACAGCTCGAAATCCCCCAGGGGCGTTTCCAGGCGGTTTGGCGTGAGAATGCTCCTGGGGATGCCGGTGTTGTAACCCTGGGTGGCCGCCGAGCCGGAGCCGGTGGCCAGCAGGGTGGCCAGGGCGAAGCAGGCTGTTCTTTTCATGGTTCCTCGATCTCCTTATGGAAGGCCTGGCAATAGCCATCCCTGGCTTTATCAGGCGCGCCGCGCCGCAAACGCGGTTTGCGGCTTGCGGCTTGCTACAAATTCAATCGCTGAGAGCGATCGAATTTGCCGGCACATCCCTGTACCGGGGGAAGTCTGAGTTTTTCAGACTTCCCCTGGGTTCAATCCGAAGGCTCCACGTCGGGCATGACGAAGCTGCGGTCGATGATCTCCTGCTTGGCGCCGTAGAAGCGCAGGCCCGGCGCCGGCGTCTTGCCGCCGGTGGGGATCCAGTTGCTCTCCAGCCCGTCGGGCGGCTCGGGGCCGAAGTAGAGGGTGATACTGCCGTCCGGGTTCTTCCGCAGCTTGTCCAGGTCGTAAGAGGAGATGCCCACCTTCTTCTGCGGCGTGTAGATGAAGGCCCAGGTGGCGCCGTCGTAAATGATGAGCGACCAGAACTGGGTCACCGGCATGTTGGGCGGAATGGTGAGCTTGTAGTTCCTCCCCGCCTCCAGCGGCTTGCCATTGGCGTCCACCTTGGCGAACAGATAGATGTTGGCCGGCTTCTCGTAGTACTTGCGCGGATAATAGGTCGCGAAGAAGTAGCGCTCGGCACGCTCGTCCAGGTCGATGGAATCGTCGTAGACAAAGGAGAAGTAGCCGTTTCGATCCGGCGTGAGCACGTCCTGCCAGTGCCGGTTGGGCCAATAATACTTCTCCTTCTTCTGGAAGGTGAGGCGGTGCTGCATGTAGAAATAGAAATCAGCCGCTGCCTGGCGCAGCAGCCTGCGCGTCTTCTCATCCGGCGCAAAGGGCTTGCCGGGCTCCAGACCCAGGGACTCGAGGTAGCCCATCATAACCTTGTCCTGGGGCTTCACCGGCTCGCCATCGAAGATCTCCTGTATGTCCCGGAACAGGGTCTCGTCGTAGGGCGGGAGCGACGGGAAGCGCATGTCCGAGGGGTCGATGTAGCTTGTGGGCCTGGGATCGTCCAGGTAGTACATCTTCAGCTTACGGGCATAGTCGTAGGCGTCCTCCAGGGTGGCGCCGGAGCCGGGTTTGCGCACCGAGCGAAAGGCCAGGTAGATGCGGTTGCTCGGGCTCTTCATCACCAGGTAGCCCTCGGGAACCCTGCCCTTGTACCCTGGCGGCAGGAAGAGATATTTGCCCCCCTTGCCCTCATCGGCCCCCACCGGCCCCACGTCGGCGATGGCGAACTGCCACATATCCACGATCTGGCCATAGAGCAGGGCCCTGTCGGTGGCGGCCGGCACCTCCAGCACCACCGGCCCCTTGCGCAGGTCGGACATGGCCAGGATGTAGGGCGTGGTGTCATTGGCGGTGAGCAGCTCGGCGTTGGGCCCTGCCACCTTCGACCAGACGAGGATGGTGTTGTCGCTGCCGCCCACCGCCTCGGTGGCGCGGCGAAAACCGTAGATGCCCACTGCCGGCATGGCCCAGGTGGCCACCTCGAAGGCACGCCGGTACTTAAGCGTTTGGCTGTAGTCTTCGATGGCCGGCTTCATCTCCGCCGGCGGTCTGCCGCCCAGCGGCTCCTCTGCTGAAGCCCCCGGGCTTCCGGCCAGCAGCAGCAGGCCAGCCAACAATGCTTGTATTCTCTTCACAACTTGTTTCTCCATGAAAGGCTGGGGTTCATTGCACAGGTTGCACCACCGGCGGGATCTCTTCCTTCCTTGAATGGATGACATATTTCCTGCCATCCCGGGGTACTTGCTCTCGCTGTCGGTGAGATCGAGGGGATAGCCCCCCTGCGCAGAGGTATTGGCGCCCCCCAACCAGGGCGATGGCCACACGGCGCAAACAGAAGAGGTCGAAACTGGGGGCAAACCAACTCGGGGAAGTCCGCCGAGGAAAACTCCCGCACGTGGGCGAACCGGTTCATGGGCGCTCGTCCAGGCGCCTTGTCCACCAGCGTATTGGTCATCTGACGGCGGGCGGTCTCCTTCGGCACCAGGGGACAGGGACAGGGCTGCAGCGCGATCCGCTGGATACCCTTGGGCTTGTCAGTGGCAGGCCCCACAGTAACATCGGGGGCAGCGCCAGCGGGAGGATGGTGAATCTCGACTTCATGTACTCACTCCTTAAGTATCGGTGAACTCAGCGGCCCCGCCAATCGAAGGGCAACTGGCTCAGGGCGCGCTCGAGCGCCCTCTCCCTGGAACTGCCGGGTCTTCTCCCGGCAGGTACTGGCGGCCGGCCCGGTCATGCTGCGGAAAGCATGGCTGAATCGGGTAGACCCGCTGTAGCCCGGTTCCGGGGCCATCTACCTGATGGAAAACCAGGTTTTTCCCGACAGCTCGATGGCCCGGTTGGGCATCACCTACCTCAGGCGAAAAAACTGCTGCCCTTGCTCTGTGGAGCCGGGCGTTGAAAGAATAATCGCCCTGTTTTCCCAAGTCCAGATGCAACCACCGGGGACCGTGAATGAAACGCCTGTTTGCCGGTGCGTGGGCCTGAATCGTGCCCGTGTGGCCACCGATGCCGCCGAAACTTCACCTGTTTTCCCAACAGCCGGGGCCAATCCGGTCCATCGTCATGATGCATTCCGGCTGCGCCTGAATCATGGCTGCCCCGTCACCGGAACTGATGATTCCTGGGATCAGGCAGACAGGCCCCCACGACAGACCAGCCGCTGGCACACGACTCCCGGGCAACGAGGCGGGCGTGACCAGGGCCCGGTGGTCGCTGTTCGACACGAAGATACCGAGGAAGGGCACCGGATTGACACCTGGTCCCGGCACCGATACCGCTGTCCTGGTGACGAGATCGAGAGGTTCGAGGACAACCTGGACAGTGCCGTCATGATAGGGCGTCCCGATATGGCAGCGCGCGTTGCCACCGGGGAACAGAATGCAATTGCGATCAAACCTGCCGTCCACGCGTACGCCTTGGGCCGTGACATCGATATCGGCATCGCCGACCAGGTACTGGGTCGAGCCGAAGGAGAAATCCAGTTGCCTGTTCCCCTTCCCTGGCCATTGTTCGTCTCCGCCAGGGCATTGCCATCACAGGATCAACCCGGGCTGTTGACGGAGGAGGCGCCAGTGGGCGCCATACTTTTGGTTTCCTCTGAGCCGAACTTCGGCAGGGTTGGGCTTCAGACCTCCTGTAAGCGGTCAAGCCGTATTCAGGGTGTGAGTTCTTCCACCTCTTCCTCGCCCTTCATGGAGATGGTGACGATCTCTTTGCCGTCGAGATCCATGCGCATCAGGTCCACCATGCGGATACGGCTGTTGTCATAGGTGCGAAAGTAGAAACGCTTGCGCTTGAGGTCGTTGGCGCTGGTCCAGGTAGTGTAGTCAGCCACGATGTTGCCGTGCTCGTCCCTCTCCCGGTCCCGCGCCACGCCCTTGGGAATGTCGAAAGAATTCAGCACATGAAAGGCCTGCTTGACGGCGTCCCAACCGGTCTTCGACGGCAGCACCGCCTGGCTGAAGGCGGCTATGCGCACAAAACGCGATGGTGGGGTGTAGTCACCGGGAAGGCCGAGCATGCCGGCGCCCTGGCCCAGAGGTTTCAGCTCCACCGGTCCGAGCTCGAGTGTGGGGGAGTTTGTGAGGGCGAGGTTCACGTAGTTGCGCAGGTTGGTCATGTGCCAATCGAAAGTGGGTGAGTTGGACATGATCCCCAGCGGGTTGTCGTGCACATTCAACCGGCCCTCCACGTACTCGATGACGATACTCCTGCCGGTGGCGTCATGCACCACCCAGTGAACCGGTGGCGTAAAGCCCCATGCACCGAGCACTACCCCGGGCACAACCACTTTTCCGATGTTCGCCTTCACCTCCTCCACATTGGCGAAGTTCTCCAGCAGCCAGGAACCCACTTCCCAGGGGGCAAGGGTACTGCTGACATCCTTTGAATCAAAGTCCATGTAGCCAGCAGTAGTGGGGAAATAGAAGGTACCCACGGCCAGGCCCTTTTCATTGAGGCCGTCGAAGATGTAGGGCAGATTCACGCCGTTGGCTCCCAGGCTTGCGTACCTGGTTTTCCACTTCATACCCTGCCTGCCATCGGGCGCAGTGCCGGTGCGTGCATAGCCCCGCGGCACCATGATGACGTCCGATCCAAGGTCCACGCCGAACTCCAGGGTACGGGCATGGACCACGGTACCGTCCTCCGCCGTGAGTCGCAGCCCGGTGCAGGCCTGGGCGGGCGGCACCAGGCCACCCACCACCAGGGTCAGCGCCGCGCTGGCGCCGGTGAACCATTTTGACAGCCGGATCCTCTTCATCTTCTGCTCCTCCATGATTTTCGGGGTCAAATACCCGGATTGTTGTTCAGAGTTCCTTGTTATTTCATGTGGCACGGGGCCGAGAACATGCTGACCGGGTCGGCCTTCAGGAGGACAATCCAGCGTTGCTCCAATTCACCCCCTCGGGCTGAAGCCGACCGACGAAGGATATCTCTGCACTTGAATGCTTCGCCCGGTTCCATCAGCCGCAGTTCATTGATGGGCACCATCCCCCAGGCTGCAGTGCCTGGCCGTCGGGGCGATCAATGATTCCCGGGAGGCGGTTCCTTCTTCCGCATGAGCACGTTGTCACACCAGGCCCCGAAGGCTTCCGGAGTGTTCTCGAAACCCTTCTGCTTCGCCAGCAGCCAGGGCCGCTCGCACTGGCCGGTCTTCTCGCACCAGCGATAGCCGGCCGAACGAATGCAGCCCAACTCGTCGCGATCACCGCTCACTTTCCTCTCCCCGTTCAATTTCATCTTCCCCTTGTAGACGATACCCAGGACAGGGATGTCCCTGATCCGGCTCCGATCGACCTTGAACGGATTCTGCTCCAGGATCGTGAAGTTGGCCTGCTTGCCCACCTTGATGGAACCGATCTCATGGTCCATCTCGAAGGTGCGGGCCGCGGCGATGGTGATGCCCTTCATGGCGTCGTAGACCGGGATGCGCTCTTCCGGCTTCATTACGCGTCCGTCGTCGATGATCCTGTTGGATGCCACCCAGGCGAGGAGCAGGGGATCGGCCGGTGCCATGGCGAAATCCGAATGCAGGGAGACCGGCACCCCACGCTTCGTGAACTCATTCAGTGCCACCATGCTGGCGGCCCGTTCCGGCCCCAGGCCGGTTTCACTGTACTTGTTCGCCAGCGCCCAGAGGTAGTAGGGGTTGGCCGAGATCTCGATACCGAGGTCGGCGGCCCGCTGCGCCTGCTCACCGTCGAACAGGCCCACGTGGTGGAAGGTGGTGCGGTGATCCGTGCGCGGATTGCGCTTCATGGCCCGCTCCACGATATCCAGGTAGGCATCAAAGGCCTTGTCGCCGGTGATGTGGATGTGAATCTTGTAGCCCTTGTTCCACCAGTAATCGAAGATTGCCTCGCCCTCCTTCAGCGGGATGATCCACTCGGACTTGCACTCCCTGCAGTTATAGAAGGGCTCCCGCAGCTGCAGGGCAAGGGAGTAGATGGCGCCGTCGGCGAAAGTCTTGTACTGCCTGGGCAGGAACCTGATGTACTCGGTGTCGTACTTCTTTGGCAACGCATCGATGTGCGCCGCATACTTGTCGCTGGAGAGCTTCTTCACGAACTGTTCCGGAAATCCGGATACCAGGTAGATAGTATAGGCCCTGGCCTTTTCCGTGCCTTGTTTGAGAACCTGATACTCGTCCTCAAAGGTGCTGGTGGGGAAACCGGGCTCCATCATGGCGGTGATGCCATTCTGCTGCATTACTGCAGAGATGCGGTCCATACCGCGCTGGAGCATCTTGCGGTCGCCAAAGAAAGGCGCCAGTTTGGTGCCTTTGATCATCTGGTAGGCACGCTCCCAGAAATGGAGGTTCTCCCAGTCCGCCTGTTCGTCATCCTCCCTGGACAGATCGCCCTTGTGCACGCCGTATTTCTTGGCACAGGCCGTGTTCAGGTAGATCTCGTGAGTTGAGCGCTGCCAGATGATGGTGGGCACATCGCCCGTGACCCGGTCCAGCTCTTCGAGGGTGAGTTCACCGTGCCAGGACTTGTGGTAGCCCCAGATGAGTACGGTCTGACTCTTGTCCTTCTTCGAATCGATGATCGCCCTGACCGCCTTCAGGTAGTTCTCCTTGCCACTGACACCGGGGTAGGTCGCGTTCGGCATGCGCCACTCGTGGGGCGCCACGATATCGTTGGCGAGGATGAAAGCGCCGATGGAAACGGGATGGGCGTGAGGTTCTATGAAGCCCGGCATCAGGGTCGTGCCCTGCAGGTCCACCTTGATGGTCTCACCGGCAAAGTTGTTCACCGCCGAGGCTCTGGGGCCCGCGTAGATGATGCGGCCATCGCGCTCCATCACCGCTTCCACATAGGTGGGCTCATCGCCCTCCATGGTGACGATGTCGCCCCCATAATAGAGGGTCTGCACCCCAAGGTCCGTCTTGCCTGCTCCAGCATGGCCGCTGCCGATCGACAGCACTGAAGTCACGGCCAGTATCGATAATAGCCTGAACATCCCTGATCCCCGTGAAACGAAACACCGGCAATTGCCGACTGAAGGCGGCCATATGTATTCAGCAGCGTCAACGACGCTTCAGACGCCAGTCGCGTAATCCTGAAGCCCTGGTTCTGATGCCTGTCAGTGCCAGACCTTACCAGCAGGTGCCAAACAGCACCAGTCACTCCCACTCGATCGTTGCCGGCGGCTTGCTGGAGATATCGTAGGCGACCCGTGATATGCCGCCCACTTCGTTGATGATGCGGCGGGACACCCGCTCCAGGAACTCGAATGGCAGGTGGGCGAAGCGGGCGGTCATGAAATCCACCGTCTCCACCGCGCGCAGGGAGACCACGTACTCGTAGCGCCGGGCATCCCCCACCACGCCCACCGAGCGCACCGGCAGGAACACGGCGAAGGCTTGGCTCACCTGGTCGTAGAGCCCCTCGCGGCGCAGCTCCTCGATGAAGATATGGTCCGCCTCACGCAGCAGATCGGCATACTCCTTCTTCACCTCACCCAGGATGCGCACGCCCAGGCCCGGGCCCGGGAACGGGTGGCGATAGACCATCTCGTAGGGCAGGCCCAGCTCGACACCGATCTTGCGCACCTCGTCCTTGAACAGCTCGCGCAGGGGCTCCACCAGCTCCAGCTTCATGTAGTCCGGCAGCCCGCCCACGTTGTGGTGGGACTTGATCACATGGGCCTTTCCCGACTTGGCCCCGGCCGACTCGATCACATCCGGATAGATAGTGCCCTGGGCCAGGAAGTTGACGTCCTCGAGCTTCTCGGCCTCCTCCTCGAAGATCTCGATGAACAGGTTGCCGATGATCTTGCGCTTCTTCTCCGGATCCGCCTCCCCCTTCAGTGCATCGAGGAAGCGCTGCTCGGCATCCACCCGGATCACCTTCACGCCCATGTGCTCGGCGAAGGTGGCCATCACCTGGTCCCCCTCGTGCAGCCGCAGCAGACCGTTGTCGACGAAGATACAGGTGAGCTGGTCGCCGATGGCCCGGTGCAGCAGCGCCGCCACCACCGAGGAGTCGACACCACCGGAGAGGCCCAGCAGCACCTTGCCCTCCCCCACCCGTGCCCGCACCTGGTGGATGCTGTCGTCGATGATCTGGCCCGGGGTCCACAGCGGCTCGCAGCCGCAGATGCGGAACAGGAAACGTTCGATGATGCGCTGACCCTGGCGGGTATGGGTCACCTCGGGATGGAACTGGATACCGTAGAAGCGCCGCTCCTCGTCGGCCATGCCGGCCAGGGGGGCGTTGTCGGTCTCGGCGATGACGTGGAAGCCGGGGGGCAGTTCCTCCACCCGGTCACCATGGCTCATCCAGACATCGAGCAGGCCGTAGCCCTCCGGACTGGTGTGGTCCTCGATGTCGCGCAGCAGTTGCGAATGCCCCCTGGCGCGCACCTGGGCATAGCCGTATTCATGGGCCGAGGAGGGGGCCACACGTCCGCCGAGCTGGGCCGCCATGGTCTGCATGCCATAGCAGATTCCCAGCACCGGCACTCCCAGCCCGAACACCCGCTGGGGCGCACGGGGGGTGTCCGCGCCGGTCACCGACTCCGGCCCACCCGAGAGAATGATCCCCGCCGGCGGGTGCTCGTCGATCACCTGCTCGCAGTTGTCGTAGGGCCAGATCTCGCAGTAGACGCCGGCCTCGCGCACCCGCCGGGCGATCAGCTGGGTGTACTGGGAACCGAAGTCGACGATCAGGATGCGGTGGGCGTGAATATCTGCTGACATTTCGTCTGTTCCTTTTCGGTACGGTGCGTTGGGTTGTGTTTGCAGGAATCCATATCAGACAGATTCACGCAGGAGCGGTGCCCTCACCGTGAACCATCGATCACGGCGGCCATCCGTTCGCGCCGGGGGCGGCGCTCCTGCGGGGACAAAACCGTCGTGGGAGCGGCGCCCTCGCCGTAAAAATCGATCACGGCGGCCACCTGTTCGCGCCGGGAGCGGCGCTCCTGCGGGGACGAAGCCGGTGTGGGAGCGGCGCCCCCGACGCGAACGGGGCGGTCAATCGCGCCGGTAGTTGGGTGCCTCCTTGGTGATGGTCACATCGTGGACGTGTGACTCGGTCATGCCGGCATTGGTGACGCGGACGAACTCGGGCTTGGTGCGCATCTCCTGAATGCTGGCGCAGCCGGTGTAGCCCATGCTGGAGCGGATGCCACCGAGCAACTGGTAGACGATGTTGACCATCGCCCCCTTGTACGGGACCCGGCCCTCGATTCCCTCCGGCACCAGCTTCTCGGCGTCGGTGGTATCCTCCTGGAAATAGCGGTCGCTGGAGCCCTGCTTGCCCGACATGGCACCGAGGGAACCCATGCCACGGTAGGACTTGTAGGAGCGCCCCTGGTAGATCTCCACCTCGCCGGGCGATTCGTCGGTGCCGGCGAACAGGCCGCCGATCATCACCGACCAGGCGCCGGCGGCGATGATCTTGGCGATGTCGCCGGAGTAGCGCAGGCCGCCGTCGGCGATCAGCGGCACACCGCTCCCCTCCAGCTCCTTCGCGACATTGGCCACCGCGGTGATCTGGGGCACGCCGACGCCGGCGACGACCCGGGTGGTGCAGATGGAGCCGGGGCCGATGCCCACCTTCACCGCGTCCGCACCCGCCTCCACCAGCGCACGGGCTCCGGCAGCGGTGGCGATGTTGCCACCGATCACCTGCACCTCCGGGTAGTTCTTCTTCACCCAGGCAACCCGGTCCAGCACCCCCTGGGAGTGGCCATGGGCGGTATCCACCACGATCACGTCCACGCCCGCACCCACCAGCGCCTCCACCCGCTCCTCGGTACCGGCGCCGGTGCCAACCGCGGCACCCGCCCGCAGCCGCTCCTGCTCGTCCCGGCTGGCGTTGGGGTTCTCCTTCGCCTTCTGGATGTCCTTCACCGTGATCAGTCCGCGCAGTTCGAAATCGTCGTTCACCACCAGCACCTTCTCGATGCGGTGCCGGTGCAGCAGCTTGATCACCTCGTCGCGGCTGGCACCCTCCTTCACGGTCACCAGCTTCTCCTTGGGCGTCATGATATTGCGTACCGGATCGTTCATGCGGGTCTCGAAGCGCAGATCACGGCCGGTGACTATGCCCACCAGCGCCCTGCCCTCCACCACCGGCACGCCGGAGATGTTGTGGGCCCGGGTCAGGGCCAGCACCTCGCCGATGCTGGTGTAGGGGCCGACGGTGATCGGCTCGCGGATCACGCCGCTCTCGTATTTCTTGACCTGGCTCACCTCCCGGGCCTGCTGCTCCGGGGTCATGTTCTTGTGAATGATGCCGATACCACCCTCCAGCGCCAGGGCGATGGCGAAGCGGGACTCGGTCACCGTATCCATCGCCGCCGACACCAGGGGGATGCTCATACGGATGCCGCGGGTGAGCTGGGTGGAGAGATCCACGTCCTTGGGCAGCACCGTGGAGTGGGCCGGAACGAGCAGTACGTCATCGAAGGTCAGGGCTTCCTGGAGCAGGCGCATAGTGTCGGTCTTCCTGGAGTAGCGAATGGCGATGGGCGACGGTGGCCGCTGCGGATGATACGGCCCTCCCGGCGCCCGGAAACGGTGCATTATAAAATTTGCGGCTATCGAGGTAAACTCACCGGCACATCCTGCCCACCCAATCCCCCCGTCCCCGAACCCAGGACAACGCGGATAATTTCAATGAATGATCAATCAGTTGACGATGCTTTCTCACGTGATATATACACCGTCAGCCGACTCAACAGCGAGGTGCGCGCCGTCCTCGAGGGAAGCTTCCCGCTGCTCTGGGTGGAGGGGGAGATCTCCAACCTGGCCCGTCCCGCCTCGGGGCATGTCTACTTTTCACTCAAGGACGCACACGCCCAGGTGCGCTGCGCCCTGTTCCGCATGCGCCGCCAGCGGCTGCGCTTCCAGCCCGCCGATGGTCAGCGGGTGCTGCTGCGGGCCCGGATCAGCCTCTACGAGGGCCGGGGGGAGTACCAGCTCATCGTCGAGCACATGGAACCGGCCGGAGAGGGGGCGCTGCGTCAGGCGTTCGAGCAGCTGAAACAGCGGCTGGCCGACGAGGGGCTGTTCGACAGCGGACACAAGAGGCCGCTGCCGTCGTGGCCACGCCGGATCGGCGTCATCACCTCCCCCACAGGCGCCGCCATCCGCGATGTGCTCAGCGTACTGGCGCGCCGCTTCCCCGCGATCCCGGTAGTGGTCTACCCGGTACCGGTACAGGGCGCGGAGGCACCGGCGGCCATCGCCGACATGATCCGTCTGGCCAATCGCCGCAATGAGTGCGACCTGCTGATACTGACCCGCGGCGGCGGCTCGCTGGAAGACCTGGCCGCCTTCAACGACGAGGGGGTGGCACGGGCGATCCACGAGTCGCGCCTTCCCATCGTCTCCGCCATCGGCCACGAGGTGGATTTCAGCATCGCCGACTTCGTCGCCGACCAGCGCGCCCCGACACCGTCGGCGGCCGCCGAGCTGGTGAGCCCCGACCGGGACGAGGTTCGGCAGACGCTGGAGCAGGGCCGGCGCCGCCTGCGCCGGCAGATGGACCAGCGCCTGGCGCTGCTGGCGACCCGGCTCGGGCATCTGGCCGACCGCCTGCAGCGGCTCCACCCCGGCAACCGCCTGCTGCAGCAGGCGCAGCGACTGGACGAGCTGGAACAACGGCTGGGCCAGACCATGACCCGCCTGCTGCGGCACCGGCAGCAGCGTCTGGAGCTCCTGGCCACGCGGCTGCGTGCCCGGTCACCGGCGTTGCGGCTCGGCCAGGCCGGCAGCCATTGCAGCCAGTTGCGGCAGCGCCTGGACCGCGCCATCACCGGCCTGCTGCAGGGCAGCCGCCAGCGGCTGGCGGCCCGGGCCGGCAGCCTGCAGGCACTGAGCCCCCTGGCCACCCTGGAGCGGGGTTATTCGATCACCCGCCGGCTGGCGGACGGGCGGGTGGTGACGGCGGCCGGGATGGTCTCCGTCGGCGACCGGGTGGAGACCCTGCTGGCCCGGGGGCGGCTGGTCTGTAGAGTGGAGGATCAGACAGCGGGCGGGGAGCACTAGCCAGCCCTGTCCCGTTCGCGCCGGGGGCGGCGCTCCTACACGGATGGCGCGGGCGTCGGACCGGCGCCCCCGCCGCGAACAATCCACCACAGCAGTCCGGCCCGTTCGCGCCGGCGGTGGCGCTCCTGCGCGGATGGCGCGGGCGTCGGACCGGCCGGGAAGTTTCATTTGAAACCGCCTGGACAAGGCCGGATAATGCCCTCTTCCTGTGCCACCACACCAGGCCCGGCGGACCTTTCCGTGTTCGATCCCAAATCACTGCAGACCACCGCCATCATCGCCGGGCTGGTCGCCATCGGGCCGCTCGCCACCGACATGTACCTGCCGGCCTTTCCCCAGCTGATGCGGGAGTTCGGCTCAAGCATGGACCAGGTGCAGCAGACCCTGAGCGTGTTCCTTGTCGGTTTCGCCCTGGCCCAGCTGGTCTACGGCCCACTGTCGGACCGCTACGGGCGCAAGCCGGTGCTGCTGGGCGGGCTGCTGCTGTTCCTCGCCAGCAGCATCGGCGCCGCGACCGCCGACAGCATGGCCGGGCTCACCCTGCTGCGGCTGCTGCAGGCCCTGGGGGGCAGTGCCGGCCCGGTGCTGGGGCGGGCCATGATCCGCGACATCCACGGCCCCACCGAATCGGCCCGGCTGCTCTCCTACATCGGCACCGCCATGGCCCTGGCCCCCGCCATCGCCCCGATCCTCGGTGGTTACATGACCAGCTGGCTGGGCTGGGCCTCGATCTTCCTGTTCCTGTCGGCCTACGCCGCCCTTGGTATCCTGCTGCTCGGCACCCAGGTGCCGGAGACGATGCTGATCGACGGCCGCCACCTGGCCAGCATGCGGCGGCTGCTGCACAACTACGGTGAGTTGCTGCGCCATCGGCTCTGGCCCTGGTATACCCTCACCTGCAGTTTCGTCTTCGCCGGACTGTTCTCCTTCCTGTCCGGTTCGCCGTTCGTCATCATCGACTATTTCGGTTACCGGGAGGAGAGTTACGGCCTGTTCTTCGCCCTGATCGTGTTCGGATTCATGGCCGGAACCCTCATCGCCGGCCGCCTGGTGCGGCGCATGGGCATCGACCGCCTGATCGGGACCGGCGCCCTGCTGGCGGCCGGTGGCGGCGGATCGATGGCGCTGCTGGCGCTGCTGCGGGTGGACAGCGTCTGGGCGGTGATCCTGCCCCATGTCATCTACATGGTCGGCACCGGCATCGTCATGCCGCAGGCGATGGCGGGGGCGCTGGCACCATTCCCGGAGATCGCCGGCACCTCGTCCGCCCTGCTCGGATTCATCCAGATGACCCTGGCCGCCGCGGTCGGCGTGCTGGTGGGGCAGTACCACGACGGCACCCCCCTCTCCATGTCACTCTCGATCGGGCTGATGGGGACGCTGACCCTGGTCAGCTTCGCGGTGCTGAGATACCGCCGCCCTGCCTCCTAGGAGAGCCCGTCCCGGTCCGGTTCGAAGAAGCAGTAGCGATTGCGGCCCCGCTTCTTGGCGATGTACATGGCCACGTCGGCGCCACGCATCAGTTCGCCCAGTCTGCTGGCGTGCTCCGGATAGAGGGCGATGCCGATACTGGCGCTCGGCCGCCACTCCACATCCCCCAGCATCACCGTTGCGGAGAGGGTCTCGATGAGCCGGGCGGCCGCCTGCTCCACGCCCTGGCGGTCGTCCACGTCCTCCAGCAGCACGGTGAATTCATCGCCACCGAAGCGGGCCGCATCGCTCAGGTTGCGCGCCAGCGCGTCGGTGTGCCGCAGTGACTCGGTCAACCGCCGGGCCGTCACCTGCAGCAGCTGGTCACCCATCTCGTGACCGAGGGTATCGTTGACCTGCTTGAAGTTGTCCAGGTCGATCAGCAGCAGCGCCAGCCTGCGATTGCTGCGCGCCCCCCGGTCCAGCTCCTGCTGTGCCTCCAGCTGAAACCAGCGACGGTTGGACAGGCCGGTCAGCGGGTCCAGGTAGGCCAGCTGTTCGAGTTGTCGGTTGCTGCGCGAGAGCTGGCGCACCAGCTGTTCGTTCTTCAGGCCCATCTCGATCGACTGGCGCAGCCGGTCGTGATAACTGTGGGCGGTGACCCAGAGCACGGCGGCATACGCCGCCACCAGCAGGGAGAAGTGGATCGACAGCTGCTGGGTCTGGCTGGCGAACAGGGCCCAGTACAACAGCCCGGCGACGATGGGCAGGGCGAAGGCGTAGTAGACCCGCATGAACACCGAATCCCCCGGCATGGCGGCGATGGGAAGCCCCACCAGGGCCACCAGCACGAACAGCTGGTGGCTCAGCGACATCTCGCTGGAGAGGAACAGAACAGCGCTCCCCCAGAGGGAGCCGGCGGCCAGGGTACCGAGGGTATAGAGCCAGAGCCAGTGAGGAGAGCGGCGCGCGGCGGCATCGGCCCGCCGCCACCGGATCATCAGCAGGAAACGCAGCACCAGCACCAGCAGGAAGAGCCCGCTCCAGAGCAGCAGGGAGCTGCCCGGTACCGCGGCCCGCAGCGCCAGCACCACCACCGCCGCCACCACCACGGAGGCGGCGATGATCCGCGGACCGGCACTGAACAGAAGTTCCAGCAGGCGTGTATCGACGGATCGCTTCAGCTCTTCCCCGACAGCAGCCGATCCAGCGTCGTGGTCCGAATCCATGGCCAAACCGGCTACTTCTTGCGCCTGACGAACTGCTTCAGCCGCTGACGCTTGCGGATCTGCCGCTCGGTCAGCCGGTTCCTGCGACCACTGAAGGGGTTGCTGCCGGACTTGAACTCCAGCCGGATGGGCGTGCCCTGGAGCGACAGCACCTGGCGAAACCTGTTCACCAGATAACGCTTGTAGGGTGCCGGCACGGCATCGGTCTGGTTGCCATGGATGACGATGATCGGCGGATTGCGGCCGCCCTGGTGGGCATAGCGCAGCTTGATGCGCCGGCCGCGCACCAGCGGTGGCTGGTGCGCCTGCACCGCCTGCTCCAGGATCCGGGTCAACTCCGGTGTGGAGAGATCGCGTACGGCGTTGGCATAGGCCTCGTCCACCGCCTCGAACAGGGTGCCGACGCCGGAACCGTGCAGCGCCGACACGAAGCGGTGGCTGGCGAAATCGAGAAACGGCAGCTTGCGCTCCAGCTCGTCACGCACCCGGTCCCGCTGCTCCCGGGACAGGCCGTCCCACTTGTTCACCACCACCACCAGGGCCCGTCCGGACTCCAGGATGTGCCCGGCCAGGGTGGCGTCCTGTTCCCCGATCCCCTGGCGGGCGTCCAGCACCAGCAGCACCACGTTGGCCTGCTCGATCGCCTGCAGCGTCTTGATCACGCTGAACTTCTCGATCGCCTCGCTGACCCGGGCCCGGCGCCGCACGCCGGCTGTATCGATCAGGGTGTAGGGCCTGCCGTCCCGGCTGAAGGGGATGAAGACACTGTCGCGGGTGGTGCCGGGCTGGTCGAAGGCGACCACCCGTTCCTCGCCGAGCATCCGGTTGACCAGGGTGGACTTGCCCACGTTGGGCCGCCCGACGACGGCGATCTGGATGCCGTTCTCCTGCTCCGGCGCGGCCGCGGCCGCCGACTCCTCCGGCAGCGTCTGCAGTACCCCCTCGATCAGGTGCCGGACACCGCGGCCGTGGGCCGCGGAGATGGCCACGGGGTCACCCAGGCCGAGGGAGTGGAACTCCGCCCGGGCCATGGCCGGGTCCAGGTTCTCACTCTTGTTCACCACCGCGGTGACGGGCTTGCCGGTACGGCGCAGCCTCGCGACGATCTCCTCGTCGCCCCCGGTACAGCCATCGCCCGCGTCCAGCAGCAGCAGGATGTGGTCCGCCTCGTCGATGGCGGCCTGGACCTGCTGTTCCATCAGCACGTCCACACCATCGCCTGCGCCGCTGATGCCACCGGTGTCGACCACCACATAGGGGCGCCGCCCCAGACGGCCGACACCGTACTGGCGGTCCCTGGTCAGGCCGGGCTGGTCGGCCACCAGCGCATCCCGGCTGCGGGTCAGGCGGTTGAACAGGGTGGACTTGCCCACGTTGGGGCGGCCCACGAGTACGATGACCGGCAGCATGGATGCGCGCGTCCCGGGGCCCGGCCTCAGGGATTCTCCGCCTGGACCGGCGCCAGCGCCGCCAGCGCGCCGCCATCGCCATAGACATAGGCCACGTCGTCCACCACCAGCGGCCGGTTGCTGATCGGCGCACTGCCGACGCGGATCCGGGCCAGCAGCCGGCCATCCTCCCGCGACAGCCAGTGGACATAGCCCTCGAAGTCCCCGACCAGCACGTAGTCTCCCAGAACCGCCGGGGCCGACAGCCGCCGGTACTTCAGTTTCTTGTTCTTCCACAGGGCCGCACCATTCTGCGGATCCAGTGCCCAGACCTCACCACTGCTGTCGGTGATGTAGAGATCCACCCAGTCGGTGGCGGCCCCGGCATAGGCCGGCATCGGCCGCCGCCACAGCACCACTCCGGTGTCCTGGGAAACGGCGGCCAGTTCACCGTTGTAGCTGGCCACGTAGACCACTCCGTCCACCACCAGGGGGTCGCCGTCGATGTCGACCATGCGCTCGAGTTCCGAGCGGCCGCGCGGAGCGGTCACGGTCACCTCCCAGACGACGTCGCCGCTGTCCAGGTTCAGCGCCACCAGCTTGCCTGAGGCGAAACCGGCGATGACCATGCCGTCGCTGATCACCGGCGAGCCGCTGCCCCGCAGGCTCAGCACCGGCACCGAACGGTCGTAGAGCCAGCGCTGGCTGCCGTCCTCCGCATCCAGCCCGAACAGCTTGCCGTCGACGGTATGGACCACAACCACGCCCTCGCCGGCGCGCGGAATCGACAGGACCTCGCTGCTGACGCGGGCGCGCCAGCGCTCCTCGCCGGTGTCCGCGTCCAGGGCCAGGAGTTCACCGTCGATACTCCCCAGCAGCACCAGTCCGTCGCCAACCCCCGGCCCGCCGGAGATCTGCAGTCCGGTCTCCCGTTTCCACACCACGCTGCCGCTGGCCGCCTCCAGGACCTCCACCAGACCGTCATGGCTGGCGACGTAGAGCCGCCCGTCCTGGTAGTGGGGGGCCAGCTTCACCAGCTGTCCCTCGGCGCCGTTGCCGACCGAGGTCTGCCACAGCATGCGAATGCCGATGCGGTTCTCCATATCGACCAGTTCGCTGGGCGGGTTGATCACCTCGTCCGGTGACAGCCAGTCGATCGGGTTCAGGCTGCTGCAGCCGGTGAGCAGCAGGCCCAGGAACAGAGTCAGGGGGATGCGCATGGACCGGCCCACCTCAGCCCTCCGGACCCACGGCCAGATCGTCCAGCTTCATCTGCACCAGGCTGGCACTCCCGACGCCCCCGGCCAGGGCCTCGCGATAGGCCGCCCCGGCCGCCTTCCGGTCGCCCCGGGCCAGTGCCAGGTCGCCCTTCAGCTCGGCGAACTCACCGCGGTAGGCATCGTTCCCGGCCTGGTCGATCAGGGCCCCGGCCGCGTCCAGGTTGCCAGCGTCGAGCTGGATACGGGCCATGCGCAGGCGCGCGATCTGGCGGAACGACGGCTCGTCCGCGGTATCGACCACCCACTGCAGCTGCGCCAGCGCGGCGTCCCGCTTCCCCTGCCCCAGCCTGACCCGGGCCAGGTCGAGGGCGGCGAACAGCGCATAGGGGGTGTCGCCGTATTCGCCGATCAGCTGCTCCGCCTGTTTCACCGCCGGTTCCTGCACACCGGCGATCAGCGACTGGTTCAGCTGCTCGAACTGTACCGAGGCCTGGTCGGCGATGGACTGCTGGTGCTGCTGCCACGCCTGCCAGCCGAATACGGCGCCGAGCCCGAGCACGACACCGCCGACCACCGAGCGCCCGTTCTCCTTCCACCACTTCTTCAGTGCCTCGACCTGTTCCTCTTCCGAAAGATTCACATCCACCATCGTCTCGTTCCGTTGTCTGTCCGTCGTCTCTGTGCGCGGCCGGAGGCTGCCGGCCTCAGGCCGTTTCCGCCGTCCGCAACCATTCCGGCAGGGCCTCGGCCAGCCGTTGCAGGGGGATCTCCTGCTGTTCCCCCGCCCGCCGCAGGGTCTTGATGCCGATCACCCCCCGCGCCAGCTCGTCCTCGCCCAGCACCAGTGCCAGCCGGGCGCCACTGCGGTCCGCCCTCTTGAACTGGCTCTTGAAACTGCCGCCGCCACAGTGGGTGATCAGCCGCAGCTCCGGCAGCTGCCCGCGCAGCTGCTCCGCCAGCTGCATGCCGCGGCGGGCGGCCTCGTCACCCATCAGCACCAGGTAGGCATCCGGCTGCCGCAGCGGCAGGCCGTCACGCTGCTCCTCCAGCAGGGCCACCAGCCGTTCCACCCCCATGGCGAAACCCACCGCCGGCGTCGGCCGGCCACCCAGCTGTTCCACCAGGCCATCGTAGCGCCCGCCGGCGCAGACCGTCCCCTGGGCACCAAGCCGCCCGGTGACCCACTCGAACACGGTCAGGCCATAGTAGTCGAGCCCGCGCACCAGCCGTGGATTGACCACATAGGGCACACCGGCCTCGTCCAGCCCCCGGCAGAGGCCGTCGAAGTGGGCCCGCGACCCGTCTCCCAGGTGATCGATCAGGGCCGGCGCGGCCTCGATCAGGGCCTGCATCTCCGGATTCTTGGAATCCAGGATACGCAGTGGATTGGTGGCCAGCCGGCGCCGGCTCTCCCCGTCCAGCTGTTCCCGGTGCCGTTCCAGGTAGTCTACCAGCCGCTGCCGGTAGGCCGCTCTCTCCGCGGCGGTGCCGAGGGTGTTGAGCTGCAGCTCCAGCCCCTCCAGCCCCAGCGCCTGCCACAGGCGCCGCGTCACCAGGATCACCTCCACGTCGATGTCCGGTCCTGCCAGCCCGAACGCTTCCAGCCCGATCTGGTGGAACTGGCGGTAACGTCCCTTCTGCGGCCGTTCGTGGCGGAACATGGGGCCGCGGTACCAGAGCCGCTGGGTCTGGTTGTGGAACAGGCCGTTCTGGATCCCCGCCCGCACCACGCCGGCGGTGCCCTCGGGTCGCAGGGTGAGGCTGTCGCCGTTGCGGTCCTCGAAGGTGTACATCTCCTTTTCGACGATATCGGTCACCTCGCCGATGGAGCGCCGGAACAGCTCCGTCATCTCCAGAATCGGAGTGCGGATCTCGCGGTAGCCGTAGCGCTCGAACACTCCGCGCACCCGGTCCTCGAGGAACTGCCACAGGGGACTCTGCTCGGGCAGCAGGTCGTGCATGCCACGAATGGCCTGAATATGCTTCGCCATCTGTCTCGTTGCTTCCGGTCCTGGTGGTGGGGGCGGGAGGCTGCGCGGATCGGCCGGCACAGGCCGGTCTAGCCGCCGCTGCCGACCCGCGCCGGGTCCAGGCTGAAACGGGCCACGTTGCCCCGGATGAAGGGCGTGATGTCGAACCGCCTGCCACCGACGGTCACCTCCACCACACCGGCATTGCCGAGCACCATCTGGTAGGGGGGCCGCCCCTCCAGCACCCGCTCGCTGCCGGCCTTCATCTCGCCCATCAGCAGCGAGCGGCCGTCGGCATCGCGGATCTGGGTCCAGGAGGTGCCATTGAAACGGACCACGACGCGATCCGCCGGAATCGCCACCGGCGGCGGTTCCGCCGGCGCGGGCTCCGGGGTGGGTTCGACGGCCGCGGCCGTCGCCCGGTCAGGCGCCTCACCGGGTGCCGCGGGCGGCGCGCTCTCCTGGACCGGAGCGGTCACCGCGGCCTCTCCGGTCGCCCCTTCCGGCGCCTCCTCTTCCGGTGACGGCGGCAGGCTGAGCACCGCTTCGCCACCGGGCTCCATCTCCGGCACCTCCGGCCCGATTCCGCCGGCAGCCGGCTCGGACATCCCCTCTTCTGCCGGCGGGACGGCAGATGCCGGTTGCTCCAGCCGGGAGCCGCTTCGGTCCACCCCGGGCGGCCACTGCAGGTAGCCGCGCCACCACACCACCACCAGGGCGATCAGACCGAGGACGATGATCCAGGTCATCAGTCGCACCAGCAGATGGCTGCTGCGCACCTCGTGCTGGATCTGGCTCACCTTCAGCGTCGGCGGCGGCGCCTGGTCCGCCCCCACCTGGCGGTAGGCCTTGAGCAACGGCTCCACCGGCACCCCCAGCAGGCGGGCATAGTTGCGGATGTAGCCCTGGGTGAACACCGATCCCGGCAGGCGCTCGTAGTCGTCCGCCTCCAGTGCCTCCAGCTTGTCCACGCTCAGATGGAGCAGGGTGGCGACCCGGGCAAGGTCCAGCTCCTGGGCCTCGCGCAGGGCCCGCAGGCGCCGGCCGGGCCCTTCCACTGCCGATCTCTCATCGACCTCTTCGTTGGCTGCTGCACTCATTGCTGTTCCGATGCTCTCAGAAGTCCGGCCTCCGGTGAGTCCGGAAACTTGTTTCTCAACTGCAGGGCGTAACTGGCCAGCGCATCCTTGTCGCCCATCCGGCGTTCGATCTGGACCCCCAGCCAGAGGGATTCGGCGGTGTGCTGCGCCACCGCATCGTAACGCTGCAGATACCCCCGGGCCGAGAGATAGTCACCCTTGGCCAGGCTCACCTTGGCCATCTCCAGCAGCGCCGGCGCCAGTCGCGGGTTCTTTCTCAGGGCCGCCCGCAGATAGGTCTCGGCCTGACCGGCATCGCCCATCTTGGCGTAACAGATGCCGGCATTGGCCTGCGCCACCTCGGGGGTCGGGTAGAGCGGATTCTTCAGCGCCGCATCGAACTGGGGAATCGCCTCGCGGTAGCGCCCCTGCTTGCACAGGAAGGCGCCAAAGGCATTGCGCAGGAAGGAGTTGTGGGGCTCAGCCGCGACACCGCGCTGGAAGTAGCGCTCCGCCAGCCCGTCCTCGCCCAGCCGTTCGTAGATCAGGGCCAGGACGTTGAGGGCGTCACCGTTGCCGGGATCCATCTTCACCGCCTTCTTCGCCTGCTGCAGGGCCACGTCCAGCTTGCCGGAGCGCAGATAGGCGACCGCCAGCTTGACATAGATGTCGCCGGCACCGGTGCGCTCCTGCTCGCTCTTGCCCAGCTCACCGGTGTTGTCCTCCAGGTTGGAGCCGGTGGTGGCACAACCACCCAGGGCCAACAGCAGCAGGACGATACCCGGCAGGCCGGTCAGTCTGGCGAGTCTCATGGCGTTGCGCTCCTTTCGATGGTCACGACCTGTCCGGGCAGCCGACGGCGCCGGTTCTGCACCCTTCCCACCAGCTGGCCACAGGCGGCGTCGATGTCGTCCCCCCGGGTCTTGCGGGTGATGGCGATGAGACCCGACCGCAGCAGACGCTGCCGGAAGGCCTCGATCCGCTCCGGCGGCGAGCAACGGTAGTCGGTCCCGGGAAACGGGTTAAAGGGGATCAGGTTGAGCTTGGACGGCGTCCCCTCCAGCAGCCGGATCAGCTCCCGGGCATGACGATCGCTGTCATTGACCCCATCCAGCATGACGTACTCCCAGGTGACCTTGCGCCTCTTGTCGCCGGCGATGAAGTCACGGCATGCCGGTATCAGCTCCGCCAGCGGATACCTGCGGTTGACCGGCACCAGCCGGTCGCGCAGCTCGTCGTTGGGGGCGTGCAGGGAGACCGCCAGGCTCACGTCGCTGACCTCCCGCAGCCGCCGCAGCGCTGGCACGATGCCCGAGGTGCTGAGGGTGACGCGGTATTTCGACAGCATGTAGGCGAGATCGTCCTGCATGATGTCCATGGCGCTGACCACGGCATCGAAATTGGCCAGCGGCTCGCCCATGCCCATCATCACCACGTTGGTCACCGGCTTGCCCTGCTGCCGCGCCGCCACCCACAACTGGCCGATGATCTCGCCCACCGACAGGTTGCGGTTGTAACCCTGCCGGGCGGTGGAGCAGAAGCTGCAGTCGAGGGAACATCCCACCTGGGAGGAGACGCAGAGGGTGGCCCGCTCCCCGTCCGGGATGTACACCGTCTCGATGCGGTTGCCGCACTCCAGCTCCAGCACCCACTTGTGGGTGCCGTCCCGGGAGGGCTGGTCGAAGACGATCTCCGGCACCCGGACCTCGGCCACCCCGGCCAGCCGCTGACGCAGCCGCTTGGACAGGTCGGTCATGGCATCGAAATCGGTGACGCCATGCTTGTGGATCCATTTCAGGACATTGCGGCCGTGGAACGGCTTGGCGCCCAGATCCTGGAACAGGGCCTCCATGGCCCGGCGATCCAGGTCCAGCAGATTGATCTTCCGTTCCGTGCCCAAGGTCGCCTCAGCGGGTGCGCTCGCAGACGCCTTCCGGGAAGAAGAAGGCGATCTCGACGGCGGCGGTCTCCGGTGCGTCGGAACCATGCACCGCGTTCTCGTCCACGGTCTCGGCGAAATCGGCGCGGATGGTGCCCGGGGCGGCCTCCTTCGGATTGGTGGCCCCCATCACTTCACGGTTCCTGGCGATGGCATTCTCCCCCTCGAGCACCTGCACCATCACCGGACCGGAGGTCATGAAGTCGACCAGGTCATTGTAGAAGGGGCGCTCCCTGTGCACGGCGTAGAACTCGCCGGCCTGCTCGCGGGTCAGGTGCAGCATGCGGGCGGCGACGATGCGCAGGCCAGCATCCTCGAAGCGGGTATAGATCCTGCCGATCACGTTCTTTGCCACGGCGTCGGGCTTGATGATAGAGAGGGTACGTTCGATGGCCATCAAAAAACTCCAGGTTGTTCAAACAATAAAAAGACCTTGCGCAACCGATGCCGCACAATGGACGTGGTGTGGTGTGAAGGGCCGGTCGCGCCACAGGACCCGATCCGGTCCCGGGGCCGCGCCAGCCGGGAGGCGGGTATGCCGTGACCGCCGCTTCCGTCCTGAACGCCGAAAAACCATCCGGCTTCAGGTTTCCATTAAAAAACCGTGGCTTAGTTTACCTTGCCGGGATGGACTCAGGCAATGGTTTCTGCACCGGTTCAGACCTGGCGCCGCACCTGGATCACATCCGGCAGCTGCGCCACCTTGTCCAGGATCCGGCTGAGCTGGCGCATGTCGCTGATCTCGATGGTGAAGCGCATGCTGGCCTGGTCCCGCTTCCGGTCCGAACGGGTGGCGACGCTGAGCACGTCCACCTCCTCGTTGGTGAGGATGGCGGAGACGTCGCGCAGCAGGCCCTTGCGATCCCCGGCCAGAACCTGGATGTCCACCGGGTAGGTGGCGTCGGACGGCTGCTCCGCCCACTCCACCGACACAAGCCGCCCCCGGTCCTTCTCCTTCAGCCCCCTGATCACCGGGCAGTCCCGCCGGTGTACCGTCACCCCGCGGCCACGGGTGATGAAGCCGATGATCCCGTCGTAGGGCACCGGCTTGCAACAGCGCGCGATGTTGGTGAGCAGGGCCTCCTCACCCTCGACGATCACCTCTCCCGCACCCTTGACCGGGGCACGACGGCGGGGCCGTCGTGGTGCCGGCCGATGCTCTCCCGGCGGCTCCGTCTCCGGCCTGCCGCCCATCCCCGCCACCTGGACCGGCGACACCTCGCCCCGCCCGACCGCTGCCAGAAGATCGTCCGCTTTCCTGAAATTGAAGTGGGCGGCGACCTGTTCCAGGTCCGGCCGCGCCACGCCCAGACGCTCGATCTCCCGCTCCAGGGCCGCCCGCCCCGCCTCCAGGTGCTGGGAGTAGTCCTGCTGCTTGAACCAGTGACGAATGCGGTTGCGGGCCCTGCTGGTGTGGATGTATCCGAGATGGGGGCTGAGCCAGTCACGGCTCGGCCCGCCTTCACGGACGGTCAGTATCTCCACCGTCTGGCCACTCTCCAATGGCTGGCTCAGGGGCACGATACGACCGTCCACCTTGGCACCGCGGCAGTGATGCCCGACGTCGGAGTGGATGGCGTAGGCAAAGTCCACCGGGGTACTGCCCCGGGGCAGTTCGATGACCCGCCCCTGGGGGGTCAGCACATAGATGTTGCCGGACTCGAATCCGGCCTTGAGGATCCCGGCGTCCCCATCCTCTCCGCTGTCGTCCTTCCTCTCCAGCCAGTTGCGCATCAGGGCGATGCGGCGCTCGAACTCGGGATCGTCCCGCCCCGATTCCTTGTAACGCCAGTGGGCGGCCACGCCGAGTTCGGCGTGCTGGTGCATCTCGCGGGTGCGGATCTGGATCTCCAGCGGCCGCTCGTCGGGGCCGATCACCGCGGTATGGATGGAGCGGTACATGTTGGGCTTGGGGGTGGCGATGTAGTCGTCGAACTCCCCCGGGATGTGGCGCCAGGTGCCATGGACGATGCCCAGCACCGCGTAGCAGTCGGCGACGCTGTCGACCAGCACCCGCAGCGCGCGCAGGTCGAAGATCTGGTCGAAGTCCACCCCCTTGCGCTGCATCTTGCGCCAGATACTGTAGATGTGTTTCGGCCGCCCGCTGATCTCGGCCTCGATCCCGGCCTCGGCGAACTTCTCCTGCAGCAGCGTGATGATCGAGGCGATGAAGGCCTCGCGGTCGGCGCGGCGGCCGTCCAGGCGACTGGCGATCCGGCGGTAGTCGTCGGGGTGCAGATAGCGCAGGCAGAGATCCTCCAGCTCCCACTTGATCTGCCAGATACCAAGCCGGTTGGCCAGCGGTGCGTGGATCTCCCGGGTCTCCTGCGCCACCAGCCGCTGAACCGCCGCCGGGCGCTGCTTCAGCATGCGCATCTCGTGCAGTCGCTCCGCCAGCACGATCAGCACCACGCGGATATCCTCGGCGATGCCGAGCATCATCCGCCGCAGGTTCTCGATATGCTCCTCCCCGCTCTCCTGCGGACCCCCGCTGCCGACCGCCGACACCTCGCCGAGGCGCTCCAGGTCGTCGACCATCCGCTTCACCACGGGGCCGAAGCGCTCCCCGATCAGCCCTGGGGCGAGTCCGGTCTCGTCCCGGCCGATGTGCAGAACCGCCGCCGTCATCGTCTCCGGATCCAGTCCCAGGCGGGCCAGGATATCGGCCACGGCGATGGCATGCTTCAGGGCGACGCTGGTCGGCGCCTGCGCTGTCGCCGACGACTCCAGCAGCAGGAAGCAGGCCCGCCGGAGACTGCTCCTCGACTCTTCGTCGAGCACCCCGCCCAGTGCCCGCAGCCAGGTCTCCACCGCCTCCGCACCGGCCGCTTCACCCTCGGGTATGTGATTGGTGGTACTGACCATGGTTCGATTTCAACAACAGGGGCGCTGGCGGTGCCCGCCGTGACACCGGGGGACCGCTGAAATGAATCAAGAGCCTGGGTAACGGGTCGGTGGATCGATCTGCCGGACAGCCATCACTGGCCATGGCTTCAATTGCCGGTACCGCCTCCACTCGCCGGCGCCTGCCGGTTGAGTTGTTCCCGCAGCGGCATGATCCGGTCGCCCACGGCGCTGCCCGTGGCGACGTCCTCAAACGCCTCGGCCGCTTCCCCGCGTTCTGCCACAGCGGTGATCGGATCGACCGAAAAATAGCGTTCCAGGCCGCCCATGGCGACCAGAATGCGGTACTGCGCCAGGATATGATCATAGCGTGTGGAGGCGTAATCCCGCCGTGCCTGGTAGAGTTCGTTCTCCATGTTCAGGACATCGAGCAGGGTGCGCTGACCGAGGGTGAACTGCTTGACGTAGGCGTCACGGGTCTTTTCGCTGGCGGCGATGTGCTGGAGCTGGTAGGCCGCCTGGTCGCGGGTCACCTCGTAGGCGGCCCAGGCCAGGCGCATGCTCTCCACCACCTGACGGTGGGTGCGGTCACGGATATCCCTGGCCTGGTTGATCAGTTCGGTGGTCTGGCGGGTACGTGCCTGATCCCGGCCACCGGCATAGAGGTTGTAGCGCATTCTCACCATTGCCGTGAGATCGTCGTTGCGACCGGTGATGCCATCGATATCGTCGTTCCAGGTACCACCAACCTCGAGATTGAACTTGGGATAGAAACCGTGCCGGGCCGCCCGATCCTGGGCCTTGGCCGCCTCCACGTCGGCTTTTGCGGACAACAGGGTCGGATGATTCCCGACCGCCAATTCGATCGCCTGCCGGAGGCTGGTTGGCAGCCCATCGGCGACCGGTTCCGCCGCCTCCAGGTCGCGGGGAAGATCACCGACCACGGACAGGAAGCTGGATTCCGCGTCCTGCAGATTGGCCTGGTCTGCCAACAGATTGCTGGCGGCCGAAGCGCGTCTCCCCCTGATCTGCTCGAGATCCGATCTCTTGCCGACTCCGGCCTGTATGCGCAGCTGGATCTGATCGAAGATGCGGTCGTGCACCTTCAGGTTCTGCTCCGACAGCTTGACCAGATCCTGCTCCCTGAGCACCCTCAGGTAGGCATTCACCGCATCGAGCCCCGTGTTTTCCGCGGTACCTCCCAGGGCATACCGCTGAGAGTCGATCCGTGCCTGCTGCCGCTCAACCTCGCTCTTCACCGCAAAGCCGTCGAACAGCATCTGGTTCAGCCCGATGCCGGCCTCCTTCCTGGTCAGGTCCCGGTTGTCGTAGCCCAGCAGGCGGGTGGCATTGTTGTCCGAGCGTTCGAAGCCGATACCGGCAGTCACGTCGACACTGGGCAGATAGCCTGCCCGTGCCTGCTCCAGTTCCTGCTGTCGTGCCAGATACTCGCTGCGCTGGGCCAGGATCTCGGGATTGGTACGCAGGGCATGCTGAACCGCCTGCTTCAGGGTGAGCGCGGTGGCCGTCTCCATGGCACCGAAGAGACAGGCGAACAGGATCAATTTCTTAACCATTTCGGGTACCGGTTTTTCCATCTGTTCCATCGTCCAGAATCAACCTGCAATGCCCGCCGCTGTCTTCGGCATGCAGGCGCCGGTGCCGATAGTACCACCCGAATGAGAACCGGGCACACCTCGGGGTGACCCTGCGGTGATTCCCGTCACGCAGGGTCCGGGGCACCGTTGCCGACGCCGCCCGGACAGCGGCCGGATTCGGATCGGGCCGGGGTGACGTGAACGCCCCCTCACACCAGTCGGCAGACGATGCAGGGGGCGAACCTGGAGCGGGTCAGCCAATGGTCAGATTGACCGCCGTCTGGTCGTCGATCAACAAGGTGACGGTGTCACCAGCCCCGACACCGTCGAGATGACTGATGGCGTCGGCCGGATTGTTCGAGAAGGTGCCGGACCCTGTCGGATCGAGCATCAGATCTCCATTGGCATCGATCTTGACGTAGTCACCAATGCTCTGATCACTGACCCCGGTTCCACTGAGCAGATCGGCCAGGTTCAGGACGTCTCCTTCGGCGGCATTGTAGTCGGTGATCCGGTCGACCGCGGAGCCATTGTCCTGAACCACGAACACATCCGCACCGGATCCGCCGGTCAGTACATCAGCGGCATCTCCACCGATGAGTACATCGTCGCCGGCCCCGCCATCGAGAATCGATCCCGCCCCGTCATGCCCAACCAGGATCTCGTTGGCATCGGTTCCGTTCACCTGGCCGGCATCGACGAACTCGATCGTTGCAGCCGCGGTATCCATACCACCGTTGCCATCGCTGATACTGTATTCGAAACTGCCCGAATCCAGTTGCGGATCCTGAATCGACATCCACAGCTGGTAATTCCCGTTGTCCACTTCGACACCGTTGGCCGAATTGTCATAGGCGCCTACGCGGATATAGTAGTCGCCATCGCTGTCGACCTGGTGGCTGAGGAAGGAGTCCAGGGAGCGGGAATGGTAACCGCTCTTCACCGAGCCATCACCACCGACACCCGGGGCAGAGTCGTCGTTGTAGGCAAGCCGTGTGCCATTGGCATCGTAGAGGGCGATCTCGGTATCGACATCGTTGTCGTCCGTACCCACGTTCCGGTCGCCGTCGTCACCGAAATCGATATCGAGGATGATGGTCTCGCCGGCCCTCAGGCTCACCTTGATCCAGTCCTGATCGTTGACTCCGGTAGTGGAGGCCAGATCACGAATCTCGCCGATGAAACGGGCGCTGGCCAGTGACGGATCCGCAACATGATCGGACTCGATATAGCCGCTGGCATCGGGTTGGGTACTGGGCATACCGAACAGATTGCGTCCAAACTCGATGGCGGAGGAAGCATCGTTGTTCAGTGGATTGCCTTCGCTGTCGGTACCACTGTAGAGGTCTGCCTCGGTCAGGGTCGTGGCGCTGGTGCCGAACCCGTAGTTCGGTGTGAACTCCACCGGATCGCTTCCTGAGAGCGCCCCCTCGACCGGATTCGAAGTCGAGGTGACGGAAAGAGGGTCGCCCTCCACGTCACTGTCGTTGGCCAGCAGGGCATCGCCAGGGACCGGAACAGACGAACCGTCGACGATATTGGTCAGGATCATGTCGTCGACCGCCACCGGAGGGTCATTCTCACCCACGATGGTGACGGTTACGGTCGCCGTGTCGGTACCACCGTTTCCATCCGATATGGTGTAGCTGAAGGTGTCCGTCGCCACCTCGCCAAAGGCCAGGTGATCGAAGGCGCTTCCCGGATCATAGATCACGTTGCCCGACGCATCGAGGGTCACATTCCCCTGGGTGGCCGCTGTGGCAGCGACCGAAGTTACACCAAGGGCGTCGCCATCGGGGTCGCTGTCGTTGGCCAGTAATACGGAGGGGGCGATCGTCAGTGGACTGTTCTCGCCAGTGGTGACCCGACTGTCACTGCCGGTGGCCTCCACCCAGCGCACCATGTAGTCGGAGCTGTCATTGGCAAGCGTCGAGCCGTCGGCATAGGTCATGGCCTCGAAACGGATTGCATCGAAGGCCAGCCCACCCGTATCGATATCCACCGTACCCGCAATCTGTCCGGCATCGGCGATGAAGGAACCGCTTGCCACCTCGACACCGCCGAGCAGGGCCACCCACTTCCCCTGTTCCGCCTTGGGTCCCTGCTCGGCTCCACTGTTGAAAAGCCTGTTGTAGCCGAACGATGCACTCTGCACCGGGTGACCGAAATCGACGGTCAGGCTTTCACTGCTTCCGTCGGCGCGATGTTCGATCTGGTTGATGCGGTTATCGGAGGAACTGACCACACCCACTCCACTGCCGGTGAAAGAGACATGCGCACCAACCCCCGTAATTCCGCTGTCCGCGCTGAGGGTGACATCGCCCCAGCCATGATCCACACCGTCCTTGACACCAACGGTCACCGCAACGGGCGGCAGGTCCGCCACCGCCTCCGGCGCGTCGTTCACCGCCGTCACCGTCAGCTGCAGGGTCGAGCTGTCGACACCCCCCTGGCCGTCACTCACCTCGTAGCTCACCGCCGGCACCGATCCGTTGTAGTCCGCCACCGGCGTGAAGCTGTAGGTGCCGTCCGCCTCCATGGTCAGCGTGCCGATCCCCGGCAGCGTCGCCGTGGCACCCGCCGCATAGGCCGTCCCGT
>DRKP01000128.1 GCA_011051715.1 Sedimenticola thiotaurini | reverse complement strand
GTTGACCACGGTCGGTTTCCACTTGATGAACAACGGATCGCGCAGGGCCAGGGTGAGGCCGCCGAATACCACCAGAAGCCCCAGGGTGATGAGATGCATGCGCTCAACCCTGCCGCTGCGCAGCCACTCCACCACCACCTGCAGAGACGAGGCGACGATCGCCACCGCCGTGGCCACGTAGATGTCGTACAGCTGGTAGGCGATGAAGAACAGCAGGATGGGAAAGAAATCGGCGAGGATCTTCATGCGCGCGGGCTCAGTGCAGGGTGGTGGGCCGATACCAGTCCAGGTAGAAACGCTCGATGACCTGACGCACCGGCTCCGGGTATCCCTGGATCTGGACCTGTTCCATACCCTCGCGAAAGAAGCCAGGTGCCTCGCCGGGCATCTGCTCCGCCACCTCGGTGAAGGCGGTCTCCATCAGTTCCGGAGACAGGCTGCGGGTGGCGACGATGGCACGGTTCATCAGCAGCAGTTTACGCGGTGAGGGTTGCCCGTCGGTGGGCTCACCGCTCAACGGCGACGGGATCGCGTCCAGCAGGTCGCCCATGACATAGAACAGGTGTTCGAGCTCCCGGCGGTTGTCGGTCCCGTTCGCCACCCGGGCGACACCGTTGACCACCAGGTCGATGCGGGTCAGCTCTCCCTGTTGCTCCACCACCCACAGGGCGAGACTCAGCGCCAGTCGTTCCAGCTCGCTGCAGGCCTCCGGCAGCTGCAGATCCCGGGCCAGGCCGAACAGGTCGGCGAGCATGGTCAGGCCGTAGTCTCCCAGTTCCGACACGTCCACCGACTCCACCGGCATCCCGGAATCCTCTCCCGCATCCGCCAGCCACTCCTGCCGCTGCAGCACTTCGATCAGCTGCTGCAGACCGTTGCGGATCAGTTCCGGTGCGACCTCGTCCGCCGCTGCCACGGCACCGCTCCCGTTCCAGGAATCGATGATCTCCTGCACCGTCTCCGACAGCTTCTCGGCAAACCAGTTCAGGTTGGTCGGGGGGAGCTCCATGCAGGGATTCTAACAGCCATGTCCCGGCCCGTCTTGAGGTACAATGCCCGGATGCCCCTGCGATACGATCTCCACACCCACTCGACCGCCTCGGATGGAACCCTGACACCGGCGCAGCTGGTGGACCGGGCCGCAGCGGCGGGGGTCGACGTGCTGGCGCTGACCGATCACGACACCACGGCCGGGGTCAGGGAGGCGGAGCAGGAGGCGGAGCGCCGGGGTATGGCTCTGGTCGCCGGGGTCGAGATCTCGGTCTCCTGGGGGCCCCAGGTGATCCACCTGGTGGGCCTGGGGGTGGATCCGCTGAACGAACCGCTGCAGGCGGGGCTCGCCGGCCTGCGCCGGTTTCGGGAGTGGCGGGCGCAGGAGATCGGCCGTCGCCTGCAGAAAAAGGGGATCCCGGGGGCCTACGAGGGAGCCGCGGCCCTGTGCCGGGGACAGCTCGTCAGCCGCACCCATTTCGCCCGCTTCCTGGTGGAACAGGGCCATGCGGGCGATGTGCGCCAGGTGTTCCAGCACTTTCTGGTACGGGGCAAGCCCGGCTACGTGCCGGGGGAGTGGGCCCCCCTGGAACAGGCGGTGGGATGGATCCTGGATGCCGGGGGGCAGGCGGTCGTCGCCCATCCGGCCCGCTACCCCCTGAACCGGGGCAGGCTGCGGCGGCTGCTGGGAGAGTTCCGGGAGGCAGGAGGGAGCGCGCTCGAGGTGATCTCCGGCAGCCATTCGCGCGACGACGCCTTCACCATGGCCCGTCACGCCCGTGACTTCGGTCTGCACGCCTCTGCCGGCTCCGACTACCATGGGCCGGAGAATCCCTGGATTGAACTGGGACGGTTGCCGCCCCTGCCGGAAGGGGTGCGCCCGATCTGGCACGACTGGCCGGAACAGAGGGTGCGGAATGCGGTGTGACAAGGCCCGGGGGCAGCCGGGAACCCGCTCCGGCCGGTGGTGATGAATTACATTTGAAATGTATGTCAACTTATTGTTGAAACAAAATAATTCCGGTGTTTCAGGGGCGCTTCGCTGTGCCCTTCGCCGGATCAAGACAGACTATGGCACAGTTGTTCCAGATCCATCCCGACAACCCGCAGCCGCGGCTGATCCGCCAGGCGGTGGAGATCATCCGTTCCGGCGGGCTGGTCATCTATCCCACCGACTCCAGTTACGCCCTGGGCTGCCAGATCGGTGACAAGGGGGCGATGGAGCGCATTCGCCAGATCCGCCAGCTGGACGACAAGCACAATTTCACCCTGGTGTGCCGGGACCTGTCCGAGATCTCCAGTTACGCCCGGGTCGGCAACCAGCACTATCGCATGCTGAAGGTGCTGACCCCCGGTCCCTACACCTTCATCTTCAGGGCCACCAAGCAGGTGCCGCGGCGGCTGCAGCACCCGAAGCGCAAGACCATCGGCATCCGGGTGCCGGACAACCGCATCGTCCAGGCCCTGCTGGAGGAGCTGGGGGAGCCGCTGATGAGTTCCACCCTGATCCTGCCGGGAGAGGGGGAGCCGATGACCGATCCCTACGAGATGAAGCAGGTGCTCGGCCACCAGGTCGACCTGATCATCGATGGCGGCTACTGCGGCTACGAGCCCACCACCGTGGTCGACATGGAGCAGGAGACGCCGGCCGTGGTGCGGGTCGGCAGGGGCGACGTGGAGCTGTTCGATGAACTGTGAGACCGGCCTGCCGAGTCCCGTCCCCGCCGGGGCAAGGAGCAAACCGTGGGCATGCTGACCCTGGTCCAGAAGATCGCGGTGTTCCTGCTGCCGGTGCTGTTCGCCATCACCGTGCACGAGGCGGCCCATGGCTGGATGGCATCACGGCTGGGTGACTCCACCGCGCGGATGCTGGGCCGGGTCACCCTCAACCCCCTCAGGCACATCGACCCGGTCGGCACCATCCTGGTGCCGCTGCTGACCCTGTTCACCGGCTTCGTCTTCGGCTGGGCCCGGCCGGTGCCGGTGAACTGGGACAACCTGCGCCGACCCCGGCGGGACATGGCCCTGGTGGCCCTGGCCGGACCGGGCGCCAATCTGCTGATGGCCCTGTTCTGGGCGCTGGTGATCGAGCTAGGCGTCGTGCTGCTGCCCCACAGCCAGTGGCTCGCCCTGCCGCTGGTCTACATGGGCGGGGCGGGGGTGCTGATCAACGTGATCCTGATGGTGCTCAACCTGATGCCGATCCTGCCTCTCGACGGGGGCCGCGTGCTCAGTACCCTGTTGCCGGGGAGGCTGGCCCTGGCCTACTCCCGGCTGGAGCCCTTCGGCCTGGTGATCATCGTCCTGTTGCTCGTCACCGGCATCCTGGGCAGGATACTGTGGCCGGTCACCCTGTGGGTGATCGATCTGCTGCCGGCCTCCGCGATCGTGAAACAGCTCTTTCTCACCTGAACCATTCCATGCCAAAGGAAAACACCTTGAACACCGTTCCCACACAACACGCCCGCGTCCTCTCCGGCATGCGCCCCACCGGCCGCCTGCACCTGGGTCACTACCATGGTGTGCTGAAGAACTGGGTGGAACTCCAGCACGAGTACGAATGCCTCTTCTTCGTCGCCGACTGGCACGCCCTCACCACCCACTACGAGGATCCCCGTGTCATCCCCGAGAGCGTCTGGGAGATGGTGATCGACTGGCTGGCCGCGGGTATCAACCACGGCGAGGCCACCCTGTTCATCCAGTCCCAGGTGCCGGAGCACGCCGAGCTGCACCTGCTGCTCTCCATGATCACGCCCCTCGGCTGGCTGGAGCGGGTGCCCAGCTACAAGGACCAGCAGGAGAAGCTGAAGGAGCGGGATCTGGCCACCTACGGCTTTCTCGGCTATCCGCTGCTGCAGGCGGCGGACATCCTGATCTACAAGGCGGGGATGGTCCCGGTGGGCGAGGACCAGGTGGCCCACGTCGAACTGACCCGCGAGGTGGCACGCCGCTTCAACCACATCTACGGCCGGGAGCCCGGGTTCGAGGAGATGGCGGAGCAGGCGATCCGGAAGATGGGCAAGAAGAACGCCAAGCTGTTCCGGCGCTACCGCAAGGCCTACCAGGAGCAGGGGGATCAGGAGGCGATGGAGGCGGCGCGGGCCCTGCTCGAGACCCAGCAGAACATCACCGTGGGCGACCGGGAGAGGCTGTTCGGCTATCTCGACGGCAGTGGCCGTCTGATCCTGCCGGAGCCCCAGCCGCTGTTGACCAGGGCGTCGAAGATGCCGGGGCTGGACGGGCAGAAGATGTCCAAGTCCTACGGCAACACCATCGCCCTGCGGGACCACCCGGAGGTGGTGGAGCGCGCCATCCGCACCATGCCGACAGACACCAACCGGGTGCGGCGCAACGATCCGGGGGAGCCGTCCCGCTGCCCGGTGTGGCAGTTCCACGAGGTCTATTCCAGTGACGAGGTGAAGCAGTGGGCGGCCGCGGGCTGCCGCAGTGCCGGCATCGGCTGTCTCGACTGCAAGCAGCCGGTGATCGACGCGGTGCTGGCCGAGCTCAGGCCGATCCAGGAGCGGGCCCGGGAGTTCGAGGAGCAGCCGGAGCTGGTCCGTTCCATCGTCGCCGAGGGCAACGAGGCGGCCCGCGACCTGGCCCAGGAGACCATGGACGAGGTGCGCCGCGCCATGTCCATCGACTACCGTTGAACGCCGCTGCCGCCACTGCCTCCCCCCACTTCGTCGGCCCGCATCAGCCGGAGCAGGCGGAGATGCCGTTCGCGGTGGTGCAGGGTGAGCCCTGGTCGACGCTGCCGAAGGACCTCTATATCCCGCCGGATGCCCTGGAGGTGTTCCTCGATGCCTTCGAGGGGCCGCTGGACCTGCTGCTCTACCTGATTAAACGGCAGAACCTGGACATCCTCAACATCCCCATCGCCGAGATCACCGCCCAGTACATGGAGTACGTGGAGCTGATGAAGGAGATGCAGCTGGAACTGGCGGCGGAGTACCTGGTGATGGCCGCCATGCTGGCGGAGATCAAGTCGCGCATGCTGCTGCCACGGCGCGAGGAGGAGGAGGGCGAGGAGGGCGATCCCCGGGCCGAGCTGATCCGCCGGCTGCAGGAGTACGAGCGCTACAAGCAGGCGGCGGAGGATCTGGACGCCCTGCCACGCATCGGCCGCGATCTGTTTCCGGTCCGGATCGAGGTGCCCGACCGGGTGGTGGAGCAGCGCCCCCCCGACGTCGACCTGCGCGAGGTGCTGCTGGCCCTGAAGGAGGTGCTGCACCGGGCGGACATGTTCAGCCACCACCACGTCGAGCTGGAGGCGTTGTCGGTGCGCGAGCGGATGTCCCTGGTCCTCGACCGGCTGCAGGACGACCGTTTCATCGACTTCACCGAGCTGTTCTCCTTCGACGAGGGGCGGCTGGGTGTGGTGGTCACCTTTCTCGCCATCCTGGAACTGCTCAAGGGGTCCCTGATCGAGATGGTGCAGGCGGAGCCGTTTGGCCCGATCCACGTGAAAGGGGTCTCTTCCTGAGGCGGCAGGCCGACGGTCGATAGAACATGCAACGCGATTCTTCAACCCATCCTACGGAGCGGACCTGACATGGCATCGGCATCCGACCTCAGGCAGATCGTGGAGGCGGCCCTCCTGGCCGCCGGTACCCCCCTCGACCTGGACCGGCTGCAGGGACTGTTCGACGGCGAGGAGAGACCGGGCAGGAAGGCCCTGCGGGAGGCGATCGCGGCATTGCAGCAGGATTACGAGGGACGCGGCATGGAGCTGGTGGAGGTGGGCAGCGGATTCCGGATCCAGGTGCGGGCCGACTATGCCCCCTGGGTCTCGCGGCTGTGGCAGGAGCGCCCGGCCCGCTACTCCCGGGCCATGCTGGAGACCCTGGCCCTGATCGCCTATCGCCAGCCCATCACCCGCGGAGAGATCGAGGAGATCCGCGGTGTCAGCGTCAGCAGCAGCATCATGAAGACACTGATGGAACGGGAGTGGGTACGGGTGGTCGGCCACCGCGACGTGCCGGGGCGACCCTCGCTCTACGCCACAACACGCGAATTCCTCGACTACTTCGGCCTGAAGAGCCTGGACCAGCTGCCGCCGCTGCAGGAGATCCGCGACCTGGAATCGATCAACCGGGAACTGGAGCTGGAGATCCCGGGACTGGACAGCGGGGAGGCGGCGGGCGACGCATTGGCCGATGCGCCCGCACCGGAGCCCGGTGATGAGACGCCGGCGGAGGGGCCCGCCGTGGACCAGCCGGCCGGGGCAGATGCCGGGGCGCAACCCGGGGAAGCCCGCCAACCGGCCGGCGAAGACGACGAACCCGGGGGCGGAGAGTGCGCCGCGGAGCCGGAGGGGGAAGGGACGCACGACCATGGCTAGGGAGCAGCGGGGGAAGGCCGGCGAGCGTATTCAGAAGGTACTGGCCAATGCCGGTTTCGGTTCCCGGCGCGAGCTGGAGCGCCTGATCGAGGCCGGCCAGGTGCGGGTCAACGGCCGGGTGGCGCGGCTCGGTGACCGCATCACCCCGGAGGACCGGGTGATGGTGGGGAACCGCAAGGTGGGCAGCTGGCGGCTGCAGCCCCAGGGGCATCGCACCATCGCCTACAACAAGCCGGAGGGGGAACTGGTGACACGCAGTGATCCCGGTGGCCGGCCCACCGTGTTTCCCCGCCTGCCACGGCTGCGCAACGGCCGCTGGATCGCCGTCGGCCGGCTGGACATCAACACCTCCGGCTTGATCCTGTTCACCACCGATGGCGAACTGGCCAACCGCCTGATGCACCCGGCACAGCAGATCGAGCGGGAGTACGCGGTCCGGGTCCTCGGCCAGGTGAGCGGGGAGATGCTGCAGCAGCTGGTCAACGGCGTCGAGCTGGAGGACGGACCGGCTCGGTTCGAGGAGATCGTCAGCGCCGGAGGCAAGGGCTCCAACCAGTGGTATCACGCGGTGATCATGGAAGGGCGCAAGCGCGAGGTACGGCGCCTGTGGGAGGCGGTCGGGGCCCGGGTGAGCCGCCTCAAGCGGGTCCGCTTCGGGCCGGTGATGCTGGAGCAGCGGCTGCCGGCCGGTCACTGGAGGGCACTGACCGGAGAGGAGGAGAGTGCCCTGCGGGAGATGGCCGGGCTCTCCCCGGACAGCTCCTACGGATCCCGCCGCCGTCCGCGCGCCGCCGACCGGAATGGCCGGCGGGGCGAGCGGGGACGCAGGGGGCGCTGACATGACGGCCGGCGCCGCCTCCGGCTTCCGCGCACTGTTGCAGGAACTGCAGAGGGCCTACGGACCCCGGCACTGGTGGCCGGCGGAGACACCGTTCGAGGTGATGGTCGGGGCCGTGCTGACCCAGAATACGGCCTGGCAGAACGTGGAGCGGGCCATCGACAACCTGAAACGGCGGGGGACCCTGGCGCCGGAGACCCTGCTGGCCCTGCCCCAGTCCGAGCTGGCGGAGCTGATCCGCCCGTCCGGCTATTTCAACGTCAAGGCCCGGCGGCTGCGCCACCTGTGCAGCTTCCTGGTGGATGCCGGTGGCGAGACGGCGCTGCGGCAGCGGCCGACGGAGGAGCTGAGGGAGGCCCTGCTCGACGTCCACGGCATCGGGCCGGAGACGGCGGACGATATCCTGCTCTATGCCTTCGGACGCCCGGTGTTCGTCGTCGACGCCTATACCCGGCGCCTGTTCCGGCGCCTGGGCCGGATCGCCGGGAACGAGGGATACGAGCAGCTGCGCCGCCTGGTGGAACAGGAGATCGGTGCCGACGCGGCGGCCCTCAACGAGCTGCATGCATTGATCGTGCACCACGCCAAGGCGCATTGCCGGGTGAGGCCGGAATGCGCCGGCTGCCCCCTGGGCGGCAGCTGTCCCGGTGCCGGCGAAGGGCAACCGGGATAGCCCGTACCGCCGTCGCCGTCTCGCGTCGGTGATAGGCGGGACGTCCGCCCCGGCGGGGCCGGACAGAAAAAAACCCGTCGCAAGGCGACGGGTCTGTTGCCTCAGTACAGGGAGCGGGCCTACATGTCGGCAGCCGTCTGGAGATTGGTGGCGTGCAGCCCCTTGGGGCCCTCCTCCAGGTCGAACTGGACCTTCTGTCCCTCTTTCAGCGTCTTGTAGCCATCCATCGCGATGGCGGAGAAATGGACGAACACATCCTGATCGCCCTCGTCAGGTGTGACGAAGCCATATCCCTTGGCGTTGTTGAACCATTTAACGGTACCGGTAGCCATATTGCATACTCCTCCAGGATTACATCTACAGAATATATCGGTACGAGGAACCGGGCCGGTGACTTCCAACGATCGCTCCGCTACCTGAATACCGATCCGGTGAGACTGGGGCCCCCTTGAACCCCTGGTTTATTGGAATTCTGGCCTCACCTTGGAAAAATTATAGCCACCGGGACCAATAGGTCAATCAATCTTCTGCTGTTCCCGGATAGTGCTATGATGGTCACGAAGTGGTGCGAAAAAACACCGATTTCAAAGGGTTGTGCCAGCCCCCACTAATATTTGAATGTACTGACAGAAAAGCTGTCGAAGATAGCGGCAGAGATCGGGGACAGGTTGGAATCACGGCTTATGAGCGACAGGCGAGACAAGGATTCGGCAGGGGATCTGACCCTCCAGGAGGCGAAGAGCAAGCTGCAGCGCCCTCCTCTCTACAAGGTGCTGCTGCTGAACGACGACTACACGCCGATGGAGTTCGTGGTACAGGTACTGGAGATCTTCTTCCGCATGGACCGGGAGAAGGCGACCCAGGTGATGCTGCACGTCCACACCCGCGGCGTCGGCGTCTGCGGTGTGTTCACCCGGGAGATCGCCGAGACCAAGGTGTCCCAGGTCAACGACTTCTCCCGCAGCCACCAGCACCCCCTGCTCTGTACCATGGAGGAGGCCTGAAGCCCCGGGCCCTGGGGGCGAACCCGGATCGGCTCGAGTGGTCTCAAACCACAGAAGGTCGGGCGGGATGGAGCGGTCGGTAGTACAGTGGGAGTCGGCAGCCGGTCGATGCCCCGGGCGGGGGAGAGGCCCCGGCTTTCAGGATTAGCGAGTAGCGGTACCCAAGATTATGTCAATGCTGAGCAAAGAACTGGAATTCACGCTGAACCTGGCCTTCAAGCAGGCGCGGGAACGGCATCACGAATACATGACGGTGGAGCACCTGCTGCTGGCCCTGCTGGACAACCCCACGGCGGCCAAGGTACTGCGTGCCTGCGGCGCCGATGTGGAGAAGCTGCGCCGTCAGATCGACCAGTTCATCGAGGAGAACACCCCGCTGCTGCCGGACGACGCGGAGCGCGAGACCCAGCCCACCCTCGGCTTCCAGCGGGTGCTGCAGCGGGCGGTGTTCCATGTCCAGTCCTCCGGCCGCGAGGAGGTGACCGGAGCCAACGTGCTGGTGGCCATCTTCAGTGAGCAGGACTCCCAGGCGGTCTATCTGATGCACCAGCAGGGGATCGAGCGCCTGGACGTGGTCAACTACATCTCCCACGGGATCTCCAAGGTACACGAGGAGTCGGAGGAGGAGGGCGAGGAGATGCCCGGCGCCAACGAGGAAGGCGACGCCGAGGCCCCCTCCAACAACCCGCTGGAGGCCTACGCCACCAACCTCAACGAGCAGGCCCGCCTGGGCAGGATCGATCCCCTGATCGGGCGTCGCCCGGAGATCGAGCGCACCATCCAGATCCTGTGCCGGCGGCGCAAGAACAACCCCCTGCTGGTGGGGGAGGCCGGCGTCGGCAAGACCGCCATCGCCGAGGGCCTGGCGCGGATGATCGAGGAGGAGCAGGTGCCGGAGGTGCTGGAGGGCAGCGTCATCTACTCCCTCGACCTGGGCAGCCTGGTGGCCGGTACCAAGTATCGCGGCGATTTCGAGAAACGCCTCAAGGGGGTGCTGGCGCAGCTGAGGAAGGAGCCGAAGGCGATCCTGTTCATCGACGAGATCCACACCGTGATCGGCGCCGGCGCCGCCTCCGGCGGGGTGATGGATGCCTCCAACCTGATCAAGCCGGTGCTGGCCTCCGGCGATCTGCGCTGCATCGGCTCCACCACCTACCAGGAGTACCGTGGCATCTTCGAGAAGGACCGGGCGCTGAGCCGCCGCTTCCAGAAGATCGACGTCACCGAGCCCTCCATGGAGGAGACGGTGGAGATCCTCAAGGGGCTGAAGAGCCGGTTCGAGGAGCACCACCAGGTGCGCTACCAGCAGAAGGCGCTGCGTGCCGCCGCCGAGCTGTCGGAACGCTACATCAACGACCGCCACCTGCCTGACAAGGCGATCGACGTGATCGACGAGGCGGGCGCCCGCATTCAGCTGATGCCGGCGGGCAGGCGCAAGAAGTCGATCGGCGTGTCCGACATCGAGGACATCGTCGCCCGCATGGCGCGGATCCCGTCGAAGCGGGTGACGGTCTCCGACACCGAGGCGCTGCGCAACCTGGACCGGGATCTGAAACTGGTGGTGTTCGGCCAGGACGAGGCCATCGACGCCCTCACCTCGGCCATCCGCATGAGCCGCTCCGGCCTGGCCAGCGAGAACAAACCGGTGGGTTCGTTCCTGTTCGCCGGCCCCACCGGCGTCGGCAAGACCGAGGTGACCAGGCAGCTGGCCCGCTGCCTGGGGGTCGAGCTGATCCGCTTCGACATGTCGGAGTACATGGAGCGGCATGCCGTCTCCCGCCTGATCGGCGCCCCGCCCGGCTATGTCGGCTTCGACCAGGGCGGCCTGCTCACCGAGGAGATCAGCAAGCATCCCCATTCGGTGCTGCTGCTGGACGAAGTGGAGAAGGCCCACCCGGACGTGTTCAACCTGCTGCTGCAGGTGATGGACCACGGCACCCTGACCGACAACAACGGCCGCAAGGCGGACTTCCGCAACGTGGTCATCGTGATGACCACCAACGCCGGTGCCGAGGCCATGGCCCGGCCCTCCATCGGCTTCACCCCCCAGGACCACAGCAGCGACGGCATGGAGGCGATCAAGCGGCTGTTCTCACCCGAGTTCAGGAACCGGCTGGATGCGGTGATCCAGTTCAAGTCCCTGCCCCTGGATGTGATCGAGCACGTGGTGGAGAAGTTCATCTTCGAACTCGAGGGCCAGCTGGAGGAGAAGAAGGTGGCGCTGGTGGTGGAACCGGAGGCCCGCAAGTGGCTGGCCGAGCACGGCTACGACGAGAAGATGGGGGCCCGTCCCATGGCCCGGGTGATCCAGGAGAAGATCAAGCGACCGCTGGCCGAGGAGCTGTTGTTCGGCCGTCTCGCCGGTGGCGGGGCCGTCCGCGTCGGCGTCACCGACGACGGAAAGGAACTGCGCTTCGACTTCGAGGAGAGCGCCGTCCATTGACGGCGGAAGAGGGGATCAGCGGGCGCGGTAGGTGATGCGTCCCTTGCTCAGGTCGTAGGGGGTGAGCTGTACCGTCACCTTGTCGCCGGTGAGGATGCGGATGTAGTGTTTGCGCATCTTGCCGGAGATGTGGGCGGTGACCACGTGCCCGTTCTCCAGCTCCACCCGGAACATGGTGTTGGGAAGGGTCTCGATCACCGTCCCTTCCATCTCGATGAAATCTTCTTTCGCCATTCGGTTTCCTGTGATTGTCGTGTCCGGCGGCCGCGCTGCGGCGATGCCGGTCAGGCCCGCCATTATCTTCATATTCCCGCATAAGGCAAGGCCTTTCGCTTCCTTTGCGTCGAATCACATCTCCGGGGAGGGCATCGGCATCCCCGGCCCCACCTCGCGCCAGCATCCCCCGGTCAGGGCCTGCAGCGGCCGGTAACCGGCCTTGTATTCCATCTTGCGGCAGCCCGGGATCCAGAATCCCAGGTAGAGCCACTCCAGGCCGAGACGCTCCGCCTCCCGGATCTGCCACAGCAGGGTGAAGACCCCGGGGCTCCACCCCTGCAGCCCCGGATCGAAGAAGGTGTAGACCGACGAGAGAGCGCCCGGGACCCGGTCGGTGACCGCCACCGCCGCCAGCCCGCCCCCGAGGCGGAACTCGATGAACCGGGTCCGGCTCCAGTCGCTGCGCAGGAACGAGCGGTAGTCCGCCTCACCGTGTCCGGCCATGCCACCGTCAGCGTGGCGGCTCTCCAGGTAGCGGCGGTAGAGGTCGAAGTGGAGGGGG
>DRKP01000127.1 GCA_011051715.1 Sedimenticola thiotaurini | reverse complement strand
GCTGCAGCTGGAGACGGTGGCCGGCGTCCGCGTCCCGGGCGACCGCGACCTGCTGTTCCAGGCCGTCGCCAACCTGGTCGACAACGCCATCAAGTACACCCCCCCGGGCGGCCACATCCTGCTGCGGCTGCGGCGCGACGGCGACCACGGCGAGCTGGTGGTGGCCGACAACGGACCGGGCATCCCGGAGCAGGAACGGGACAGGGTGTTCCAGCGCTTCTACCGGCTGGAACAGAGCCGCACCACCGAGGGCAGCGGTCTCGGCCTGAGCCTGGTACAGGCGGTGGCCGCGATTCACGGCATCGGCATCGAACTGCAGGACAACCATCCGGGGCTGAGGGTGGTGCTGCAGCTGCCACTGGACCGGGCACGGCCGTCGAATCCGCCCCCTTCCACCGATTCCGCAAATCGATCAGCACCACCGGCCGCCTGACCAGGCGGCCCCCGATCCCGCCCTCTCTCCATGGCCATCGACCACCGGCGCGCTGCCGGGGCGGCCCGCCCGGACAGATGCCTCCCGTCCCGGGAGCCTGCCGGACTTGATCGCCCCCAGGGATTTGCAGCCAAACGGCATCACGTCCGACAGGCTCCTGACATTACCAAATAGTAATCTCCAGTTAATCCGCAGGAGATGCCGCGTCCGCTACCCTCCGGTTCACAGGATCGACCGATCCTTCCGCCCCATCCGGGCGCAGTGCGGAGAGGCACACCATCCCTTTCTTACCGAGGTGTTACCCCATGATCGCGATACAGAGAGAACCAATACAGCCGAAGCGGTGGCCGGCAACGGCAGGAGTGGGCGCCTCGCTCCTGCTGCTCGTCCTGCTGTCCCTCTCCGGCGCCCTGCCGGCCGCCGTGCCCCTGGGCAACAGCGTCGCCCCGATGCTGGAGAAGGTGATGCCCGGGGTGGTCAACATCTCCACCCGCTCGCTGGGGCGCTCCGCCACCAGCCCGCTGGAGGGGCTGTTCTTCAAGTCCCCGCGCAGCAGTCGCCGCCAGAGTCTCGGCTCGGGCATCATCATCGATGCCGGCAAGGGCTGGGTGCTGACCAACCATCATGTGATCAAGGACGCCGACGTGATCACCGTCACCCTCAGCGACAAGCGCCGCTTCGAGGCCAGGGTGCTGGGACAGGACCCCGAGGCGGACGTGGCCCTGCTGCAGATCGATGCCGACAGGCTGACCGAGGTGCCGATGATGGAGGATTCGGAGCAACTCCGGGTCGGGGACTTCGTGGTCGCCATCGGCAACCCCTTCGGCCTGGGGCAGACCGCCACCTCCGGCATGATCAGCGCGCTCGGCCGCAGCGGCCTGGGGATCGAGGGTTACGAGGACTTCATCCAGACCGATGCCTCGATCAATCCCGGCAACTCCGGCGGCGCCCTGGTCACCCTGAACGGCGAGCTGGCCGGTATGAACACCGCCATCGTCGGCCCCTCCGGCGGCAACGTCGGCATCGGCTTCGCCATTCCGGTGAACATGATCCGGGTGATCGTGAAACAGCTGGCCGAACACGGCGAGGTGAAGCGCGGCCAGCTCGGTGTCGTGATCCAGGACGTCAGCCCGCGGCTGATGGAGGCCTTCCGCCTGCCCGACATGAACGGCTCGGTGGTATCCCAGGTGCTGCCCGGTTCCCCGGCGGAGAAGGCCGGAGTCGAGGCCGGTGACGTGATCGTCTCGGTCGACGGCAATCCGGTAGAGAACAGCAGCGACCTGCGCAACGCCATCGGCTTCCTGCCGGTGGGAGAGACGGTGCAACTCACCATCCTGCGTGACGGCCGCCGTCGCGACCTGAAGGTGACCATCGCCGCCAGTGACACCGGCGACGACCTGGGTGAACGCCTGGCCGGCGTGGTGCTGGGCCCCATCAGTCGCGACCATCCCCTGTACGGACAGGTCGAGGGCGTCCAGGTGCTGGCGATCCAGCGCGGCGCCCCGGCCGACCGGGCGGGACTGCGTCCCGGCGACATCATCACCTCCATCAACCGTCGTCCGGTGACCAGCCGCAGGGAGGTGGTACAGGCGCTGCGGCAGAAGGGGGGCACCCTGCTGCTGCACCTGTTGCGTGGTGACAGCGCCCTGTTCCTGGCGATCAAGTGACGGCAGCGCCCCGCCGGTGACGGCGGGGCCGGTCGTGGATGAACAAGCGGTAATCCCCCGGTAACCCGGGGTTAACCCCCCGTCTCCCAGACTACCACCCGACAGCGAAGAGAATTCCGACCATACTGGAGTCGACACCATGAGCACACCCACTGCCGTTCCGGCCACCGATACCGGCCCCGACAGCTACCAGGCCTTCGACCGCGTCCGCACGCGGCTGCGGCAGAAGATCATCGGCCAGGAGAAGCTGATCGACCGTCTGCTGATCGCCCTGCTGGCCGACGGCCACCTGCTGGTGGAGGGCCCTCCCGGGCTGGCCAAGACGCGGGCCGTCAAGGCCCTGGCCGGCCTGCTGGAGGGGGATTTCCACCGCCTCCAGTTCACCCCCGACCTGCTGCCCGGCGATCTCACCGGCACCGACGTCTACCGCCCGGAGAGCGGCGAGTTCGTGTTCCAGCAGGGCCCGGTATTCCACAACCTGGTGCTGGCGGACGAGATCAACCGCGCCCCGGCCAAGGTGCAGTCGGCCCTGCTGGAGGCGATGGAGGAGAAGCAGGTGACGGTGGGACAGCGTACCTATCCCCTGCCCGACCCGTTCCTGGTGATGGCGACCCAGAACCCGATCGAGCAGGAGGGGACCTACCCCCTGCCCGAGGCCCAGCTCGACCGCTTCCTGATGCACGTCAACATCGACTACCCCCAGGCGGGCGCCGAGAACGAGATCCTCGAGCTGACCCGGCGCGAGGCGGCCCGCTCGCTGCGCCAGGAGGAGGCGGAGGAGCAGATCCTCGGCCGTGAGCAGATCTTCGACGGCCGCAGCAGCATCCTCGCCCTGCACATGGCGGAGCCGGTGCAGCAGTATCTGGTGCACCTGGTCCTGGCCACCCGCGACCCCTCCCCCTACGGCGAGCAGCTGGCGCGCTGGGTCAGCTTCGGCGCCAGTCCGCGCGGCACCATCGCCCTCGACCGCTGCGCCCGCGCCCACGCCTGGCTGCGCGGCCGCGACTACGTCTCGCCCGAGGACGTGCAGGCGGTCCTGTTCGACGTGCTGCGCCATCGCGTGCTGATCTCGTTCGAGGCCGAGGCCGAGGGCCGCACCTCGGACGACTTCCTGCTGGAACTGCTGCAACGGGTGCCGGTCGCCTGATGAACCTGAACCCGCAGATCTTCCGCCGCCAGACCCGCGGCCTCGCCAGGGATCCGCAGCAGCCGGTCCATCCCGGCGCCCAGGTGACCCTGGACGAGCTGATCGCCCTGCGGCTGCAGGCCGGCTCGCTGGCGCTGAAGAGCCACGGCACCGCGGTCAACCTGCTGGCCGGTGCCCACCGCTCCCGCTTTCGCGGCCGCGGTATGGACTACGCCGAGTCCCGCGCCTACCAGGCCGGCGACGACATCCGCAATATGGACTGGCGCATCACCGCACGAACCGGCCAGCCCCACACCAAGCTCTACCAGGAGGAACGGGAACGGCCGGTGGTGGTGATGCTGGACCTGAATCCGACCATGTTCTTCGGCACCCGGGTCGCCTTCAAGTCTGTCGCCGCCGCCCGCGCCGCCGCCCTCATCGGCTGGGCCGCCGTGGCCGGCGGCGACCGCATCGGCGCCCTGCTGTTCAACGGCGGTCACCATGAACTGCAGCCACGGGGCGGCCGGCGGGGCGCCCTGCGGCTGATGCGGGCACTGGTACAGGCCACCGATCCCGCCCGGGGGCTGGCCGAACCGCCCCACGCCGACGGTCTCAACCAGGCCCTGGCACGGCTGCGGCGGGTGGCCAGGCCCGGCAGCCTGGTGTTCATCTTCAGCGATTTCTACGGCATCGACGACGAGACCGGCCCCCACCTGATGCGCCTGCAGCATCACAACGACCTGGTGGCGGTGCAGGTACGCGACGCGCTGGAACTGGCACCTCCGCCACCCGGCCGGTACGGCATCACCGACGGCCGTGAGCGGGGCGTTCTCGACACCCGCTCGCCGCGGCAGCGGGCGCACTACGGTGAATGGTTCCGGCAGCGCCGGCGGTTGCTGACCGAAACCATGCAGGGCCATGCCATTCCTCTGCTCACCCTGGCCACGGACGACGACCCGCTGGCGATCCTGAACAGCGGCCTGCACAGCCGGCAGCGGTCCCGTCGCAACGGGAGGGCGGTGGCATGATCCCGACCGGCACCCCCCCGCTGCAGCTGCGCGACATCCATCTGCCACAGGCCCCCGACTTCTGGCCACCGGCCCCGGGCTGGTGGCTGGCCGCCGCAGTGGTGCTGGCGCTGCTGGCCTGGCTGGGGCTGACGGGATGGCGGCGGCTGCGCCTGCAGCGCCGGCGCCGGCGCCTGCTGCAGACCCTGGAACAGCTGGACCGCACCCTGGGACCGGAGCAGGACCCCCGCTTCGCCAGCGAGGTGTCGATCCTGCTGCGGCGCCTGGCCCTGACCCGCTACCCACGGCAGCAGGTCGCCGGGCTGACCGGTGAGGCGTGGCTGCGCTTCCTCGACCGCCATGGCGGCGACGGCGGATTCACCACCGGCCCCGGCCGGGTGCTGGCCGACGCCCCCTATGCCCCGCAATCACGGATCGACCGCGAGGCACTGCGCCGGCTGGCAGAGAAGTGGATCCTGAACAACACCGGGACGGAGGCCCGGCCGGACGCAGAATCACGGCGGCACGGGCAGCCGGGAGAGACCGCCGGAACATCACGGCGGCCGTCCCGCGGTGCCGCGGAGGGGGCCTCATGAGCCTCGAATTCGCCTGGCCCTGGCTGTTCGCCGCCCTGCCCCTGCCCCTGCTGGTTGCCTGGCTGCTGCCGCGGGCGAGGCGGAGCGAGGGGGGCGCCCTGCGCGTGCCCTTCTATGCCGCCCTGCGGGCCGGCCCCGCGGCGGAGCCGGCGCTGCCCTCCCGTCCGCGGCTGCTGCTGGCGGTCCTGGCGTGGCTGCTGCTGGTGACCGCCGCCGCCCGCCCGCAACTGGTCGGTGAATCGGTCCAGGTGCCGCTCACCGGCCGCAGCCTGATGCTGGCGGTGGACATCTCCGGCAGCATGGAGAACGACGACATGGTGATCGGCGACCGGCGGGTGACCCGGCTGACGGCGGTCAAGGCGGTGGCCAGCGACTTCATCGAGCAGCGCCGGGGCGATCACATCGGCCTGATCCTGTTCGGGCGCCAGGCCTACCTGCAGGCCCCCCTCACCTACGATCGGGAGACCGTGCGCAGGCTGCTGGGCGAGGCCCAGGTCGGGCTGGCCGGCAAGGAGACCGCCATCGGCGACGCCATCGGCCTGGCGGTGAAACGGCTGCGCGAGCAACCGGCCGGCAACCGGGTGCTGATCCTGCTCACCGACGGCGCCAACACCGCCGGCAGCATCGACCCCCTGAAGGCCGCCGACCTGGCCGCCCAGGAGGGGATCCGGATCTATACCATCGGCGTCGGCGCCGACGAGCGCATCGTCCAGGGCCTGTTCGGTCCGCGCCGGATCGCCGCTGGCGAACTGGACGAGGCGACGCTGAAGGCGATCGCCGACAGGACCGGCGGGCGCTACTTCCGCGCCCGCGACCTTCGTTCCCTGCAGCGGATCTATGCCCTGCTGGACCGGATCGAGCCGATCTCGGAGCAGAGCGAGAGCTTCCGGCCGGTGGAGGAGATCTACCTCTGGCCCCTGGCCCTGGCCCTGCTGGTGACCGTTCTGCTGGCGCTCGGCGAAACGGCGGTCGTCGCCCGCATCGCCATTGCCGCTCGCGGCGAAGCAGGGGAAAGCGACGAAAACCGCCGGTCCACCCCGGCGGCGGGCATTCACTCCCGGTCCAGCGCGTCAGGAGGCCCAACGGCCCCGGCCACCCCGCCGGAAGCGGCCTGAGCGCATCACCATCGCCTGGGAAACAGAGATCATGTTCGACTCCTTCCATTTTCTCCATCCCCTGTGGCTGCTGGCCCTGCTGCCCCTCGCCGGCCTCGTCTGGCTGCTGCAGCGGCGCAGTGGTGGCGACGACGCCTGGCGCCGGGTGGTGGACCCCGATCTGCTGCCACTGCTGCTGAGCAGGGGCGGGGGACGCGCCAGCCGCAGCGCCCTGTGGCTGCTGGCCACCGGCTGGCTGCTGGCGGTGCTGGCGCTGGCCGACCCCACCTGGGAGCAACGCCCCCGACCCCTGTTCGAGACCCGCCAGGCGCTGGTCATCGTGCTCGATCTCTCCCGCTCCATGGAGGCCACCGACCTGAAGCCCAGCCGCCTGTTCCAGGCCCGCCTGAAGGTGGAGGACATCCTCGACCGCGAGCGCGAGGGACAGACCGGGCTGGTGGTGTTCGCCGGCGACGCCTTCAGCGTGGTGCCGCTGACCCGGGACGCGGACACCATCCGCGCCATGCTCGGGGTGCTGACCCCGGAGCTGATGCCGGTGCAGGGAAGCCGCGTCGACCTGGCGCTGAAACGGGCCGGGGAACTGCTGAAGCAGGCCGGTATCCCCCGCGGCCGGATCCTGGTGATCGGCGACGGCATGGAGAGCGAGGCGGCCATCGACGAGGCCGCGCGCCTGCGTGACCAGGGTTACCGGGTCTCCGTGCTCGGCGTCGGCACGGCGGCGGGCGCACCCGTTCCCGACGGCCGCGGCGGCAGCCTGCGCGACGACCGGGGCAACCCGGTGATCGCCGGCCTCGACCAGGCGCGACTGCAGCGACTGGCCACCGCCGGCGGGGGCCGCTATGCCCGGCTGCAGCCGGGTGACCAGGATCTGGACCTGGTGCTGTCCCCCGGCTCCATCTCCTATCCCGGCACTGCCACCAAAGCGGAGAAGAGCGACCTGGACCAGACTGCCTGGAAGGAGCAGGGACCACTGCTGACGCTGCTGCTGCTGCCCCTGGCCGCACTCGCCTTCCGCCGCGGCTGGCTACTCGGCCTGCTGCTGACGGGGCTGCTGCTGCCGCTGCCGGAACCGGTCACTGCCGCCGCCCCGGCCGTCGTCGCAGAGAGCAGGCCGGCGCCGGCCACCGGGCTCTGGCGGGACCTGTGGCAACGCCGGGATCAGCAGGCGGCCGAGGCGCTGGCCCGGGGTGATGCCGAGGCCGCTGCCCGGCTCGCCCGCGATCCCCTGCGCCG
>DRKP01000126.1 GCA_011051715.1 Sedimenticola thiotaurini | reverse complement strand
TCTGCATCCGGTCGGTCGCCCCCTGGTCGTCACTCACCACCACCGGCACCGTCAGCACCTGGCTGTCACCCGCCCCCAGGTGGTCATAGGCACCGTCCGACGGATCGAACGACCAGCTGCCGTCATCGTGCAGCGCGAATCCGGCCGGGACCTCCGCCCCTTCGGCCACGCCGAAGCTCAGGCTGGCGCCGTCGTCCACGTCCCCGGCGTCGAGCCGTCCCGACAGCACCGCCGAGCCCTCGTCGACCACGCCGTCCACACCGGCGCCGGCCACCGGTGCATCGTTGGTCCCGTTCACCATGAGCCGGATCTGCATCCGGTCGGTCGCCCCCTGGTCGTCACTCACCACCACCGGCACCGTCAGCACCTGGCTGTCACCCGCCCCCAGGTGGTCATAGGCACCGTCCGACGGATCGAACGACCAGCTGCCGTCACCGTGCAGCTCGAACCCGGCCGGGACCTCCGCCCCCTCGGCCACGCCGAACGTCAGATGATCCCCGGCATCGGGATCGAAGGCATCGACCGTCCCGGCCGCTGGAGCCGCACCCTCCAACACCGAGATCGCTGCATCCCCCACCATAGTGGGACGCTCATTGACATCCTGAACCTCGATTTCTATGTTGGCGGTCACCCTGTTCCCGAATTCGTCCTGCGCCGAAATTACCAGGGTATGGTGGGATGCGGATTCGAAATCGATGTCGGCCCCCTCCCGTACCAGCAGCTGGTTGCCATCGATCACGAAAAGACCCGAAGGATCCTCTTCCAGCACGAAACTGATGGACTCACCGGCCAGAGCGCCACTGGTTTCGAGCACTGCGACGACGGTACCCGATGCCGCATTTTCTTCCACTGTGGCGTCTCCCGGGGCAAAGTCCTCCGGTTGGACCATGCCCCGCTCGGGCACGGCATCCACCAGCGGGGACCGGTCATTCGCATCCCCGGTGTACTCCGCCTTCTCCCAGCCCTGAGCTTGACCCGGCACCGCGACCGGCTTGAGATGGAAACTCACCGCATGGGGGAGATCCGGCATCTGCGGATGCTGCTGTGAATGTGTTTGCTTCACCACTTCCGCCAACGAGCCGCCGATCACGCCAGCGACCATACCGGATCCGGTTCCCGATGAAGCCTCGCTCAGCAGATCCCCCGAACGCCCCCTCTCTCCTTCCTCATTGCCATCTGCACCCTGCCGGTCGGGTTCGCCACCGAACGGCATGGAGGAGATGGATGAATGTCCCGCATCCGGATCCGCATCTTCCACCTGCGCTTCCGCCATCTCCGATTGGCGGCTGCCCTCGTGGATCTGCTGTAGAAACAACTCCTCGTGATAATGTCCTCTGGAATCACCAGCGGACGCTTCTTCATCCTTCCTGTCCAGATGATGACGCATACCGGGATCCGCATCGAACAGCTGCTCGGTCGCCTGTTTTCTAACGTTGTCGAAAGTCTCTTTGCCGTCTTTGTTCATCATCCGCTCCAGCCTGGAAACCGTTTTCCGCCCAACCCCTCTCAATCAATTCAACGCAACCCGATCCACATCCGGATCCACCTGTTCCATCGGTTCCGGCAGACATCGATACGCAGCCACTCCGGAAAATTCCTGAACCAGCCCCTTTTCGTCATTCAGGTGCAGACCGGAATCCGAAAGACCCGGACGCCAGGATCCCCGGCCTGAACCGGGATGTTCACTCATTCCTTTGAATTACCCGTTATTGCGACTTTGGCGGCACATCTCCCAGGATTCTTTACCGATATGGCCCAGGCACGTATCGAGGATCCAGGCGCGCGGCGGAGAAAACATTAAAGCTCGCCGGGAAGCGTGCCGATAGGGGAATGGAGTTCGTAGTATGAAAATGATTTTTTCTTTGCATTCAGTACACTACCGGGAAACAGATGTATCGCAGAACATCTGATCTATTTGCATCCACGGGCTTCCGCAAGCCGGCGATCTGGCGCAGGCCGTCGGTTCTTTTCGCCTCCCTGGCGATCAATCTTCTGGCACTGGCACTTCCGACCGTCATCCTGCAGATCTACGACCGAATCATCCCAAACCGGGCACTCGACACATTCTCTCTTCTAATGATCGGGATGCTCGGTGTGATCGTCCTCGATACCCTGCTGAAGATCTTCCGTTCCATCATCATGAGCTGGGAAGGAGCCCGCTTTGACCATATCGAAAGCCTCCGGGTGATGAACCGCATTCTGGATGCGGACCCCCTGGAATTCGACGAAAAACCGGCCGGGTATTATCTGGACAGGATGCAGGCACTGGAAAAGGTCCAGGAATTCTATTCCGGGCAGTCCGCGCTTCTTGTTCTCGATTTCCCGTTCGCGGTGGTCTTCCTGGCCCTTATCTGGGTCATCACCGGCCCTCTCATTCTGATCCCCATCGGTCTGCTTGCCCTTTTCATGATCATCTCCGTCATCACCGGCAAGAATCTCCACAGGGCGCTGGAGGAGAGGAACCGGATGGAGGATCGACGCCAGAACTTCATCATCGAGACGCTGCGGGGCATCCACACCATCAAATCCATGGCGATGGAGCCCTTCATGCTGCGCCGGTATGAACGACTGCAGGGGCAGTCGGCATCCAGCGTATACGAGTTGAGCCGGATCAACAGTGTGGTCCAGGGCATCGGCGCCACCTTCTCCCAGCTCGCGGTAGTCACCTTCGTCGCCATCGGAAGCCTGTCCGTGGTCGCCGGTGATCTGAGCGTCGGTGCCCTCGCCGCCGGCACCATGCTCTCCAGCCGGGTGCTGCAACCCGGTCTTCGCGCCATGGGCATCTGGATCCAGTTCCAGTCCATCCGACTGGCCCTGGACAAGGTCAGGGGACTCCATGCCCTGAAGCGGGAGGAGAGCGGTGATCTGCGCAAGAAGACCGGGCTGAAGGGGGAGATCGAGTTACGCCGGGTGAACTTCAGATATCCGCAACAGGACGCCCCCCTGCTGAGAGACATCACCCTTCACATACGCCCCGGCGAGGCGGTCGGCATCACGGGTAGCAATGGTTCCGGAAAGAGTACCCTGATCGGCCTGTTATCGGGTTTTCTGCATCCCGACAGTGGTAAGGTCCTTCTCGATGGCCACGATATCCGGGAGTACGATCTGGAATACCTGCGTTCCCAGATCGGCATCGTCCCGCAACAGGGCATCCTGTTCGAAGGGACCATCCTGGAGAACATGACCCTGTACCGCGAAGGGGAGGCGGTCGATCAGGCCATCGAGCTGGCCGGCATGCTGGGCCTGGACAGGATCATCGCCCGCCTTCCGGATGGCCTCGACACCATGATCGGCGGCGCTGCCGTGGATACCCTGTCCGAGGGGGTGCGACAGAAGATCGTCATGATCCGTTCCCTGATCGGACACCCGTCGATCATGTTGTTCGACGATGCCAACGCCAATTTCGATATCACCAACGACATGCGCTTCCTTTCCGTGGTCAGGCGTTTCAAGGGCAGCAGAACCCTGGTCGTCGTCTCCCACCGCCCCTCTTTCCTGCGCCTGTGCGATCGCTGCTTCCTGCTCGCCGACGGACTGCTGCGGGAGATCGGGCCTGCCGACCGGATGCAGCGCCCTGTGGTGCCGGCCGATGACGGCCAGCGAATGACGGGAACCCTGTCATGACCGGCTCCCAGGCATCCGCAATCCAACCCATGGACGTGGTCTCCGAGCGCCTGGCCGAGGCCCTGCGGCACGACCGCCTCGACAGCTTCGCCAGCGCCTCCCCCTACGCCGCCTGCCTGCTGCCGCTGTTGAAGGAGCTCGGCTGGCACCACTATGCCCGGGAACTGATCGAGGCACTGCCCCATTTCTCCACCCAGTTCGATCTGGTGGATCTGCGCAACGTGCTGGTGCAACTCGGCTACGAGAGTTCACCGCTGGAGACCCGCGTCGCAGCGATCAAGCCCGAGCTCTACCCCTGTCTGTTCCAGTCCGACAGCGGCGACGTCTATGTCCTCATCGAGCGTGGCGACCACCAGGTCCGCTATTTCGACGCCAACAGCAACCGGACCCTGGAGGGGGACATCCTGTGGGACCGGGGAACCGCCTACGTATTCACCGACGCCCCGGCCAACGAGGAGGTCGGACCCGGCGACCCCTGGTTCGGCAGACTGCTGCGGCGCTTTCGCGGCCTCATCGTCCACCTGCTCGGCATGACGCTGGTGGTCAACCTGGTGGCATTGATGATCCCCCTGTTCGTGATGATGGTCTACGACAAGGTGATCGGGGCCAGGTCCGCCGAGACCCTGCCCTACCTGGTCTCCGGAGTCGCCATCCTGCTGTCCGCCGACCTGGTACTTCGTTTCGTCCGGGCCCGCATGCTTGGATATGTAGCCGGCCGGCTGGACTACCTGATCGGGGTCGATACCTTTCGTCAGCTGATCTCACTTCCACCATTGTTCACCGAACGTTCCACCGTGGCGGCCCAGTTGTCGCGGCTTAAACAGTTCGACTCGGTGCGGGATTTCTTCACCGGGGCCAACGCCTCCATTGCACTGGAACTGCCCTTCGTCTTCCTGTTCATCCTGGTCATCGCCATCCTCGCCGGGACCATCGCCCTGATTCCGCTGGCAATGGTCGCCGCATACCTGGTTCTGGGACTGATCTGGCTGCCCAGCCTCGACAGCCGGATCAAGCGCTCTGGCAAGGCCCGCAACGACAAGCAGCGCATGCTCATCGAGACCCTGTCCGGGCGCCGGGAGATCAAGGC
>DRKP01000125.1 GCA_011051715.1 Sedimenticola thiotaurini | reverse complement strand
CGCGACGAAGGGTTTGCCGAGGGCCTCGGCGACCGCCGGATGGGTGATGCGGCCGGCGTCGACGTTGAGGCCCTGACGCAGATGGGGATCCTCGCGGCAGGCGCGCTTCCAGCCGGCGTCGGCCAGGGTGAGGACATAGGGGAGGGTGGCGTTGTTCAACGCCAGGGTGGAGGTGCGGGCCACCGCGCCGGGCATGTTGGCGACGCAGTAGTGGACGATGCCGTCCACCACGTAGGTGGGGTCCGCATGGGTGGTGGCGCGGGAGGTCTCGAAGCAGCCACCCTGATCGATGGCCACGTCCACCAGCACCGAACCCGGCCGCATGCGACCGAGCATCTCCCGGCTCACCAGCCGCGGTGCGGCCGCCCCCGGGATCAGCACCGCCCCCACCACCAGGTCCGCCTGCAGGGTCAGTTCCTCCAGCGACTCCAGGGTGGAGTAGCGGGTCTTCAGGCGCGGGCCGAACAGGTCGTCGAGTTGGCGCAGCCGTGGCAGGGAGCGGTCCAGCACGGTGACCTCGGCACCCAGCCCGAGGGCCATGCGCGCGGCCTGGGTGCCGACGGTGCCGCCGCCGATGACCACCACCCGGGCCGGTTCGGTGCCGGGCACGCCGCCAAGCAGCACGCCGCTGCCGCCGTTGGCCTTCTGCAGGGAGACGGCGCCCACCTGGATCGCCATGCGCCCGGCCACTTCGCTCATCGGTGCCAGCAGGGGCAGGCCGCCATGGTCGTCGGTGATGGTCTCATAGGCGATGGCGGTGCAGCCGGAGCGCAGCAGCAGGTCGGCCTGCTCAGGGTCCGGGGCCAGGTGCAGGTAGGTGAACAGCAGCTGGCCCGGCCGCAGGCGGGCGCACTCCACCGGCTGCGGCTCTTTCACCTTGACGATCATCTCCGCCTGTTCGAACACCTGCTCTGCGGTGTCGGCGATCTCCGCTCCCGCCGCCCGGTAGGCATCGTCGTCGCAACTGATGCCGTTGCCGGCGCCGGTCTCCACCAGCACGCGGTGGCCGTGATGCACCGCCTCGCGCACCGCACCCGGGGTCATGCCGACCCGGTACTCGTGATTCTTGATCTCCCTGGGAACGCCGATGAGCATTGCTGCCTCCTGGGTGAAGGGGTGGTCGGAAGCGCGGGCCCGGCCGGACCCGCTCTGCCGGCAATGGTAGGAGAAAGGGGGGCGAATATGGTTGCGAATCCGGCGTCCCAAACTATAGTTGAACGCAATTGGCTGCGGCGACGACGGGGATCGGCGAAACAATATGGCGGCAACGGAGCTGGACAGGACGGATCGCAGGATCCTCAACCTGCTGCAGCGGGACGGGCGCATGACCAATGCCGAACTGGCCGGGCGGGTCAATCTCTCCGCTTCCGCCTGCCTGCGGCGGGTGCAGCGACTGGAGCAGAGCGGCGTGATCGACCGCTATGTCCTGCTGGTGCGCCAGGAGGCGGTGGGCAAGCCCACCAGTGTCTTCGTCGAGATCAGCCTGGACAGCCAGAGCGACGAGTCCCTCGACGCCTTCGAGCGGGCGGTGGCGGACTGCCCCGAGATCATGGAGTGTTTCCTGATGGCGGGCGACTCCGACTACCTGCTGCGACTGGTGGTGGCCGACGCCCGGGACTATGAGCGCATCCACCGGCAGCACCTGTCCCGCTTCCCCCACGTCGCCCGGATCCGTTCCAACTTCGCCCTCAGGACCGTGTGCCGGAAGACCGCGCTGGTGCTGTGACCCCGGCGGCGCGGTTCCCCCCCTCCAGATAGCCGTCGCAGACGGTGCGCAGCCGCTCCAGTCCGGCCTGGATCCGCCTGGCCGGGATGCTCGACACGCCGATGCGGAAACGGTGGCGGCCCGCGGCCGGATCGGCATAGCAGGCGTCCACCGGCTCGATCACCACACCTGCCTGCAATGCCTGCGGGACCAGCCCGGTGAGGTCGGTGCCAGCGGCGGCCGTCACCAGGAAATTGGTGCTGCCGGGGCCGCTGACCACCTGCATCTCCGGGAACAGCCGGGTCAGGGCCTGCAGTGCCAGCTGCCGGCGGCGCCGGTAGATCCGCTGCAGCCGGGTGATGAGGGCGTCGTAGTGGCCGACGCGGATGAACTGGGCCACCGCCAGCTGCATGAACGGGGGCGGCTGCCGGATCATCATGCCGCGCAAGGCACGGGCCTCGGCGATGAAGTCGGGGGAGGCGACCAGGTAGCCGATGCGCACGCCCGGACTGTGGCTCTTCGACAGGCTGCCGATGTAGATCACCCGGTCGCCGCGCCGGTCGGCGCGCAGGGCCGGCAGGATCGAGGGATCGAAATCGGTCTCGCAGTCGTAGTCGTCCTCGACGATCACCAGGCCGTCCCGGTCGGCGCTCTCCAGCAGGCGTTCGCGCCGTTCCGGCGACAGGCGCACCGAGGTGGGGAACTGGTGGTTGGGTGTGACGTAGACCAGGTGGCAGCCGTGCAGCCGCCGGTCGCAGACCAGACCCTCCCGATCGACACCGATCGGGCGCACCTCACCGAAGAACTGCTGGAAGATGTTGCGCCCGTCCGGGTAGCAGGGGTCCTCCACCGCGATCCGCCGCTGCGCGCCGCCGAGGAGCATGGCGCAGAGGAAGATCGCCTGCTGGGCGCCGGCGGTGACCAGGATCTCCTCGGGCCGTGCCTGGATGCCGCGGCGGGGCAGCAGGCGGCAGCGGATCTGTTCCACCAGGTCGTCGCAGTCGCTGTCGATCTGGTCGCTGCTCACCAGCGTCGCGTGGTGCCGGTTCAGGACCTGGTAGCAGCACTTGCGCCACTCCGCCAGGGAAAAGCGGGAGACGTCGGTCTGGTTGCAGACGAAGGGGTAGGGATAGCGCGACCAGTTGGCGGGTCGCTCGATGGTGCGGCAGACACCGGTCTGCAGGGCCGGAGGCAGGATCTCGAACAGGGGCCGGGAGGACGGTCGGCCGGGTCCTTGTCCCCCCTGCGCCGGGGCACCGCAGCGGTTGGCTGCGGCCTGGGGGTGGACGAAGTAGCCGCGCCGTGGCCGTGACTCCAGCAGGCCGCTGTTGAGCAGGTTGTTGTAGGCGCCGACCACGGTATTGCAGGAGACCCCCAGCTGCCGCGCCAGGGAGCGGCAGGAGGGCAGGCGCATGCCGGGTTTCAGGATCCCGCGCTCGATCAGCAGCGAGACCTGTTCGCACAACTGGTCGAGCAGGGTGACGCCGGACGAGCGGTCCAGCGGGCGGAGCAGGATGCCCACGAATACTCCTCCGGAAGAGTGTCGTTGTCGTCTGTACCGGTCAGTTTAGTCCATCTGTACCTGTCAACAAGCGCCATTTCCATCCATGCTGTTCCTGCAGACAACAACGACACGGGCGCGACCACGACGCCCGGACAGGACGAAGGAGGATGAATGGCGGCAGATCGCGTCGATGGCTATTTGCGCTTCCGCAACGTCAAGAAGAGCTACGACCAGAAGACGCTGGTGGTGAAGGACTTCAACCTGGAGCTGGCCAAGGGGGAGTTCCTCACCCTGCTCGGTCCGTCCGGATCGGGCAAGACCACGGTGCTGATGATGATGGCGGGGTTCGAGAGCGTCACCAGCGGCGACATCCTGCTCGACGGCAACCCCATCACCCGCACCGCGCCCTACAAGCGCAACATCGGCATGGTATTCCAGAACTATGCCCTGTTTCCCCACATGAGCATCGCCGAGAACCTGGCCTATCCGCTGAAGGTGCGAAAGAAGTCGAAGGCCGAGATCGCCGAACGGGTGCAGCGCTATCTCGATCTGATCGAGCTGGGGGACTTCGGCAACCGCACCCCGGGGCAGCTCTCGGGCGGGCAGCGCCAGCGGGTCGCCCTGGCCCGCGCCCTCATCTTCGGTCCCAGCCTGGTGCTGATGGACGAACCCCTGGGGGCGCTGGACAAGAAGCTGCGTGAGCAGATGCAGCTGGAGATCTCGCGACTGCACCAGAAGCTGGGATTCACCGTGATCTACGTGACCCACGACCAGGGCGAGGCGCTGACCATGTCCGACCGCATCGCCGTCTTCGACCGCGGCGTCGTGCAGCAGTGCGCCGCGCCCGACGTGCTCTACGAACAGCCCGCCAACGCCTTCGTGGCCGATTTCATCGGCGAGAACAATTTTCTGCCCGGCGTGGTGACCCGGCGCGAGGGGGACTGGGTGCGGGTGCGGATCAGCGGCGGCGGGGAGATCGAGGCCCGCTGCGCCGACTGCGGCGACGTCGGCAGCGACTGCCTGATCTCGGTACGGCCGGAGAAGCTGTTCATCGAGGAGGCCGGTCACGACTACGACAACCGCTTCGGTGCATTGCTGAAGACGCGGCTCTACGTGGGCGATTTCATCCGCTATTTCTTCGAACTGGACGACGGCACCGAGGTGGTGGTGAAGGTGCTCAACGACCACGCCGCGCCGGAGCTGTCGATGAGTGAGAAGAGCCTGCTGCTGTCGCGCCGGCGCGACTGTTTCGCCTTTGCCCGGAAATGAACGGGCCGGAGCGGCCGGATTGCAGGCCATGACAATGACGAAAAGAGACGAGGAGGATTGACAGGATGAAGATGACGAGACTGGTGACGGGTGTGGTACTGGGGTCGATGCTGGCGGCCGGGGCGGTGGCGGAGGAGCTCACCGTGGTCTCCTTCGGTGGCGCCTATGGCGCCGCCCAGAAGAAACACATGCTCGACCCCTACACCGCCAAGACCGGCAACAAGCTGCTGTTCGAGGACTACTCCGGCGGCATCGCCGAGATCAAGGCCCAGGTGGAGGCCGGCAACATCCAGTGGGACGTGGTCGATATCGAGGTGATCGACCTGGAGCGGGCCTGCTCCGAGGGGCTGCTGGAGGAGATCCCCACCAGCATCCTGGCGCCGGGTGACGATGGTACGCCGGCGGAGCAGGACTTCATCCCCGAGGCGCTGGCCAACGAATGCGGCGTCGGCAACATCGTCTGGACCATCGTCTACGCCTACAACGAGAAGACCATCGGCGCCACCCGGCCGACCACCATCGGCGATTTCTTCGATACCGCGAAGATCCCCGGCAAGCGGGCGATGCGCAAGCGGCCACAGGTGAACCTGGAGTGGGCCCTGATCGCGGATGGCGTGGCCCCGGACAAGGTGTACGAGGTGCTGGCCACCGAGGCCGGCCAGAAGCGCGCCTTCGCCAAGCTGGATACGATCAAGAAGGATATCGTCTGGTTCGACTCCTGGTCCCAGGTGCCACAATTGCTGAACGACGGCGGCGCCATCCTCGGCCAGTCGGCCAACGGCCGCATCTTCAATGCCATCAAGGAGGACGGCAAGCCGTTCAAGATGGTGTGGGACGCCCACATCTACGACCTGGACGTCTGGTCGGTGGTGAAGGGCACCAGGAAAATGGACCTGGCCTTCGACTTCATCCGTTTCGCCACCGGCACCAAGCCCCTCTCCGGCATGCCCGACGTGGCCTACGGACCGACCCGCAAGTCCTCCATGGCCCTGGTCGATCCCAAGGTGGTGCCCGACCTGCCCACCTCCCACCTGAAGGAGGGGATCAAGGCGAACGGCATCTTCTGGGCCGATTACGGCGAGTCCCTGGGGGAGAAGTTCAACGAATGGCTGCTGCAGTGACGGCAGGGGCCGCCTGACGGCTGCGCCCCGCCATCCCGGGTGGCGGGGCGCCGGAGAACCCACAGACAGGGCGAACATGGGACAGGACCAGGCAATCACCGGATCGGATCCGCGCCTCACTGCGGGCGAGGCCGCGCTGGCGCGGCGTGAACTGCGGCGCCACAAGCTGATCGCCCTGCTGCTGGTGGTGCCGCTGCTGCTGTTCCTGCTGTTCGCCTTCGTCGCCCCGATCGCCACCATGCTCTATCGCGGTTTCAACAACCCGGCGGTGGCCCAGCTGATCCCCGGCACCCTGCAGCGGCTCGTTCCCTGGGACGGCACTGGTATCCCCGACCGCGCCGTGCTCACCCGGATGGCGCTGGACCTGCGCCGGCTGGCGAAGATACGGCGCTCGGGCAAGCTGGCGGAGGAGCTCAACCGCCACCTGCCCGGTGCCTCCAGCGTGGTCAAGTCCACCGCGCGCAAGCTGCGCCGCAAGAGCGAGACGGAACTGGAGCAGAAGGGGGCCGATCTGCTGCTGGCGGCCAACTCGCTCTGGTCCAAACCGGCCATCTGGCAGGCGGTGAAGAAGGCGGGGCAGGTCTACACCGATACCTACTATCTGACCGCGATGGATCTGGAGCGCACCTTCGCCGGCGACATCCAGACGCGACAGTCGGGCCAGATCTACGTCAAGCTCTACACCAAGACCCTGCGCATGGCGCTGATCATCACCCTGATGTGCCTGCTGCTCGGCTACCCGCTGGCCTACTTCCTGGCCAACGCGCCGCCGAAGACCGCCAACATGCTGATGATCTTCGTGCTGCTGCCGTTCTGGACCTCGCTGCTGGTGCGTACCACCGCATGGATCGCGCTGCTGCAGACCAACGGTGTGATCAACTCCTTCCTGACCGCGGCCAGCATCGTCACCGACCCGCTGGAGATGCTCTATACCGAGTTCTCCACCGTCGTCGCCATGACCCATATCCTGCTGCCGTTCATGATCCTGCCCCTGTACAGCGTGATGAAGGGGATCGATCCCAGTTACATGCGCGCCGCCATGTCCATGGGGGCGCGGCCGCTGAGCGCCTTCGTCAGCGTCTACCTGCCCAACACCATGCCGGGGCTGTCGGCGGGGGCGCTGCTGGTGTTCATCATCTCGGTCGGCTACTACATCACGCCGGCCCTGGTGGGCGGCACCAAGGGGCAGATGATCTCCAACATCATCGCCTTCCACATGCAGCAGTCCAACAACTGGGGGCTGGCGGCGGCGCTCGGCACCCTGCTGCTGGTGCTGATCCTCACCCTCTACTGGCTCTACGACCGCTTCGTCGGTGCCGCCAACATCAAGCTGGGGTGACGATGCAACGGTTTCCGGACTACTACGGCTTCTGGCACAGGCTGGGACACTACGCCCTCCGCTACACCGCCTACGGCGTGCTCGGCTTCCTGGTTCTGCCGATCCTGGTGATCGTGCCGCTGTCGTTCAACGTGGAACCCTTCTTCAGCTTCACCCGCGGCATGCTGATGCTGGACCCGGAGGCCTACTCGCTGCGCTGGTACCGGGCCATCGTCGACAACAAGAACTGGATCCTGGCGATCAAGAACAGCTTCTTCATCGGCATCTTCGCCACCATCCTGGCCACCGTCCTCGGCACCCTGGCGGCGGTGGGCCTGGCCAGTCCGCGGATGCCGTTCAAGCGCCTGATCATGGCCCTGCTGCTGTCGCCGATGATCGTGCCCCTGATCATCATCGCCGCCGGCATGTTCTTCTTCTACACCAAGTTCAACCTGGCCGGCACCTACCTGGGCCTGATCATCGCCCACGCCGCCCTCGGTGTGCCCTTCGTCATCATCACCGTCACCGCCACCCTGAGCGGTTTCGACCGCTCCCTCTACCACGCCGGCCTGAGCATGGGAGCCTCGCCCCTGCGCACCTTCCGCGACGTGGTGGTGCCGCTGATCCGGCCGGGGGTGATCTCGGGGGCCATGTTCGCCTTCGTCACCTCGTTCGACGAGGTGGTGCTGGTGCTGTTCCTGGCCGGCCCCGGGCAGCGCACCATTCCGCGGCAGATGTTTTCCGGCCTGCGCGAGCAGATCAACCCCACCATCCTCGCCGTGGCCACCCTGCTGATTCTGGTCTCGATCCTGTTCCTGGTCTCGCTCGAACTGCTCCGGCGCCGCTCCCAGCGGTTGCGGGGCATCGAGGAGTGAACCGCTCCAACCCGGAGGAGAGCACTATGCGTACCCTGACCCATTACATCGATGGCGCCGCCTGGGAGGGCAGCGGCCGGCGCCGCGGCGATATCCACAACCCCGCCACCGGCGAAAAGACCGGCGAGGTGTTGCTGGCCGACGCGGCCGACGTGGGGCGGGCGGTGGCGGCCGCCAGGTCCGCCCTGCCGGGCTGGTCGGGCACGCCGCCGGCCAAGCGTGCCCAGGTGATGTTCCGCTTCCGTGACCTGCTCAACCGCCACATGGACGAGCTGGCGGAACTGCTCTCCTCGGAGCACGGCAAGACCCTGGCCGATGCCCGCGGCGAGATCAGCCGCGGGGTCGAGGTGGTGGAGTTCGCCTGCGGCATCCCGCACCTGCTGAAGGGGGAGTTCTCGGAGCAGGTGGCGGACGGTGTCGATACCTGGGCGGTGCGCCAGCCGGTGGGCATCGTCGCCGGCATCACGCCGTTCAACTTTCCCGCCATGGTGCCTCTGTGGATGTATCCCATCGCCATCGCCTGTGGCAACTGCTTCGTGCTGAAGCCCTCCGAGCGCGACCCCTCGGTGGTGATCCGCATCGCCGGGCTGCTCACCGAGGCGGGCCTGCCGGCGGGCGTGTTCAATGTGATCAACGGCGACAAGGAGGCGGTGGACGCCCTGCTCGACCACCCGGACGTGGGGGCGATCAGCTTCGTCGGCTCCACCGCCACCGGCCACTCCATCTACCGCCGGGGCAGCGCCAACGGCAAGCGGGTCCAGGCCCTCTGCGGGGCCAAGAACCACCTGGTGGTGATGCCGGACGCCGACATGGCGCAGGTGGTGGATGCCCTGATCGGCTCCGCCTACGGCTCCGCCGGCGAACGCTGCATGGCCATCTCGGTGGCGGTGCCGGTGGGGGAGGAGACCGCCGACCGCCTGATCGAGGCACTGGCGCCGCGGGTGCGGGCGCTGAAGATCGCGCCCTACACCGATCCCGGATCGGACATGGGGCCGGTGATCACGGCGGCCAGCCGCCAGAGGATCCTGGACTACATCGAGGAGGGGCTGGCGAAGGGGGCTGAGCTGGTGGTCGACGGCCGCGACCTGCGGGTGGAGGGACACGAGAACGGCTACTTCGTCGGCGGCTGCCTGTTCGACCGGGTCACCACCGACATGGCCATCTACCGGGACGAGATCTTCGGGCCGGTGCTGTCGGTGGTGCGGACACAGGACTATGACGAGGCGCTGGCCATGATCGACGCCCACGAGTACGGCAACGGCACCGCCATCTTCACCCGGGACGGTGACGCCGCCCGCGATTTCTGCCGCCGCGTGCAGATCGGCATGGTCGGGGTCAACGTGCCGATCCCGGTGCCGGTGGCCTACCACTCGTTCGGTGGCTGGAAGCGCTCCCTGTTCGGCGATCACCATATCCATGGCATGGAGGGGGTGCGTTTCAACACCAGGCTGAAGACGGTGACTGCGCGCTGGCCCTCCGGCATCCGGGAGGGGGCCCAGTTCAACTTCCATGCCGGCAGCGAGACCGGCAACCACTAGCGCGGGAACCATCCCATGTCGACACTCAACCTGGAGCACTACTGGATGCCCTTCACCCCCAACCGGGCATTCAAGCAGGATCCCCGCATCATCGTCGGGGCCAGGGGGATGTACTACCGCAGCCAGGACGGGCGCGACATCCTCGACGGCACCGCCGGGCTCTGGTGCGTCAATGCCGGTCATGCGCACCCGGTGATCACCGAAGCGGTGCGCAGCTCGGTGCAGGAGCTGGACTACGCCCCCGGCTTCCTGTTCAGTCACCCGGGGGCGTTCCGCCTCGCCGAGCGGCTGGCCGACCTGTTTCCCGGCGACATCGAACACTTCTTCTTCACCAACTCCGGTTCCGAGGCGGTGGACACGGCGCTGAAGATCGCCCTGGCCTACCACCGCGCCAATGGCGAGGGCAGCCGCACCCGCCTGATCGGGCGCGAGCGCGGCTACCACGGGGTCGGCTTCGGCGGCATCTCGGTGGGGGGCATCCCGCGCAACCGGATGTATTTCGGCACCCTGCTGGCCGGGGTCGATCACCTGCGTCACACCCACGACCCGGAGCGCAACCCCTTTCCCCGTGGCGAGGTGGAGCACGGCGCGGAACTGGCGGACGACCTGCAGCGGCTGGTGGAACTTCACGACGCCTCCACCATCGCCGCCGTGATCGTGGAGCCGGTGGCCGGTTCCACCGGCGTGCTGCCGCCGCCGAAGGGGTACCTGCGGCGGCTGCGGGATATCTGCGACGAGCACGGCATCCTGCTCGTCTTCGACGAGGTGATCACCGCCTTCGGCCGCCTCGGCAGCGCCACCGCGGCAGAGCGGTTCGGCGTCGAGCCGGATCTGATCACCTTCGCCAAGGGGGTGACCAGTGGCGTCGTGCCGATGGGCGGGGTGGGGGTGCGCGCCCCCATCTACCACACCATGCTGGAGAACGCCGACGCCCCCATCGAGCTGTTCCACGGCTACACCTACTCCGGCCATCCCCTGGCCACCGCCGCCGCCCTGGCGACCCTGGACGTCTACCGCGGCGAGGGGCTGTTCGAGCGCGCCCTGGCGCTGGAGGATACCCTGGCCGATGCCGCCCACGGACTGCGCGGCCTGGCCCTGGTGCGGGACATCCGCACCATCGGCGTGATCGCCGGGATCGAGCTGGAACCGCGCCCAGGCGCCCCCGGCGCGCGCGCCACCGAGGTGATGCAGAAGGCCTGGGAGCGGGGCGTGATGGTGCGCATCACCGGCGACGTGCTCGCCTTCTCACCGCCCCTGGTGGCCAGCGAGGAGGAGATCCGGCGGCTGTTCCGGGTGGTCG
>DRKP01000124.1 GCA_011051715.1 Sedimenticola thiotaurini | reverse complement strand
GGACGATCCCAACAGCCTGCTGTCGGTCCGGGTGATCCACTTCGCGTTCGACTCCAGCGAGATCCAGGGCCAGGACCGGGACGTGATCATCGCCCACGGCGAGTATCTGGCGGCCAACCCCGAGGTGACCGTCACCGTCGAGGGGCATACCGACGAGCGCGGCTCCCGCGAATACAACATCGCCCTGGGCGAACGCCGCGCCAATGCGGTGAAGGAGCTGATGCTGGTGCAGGGCGCGGCGGAGAGCCAGATCACCACGGTCAGCTACGGCGAGGAGCGGCCGGTGGCACTGGGCTCCGATGAGGAATCCTGGGCCCTCAACCGGCGCGCCGAGCTGGTCTACTGAGCACCATGAGACCGGTCCTGAAGGGAGTCCTGCTGCTGTGCCTGCTGCCGCCCGCATGGGCCGCCGTCGCGGCGGGGGAGGAGCAGGGGGCGGCGCTGGAGAAGCGGGTCCTGGTGCTGGAGCGCAAGGTGCGGGCCATCTCCGACCTGGTGCTGCGGATGGAGCGGCTGCAGCGCGAGGTGCAGCAGCTGCGGGGCGAGCTGGAGGAGCAGAATCACGCCCTGGAGACCATGAAGCAGCGCCAGCGGGCCCTCTACCTGGACCTCGACAAGCGGCTCGGCGGACTGGCGTCGCCGGCGGCCGGGCAGGAGACCGGGCCGGCGACCCCGCCGACAGGGCAGGAGACGGGGCCGGCGACTCCGGTGGCACCACCCCTGAGCGGAAAGAGCCGGAGTGGACAGGCGCCGGGAAAGCAGCCGCCACAGCCCGTCGCCACCCGGCCGGTCCCGGCCATGGCGGCCTCGCCACGGGAGGAGAAGGCCTATCAGCAGGCATTCGAACTGCTGGGCCAGCGCCGTTACAAGGAGGCGAAGCGCCGCTTCCAGGCCTTCCTGAAGAACTATCCGGACGGGTTCTATGCCGACAACGCCCAGTACTGGCTGGCGGAGGCGAGCTATGTCACCCGCGATTTCGACACCGCGCTGGCCGAGTTCCGCAAGCTGCTGGCCCGCTACCCGGACAGCCCCAAGGTGCCGGGCGCCATGCTGAAGATCGGTTACATCCAGTACGAGAAACAGCAGCGCGGCCAGGCACGCCAGACCCTGGAGACCCTGATCGACCGCTATCCCGCCTCGTCGGCGGCCCGGCTCGCCACCTCGTTCATCCGCAAGAAGGGGTTGTAGCTGACGTTGGCCCGCCTGCGCATCAGCGAGATCTTCTGTTCGCTGCAGGGGGAGTCGGAAAGCCAGGGGCTGCCGACCGTGTTCGTGCGTCTCACCGGCTGCCCGCTGCGCTGCGGCTACTGTGACACCACCTACGCCTTCAAGGGGGGCTGCTGGATGTCCCTGGACGAGATCGTCAGGGAGGTCGCCCGCCACGGTGTCTCCCACGTCACCGTCACCGGCGGCGAACCCCTGGCCCAGGAGGCGTGTCGGCCGCTGCTGGCACGACTGTGCGATGCCGGCCACCGGGTCGGCCTGGAGACCAGCGGTGCCCTCGACATCGGTGGCATCGATCCGCGGGTGGTACGGGTGATGGACCTGAAGACCCCCGGTTCGGGTGAGGTGGAACGCAACCGCTACGACAACATCGAACTGCTGCGGCCGGCGGACCAGGTAAAGTTCGTCGTCTGTGACCGGGCCGATTACGACTGGGCGCGCGGTCAGATGGAACGCTACAATCTGGCGGCACGCTGTGGTGTCCTGTTCACTGCCGCCGCCGGGCGGCAGGATCCGGCGCGGCTGGCCGAATGGATCCTGCAGGATCGCCTGCCGGCGCGCTTTCAGCTGCAGCTGCACAAGATCCTGTGGGGTGACCGGCCCGGCGTCTGAGCCCGTCCGCGGGACCGGATCATACGCACCGCCCGCAGGAGCGGCGCCCCCGCCGCGAAGACCCCGGCGACCGGCACCGCCCCGCGGGAACATCGCCCCACCCACAGCGCAGGACCGGAAGACGAACCATGCATGATCAACCCGACAAAGCCGTCGTCCTTCTCTCCGGCGGCCTCGACTCGGCCACCGCCCTGGCCATCGCCCGGGACCAGGGATTCGACTGCCACGCCCTCAGCATCGACTACGGCCAGCGCCATCTGGCGGAGTTGAATGCGGCGCGGCGGGTGGCCCGTGCCCTCGGGGTGACGGCCCACCAGGTCCTGCCCATGCCGCTGGACCGCTTCGGCGGCTCGGCCCTGACCGATCCCGCCATCGCGGTACCGGAGCAGGAGGGGGAGGGTATCCCGGCCACCTATGTGCCGGCGCGCAACACGGTGTTCCTCTCCCTGGCCCTGGGCTGGGCCGAGGTACTGTCCGCACGCGACATCTTCGTTGGTGTCAACGCGGTGGACTACTCCGGCTATCCGGACTGCCGACCGGAGTTCATCGCCGCCTTCGAGACGCTGGCCAACCTGGCCACCAAGGCGGGGGTGGAGGGCGAACACTTCCGGATCCGGGCCCCCCTGATCCGGCTCAGCAAGGCGGAGATCATCCAGGCCGGCAGCCGCCTCGGCGTCGACTACTCCCTCACCGTCTCCTGCTACCAGGCCGATGCAGAGGGGCGGGCCTGCGGTGTCTGCGACTCCTGCCGGCTGCGGGCCCGGGGCTTTCGTGATGCCGGGGTGGCGGATCCGACCCGCTACCGGTGACCCGGTTCACCACTCCATCGATGCATGTATCCGGGAACCGCCGTTGGTGTTTTCCGCAATAGTCGCTTCCGGAGTGGCGTTGTAGTCTCGTCGGTATGACAACCACTGCTGGATCCGGAGGAGAGACGTGGAACTGGAGATTACGACACAGGTAGTGCTGGCAGGCGGCCTGATGGCGCTGGTGCTCGGGGCCGTGGTGAACAAGACCAACTTCTGCACCATGGGCGCGGTCTCCGACTGGGTCAACATGGGGGATACCGGCCGGCTGCGTGCCTGGTTCATGGCCGTGGCCGTCGCCACCCTCGGCGTGGCCGCGTTCGAGGCGATGGAACTGCTGGATGCCGGCAGCTCCCGCGTGCCCTACCGGGGCAGCCTGTTCTTCTGGCCGCGTTACATCGTCGGCGGCCTGATGTTCGGCGTCGGCATGACCCTGGCGTCCGGTTGCGCCAACAAGAACCTGGTCCGCATCGGTGGTGGCAATCTCAAGTCGTTGCTGGTGATCCTGATGGTCGGCGCCATGGCCTACCTGATGACCAAGACCGATTTCTACGGCACCGTGTTTCACAGCTGGATGGCGCCGATCAGCCCGGACCTCGCCGCCTATGGCATCGGCGACCAGGGCCTCGGCACCCTGATCGGCTCCCTGTTCGGCATGGAGAATCCGTCCAGCCTCAACCTGTGGGTCGCCATTCTGCTGGGCCTGGGAATGCTGGCCATCGTGTTCCGCTCGCGGGATTTCCGCAGCAGCCTGGATCTGGTGCTGGGTGGCCTGGTGGTCGGCCTGGTGGTGCTGGGTGGCTGGTATGTCACCGGCGGTCCCATGGGGCAGGAGTGGATGGAGGCGGTTGAATTCATGGACGAACCCCCGCCGGGCGTGGGCACCCAGTCCTACACCTTCGTCAATCCGGCGGGCGAGACCCTCAGCTACCTGTCGAATCCGGCGGACACCACCCTGATCACCTTCGGCGTGGCGGCCCTGTTCGGTGTCGTCGCCGGCTCCTTCCTGTGGGCACTGCTGAGCCGCGGCCTGCGCCTCGAGTGGTTCGTGAACCTGCGTGACTTCGTCAGCCACATGATCGGTGGCGCGCTGATGGGCATCGGCGGTGTGCTGGCGCTCGGCTGCACCATCGGCCAGGGCGTCACCGGCGTCTCCACCCTGGCGCTCGGTTCCTTCATCGCCATGGGATCCATCATCCTCGGCAGCGCCCTGACGATGAAGGTGCAGTACTACAAGATGGTCTACGAGGACGAGGCCAGCTTCTTCAAGTCACTGGTGACCGGCCTGGTGGATATGCGCCTGCTGCCCCAGCGCATGCGCCGGCTGGAGGCGGTCTAGGGATGCCGTGAACGACCCGTCTCCCGGTTCGCGACGGAATGGCGAAGAGCGCCGGATCGCGTTGACTGGCCGGCGGGGAGAGGTATAATTCCCCGCTTTCCGGGCCGTTAGCTCAGATGGTAGAGCAGTGGATTTTTAATCCATTGGTCGCAGGTTCGATTCCTGCACGGCCCACCATGTAAACCGCGGAAACAGGGACGTTTGATCAGCGGTGCCGGGGTGGAATGGGCTCAGCGCGGGCCGG
>DRKP01000123.1 GCA_011051715.1 Sedimenticola thiotaurini | reverse complement strand
GTACCTCGATCTCCCGCACCGTGGTCTTGGCATAGTTCAGGATGTGGTCGATGCTGACGATGGCCCGGTAGATGTCCTCGCGATCGATCGGCGTGGCGAAAGCGCTGTCCAGGATCGAGATATTGCGCGCCTTCAGCTCATCTCCCTGTTTTTCCATCAGCCGCACCTCGTTGGCCAGTTCCTCATCACCGCTCTCCATGTAGGCGACGAACACCTCCATCCCTGCGACGCACTGGTCACACTGTTCGTCGATCAGATGGTAGAAGTTGGGCATGCGGGGGAACACCCTGTCGATCAGCCGCACGATGCCGGATTCCCTGTTGCTCATGATATCGGTCTCCTGGTTAGGCCACGCCGGTGGTGAAGTGGACCAGATAGTAGGTTGCGATGGATGCGGTGGCGGCACCGGGGATGGTGATCACCCAGGTGGTCACGATATCCCGCGCCTTGGCCCAGCGTACCGCCTTTGGGCGTTCCGAGGCCCCGATCCCCATGATCGACGAACTGACCACGTGGGTGGTCGATACCGGGGCGCCGACCACCGCGGCGCCGAAGATCACCGCGCCGGAGGTCAGCTGGGCATCCACCGCATGCAGCGGCCGCACCTTGTAGATGCCGAAGCCAACCGTGCGGACGATGCGCCAGCCGCCGGACATGATGCCCAGGGTGATCGCGGTGGCGCAGGTCAGCACCACCCAGAAGGGCACGTCGAATCGCGGGATGAAACCACCCAGGAGCAGCACCATGGTGATCACACCCATGCTCTTCTGGGCGTCGTTGGCGCCGTGGGCGAAGGCCAGCCCGGCGGCGGTGAAGAACTGGGTGCCGCGCAGGTACCGGTTGACCGATGGACGTGCGCCACGCAGCAGGAGCCCCATCCAGCGGTGGATCACGAAGCCGACCCAGAAGCCGATGATGGGGGAGATGATCAGTGCCAGCAACACCTTGGTGACGCCGGTCAGGCGTCCCTGGCCCAGCTCCTGCAGCCCCCAGACCACGTGATCCGCACCCGCCGCCACGATGACGGCCCCGGCCAGTCCACCGACCAGGGCGTGCGAGGAGGAGGAGGGGATGCCGAACCACCAGGTCACCAGGTTCCACGCGATGGCACCGCAGATCCCGCACAGGATGACCACCATCGAAGGCAGCTCGGCCAGATCCGAGATATTCACGAATGTCCCGATGGTGTCGGCGACCGCCGTGCCGCCGAGCAAGGGACCGAGAAACTCGAAGACCGCGACCACGATCACCGCCTGGATCGGCGTCATCGCGCGCGAGGCGATCACCGTGGCGACGATGTTGGAGGCATCGTGAAAGCCGTTGGTGTAGTCGAAGAAGACGATGATCGCCACGGTGACGATGGCCAGAATCAGAAGGACGTCCATTGCCACCTCTCAGGAGCCGGGAACCGGGCAAGCTTACGCCGTTGGGATGCCACCGATCAACTTGCCCTGGCAGGGGCAGTGGGGGTGGCCCGGTTCGGTGGAATGTGATAGATACGGGAGAGCCTCCCTCCTGCCGGACCCAGTCCATGTTCGATTACACCTTCCTTCACTGGACCACTTTTCTCACCGCTGCGGTACTGTTGAACCTGTCGCCCGGTCCGGACATGGCGTTCATTCTCGGGCAGACTGCGCGGGGTGGCACCCGGTCCGGATTTGCCGCCATGTTCGGCATCTGGACCGGCGCCCTGATGCACGTCCTCATGGCTGCGGTCGGCCTGTCGGCAATCCTGGCCACCTCGGCAGTCGCCTTCTCGGTGGTGAAATGGGCCGGCGCGGCCTACCTGGTCTGGCTGGGTATCCAGGCACTGGGATCGTCGGGAGGCAGCTTTATCCGTGACGATGTCTCCGGCGACCAGGGCCATGGCAGGATCTATCGCCAGGGTATCCTGGTAGCGGCCCTCAATCCCAAGGTTGCGGTCTTCTTCCTGGCCTTTCTCCCCCAGTTCGTGGTCCGGGAGGCGGGGCCGGTCTGGGCGCAGTTGTCCCTCCACGGGATCCTGATCATCGTCGTGGCGGCCTTCATCGAACCGCCCCTGGTGCTCGCCGGTGGCTGGCTGACCGATTCGTTGAAGAACAACCGGAAGATCGGGATGTGGCTGGACCGGGGACTCGGCGCCCTGTTCGTGACCCTCGGGATCCGCCTTGCCCTGACCGAGAGGTAGTCACCACAGGCGGGGTTTCTGCGCCGGTGTTCGTTTCCGGGAATTCCCAAGCTTTCCAGGGGACCCCTGAACAGACTTCAATCCCGGTGGTTGAATCTGCTGGATTCCGGCCTGCGCCGGAATGACGAAAGAAGAAGGGCTTGGTGGGTCGTTCCGGACGTCGTTGGGCTCTTTGCGCCCTGGCGGGGATTCGCCAAGGGGAGGGAAGTCCTCTCACGAAGACGCGGAGGGCGCCAAGGTGTTCATTCAGGGGAGCAGGAGGATCTTCGTGCTCTTTGCGTCCTTTGCGCCTTGGCGAGAATCTTCTTGCGGCTGGAACGTTCTCTCGCGAAGACGCAGAGGGCGCGAAGGTCGCCAAGGTGCTCATTCAGGGGGGCAGGAAAACCTCTGCGCTCTTGGCGTCCTTTGCGCCTTGGCGAGAATTATTCATGGAACGGGAAATCCTCTCGCAAAGACGCGGAGGGCGCTAAGGTCGCCAAGGTATCCATTCAGGGGAGCAGGAGAATCTCCGTGCTCTTTGCGTCCTTTGCGCCTTGGCGAGAACTGTTCATGGAGCGTGAAGTCATCACGCGAAGACAAGGTGGTGCCTGGCCCCGGCCCGGTCACACCTGCTGCAGGATCAGGGCCCCCAGTGGCGGCAGGGTCAGCTCGAGGGAGTGCTCCTGGTTCATCCAGGGGATCTCCTCCGATACCACATGGCCGCCGTTGCCCATGTTGCTGCCGTGATAGAACTCGGAGTCGGAGTTGAACAGCTCCCGGTAGACGCCGGCCCGCGGCACGCCGATGCGGTACCGCTCCCGTGGCACCGGGGTGAAGTTGAGCACCACCACCACGAAGCTGCCGTCCCGTGCCCAGCGCAGATAGGAGAGGGTGGACTGGCTGGCGTCATGGCAGTCGATCCACTCGAAACCGCCGGCATCGAAGTCGAGCTCGTGCAGTGCCGGGACCTCGCGGTAGAGCCGGTTGAGCTCGGCGCTCAGGGCGTGGATCCCCTGGTGCTGGGGCCGTCCCAGCAGGTGCCAGTCCAGCTCGCCCGCCTCGTTCCATTCCCGGCCCTGGGCGAATTCGTTGCCCATGAACTGCAGCTTCTTGCCGGGATAGGTGAACATATAGCTGTAGAGCAGGCGCAGGGAGGCGAAACGCTGCCAGTCGTCGCCCACCATCTTGTCCAGCAGCGAGCCCTTGCCGTGAACCACCTCGTCGTGGGAGAAGGGCAGCACGAAGTTTTCGGTGAAGCAGTAGAGCAGGCCGAAGGTGAGCAGGTCGTGATGGAAGTGGCGATAGACCGGATCCTTGGCGAAGTAGGCCAGGGTGTCGTGCATCCAGCCCATGTTCCATTTCATGCTGAAGCCGAGGCCGCCGAGCCAGGTGGGGCGTGACACCTGGGGCCAGGCGGTGGACTCCTCGGCGATCATCAGGGTGCCCGGGTGCTGCTCGTGGGTCACCTCGTTGAGGTGGCGCAGGAAGTCGACCGCCTCCAGGTTCTCGCGGCCGCCGTACTGGTTGGGCACCCAGTCCCCCGGATCCCGGGAGTAGTCGAGGTAGAGCATGGAGGCGACCGCGTCCACCCGCAGGCCGTCCAGGTGGAACTCCTCCAGCCAGTAGACGGCGGAGGCGAGCAGGAAGTTGCGCACCTCCTCGCGGCCGTAGTTGAAGATCAGGGTGCCCCAGTCCCGGTGCTCCCCCTTGCGCGGATCCTCGTGTTCGTACAGGGCGGTGCCGTCGAAGCGGGCCAGGGCGTGGGCGTCCTTGGGAAAGTGGGCCGGCACCCAGTCCAGCAGGATGCCGATGCCGCGCTGGTGCAGGTGATCGACGAACCAGCGGAAGTCGTCCGGGCTGCCGAAGCGGCTGGTGGGGGCGAAGTAGCCGGTGGTCTGGTAGCCCCAGGACCCGTCGAACGGATGCTCGGTCACCGGCAGCAGCTCGATGTGGGTGAAGCCCTGTTTCGTGACATAGTCCGCCAGCCGCCGGGCCAGCTCCCGGTAGTTGAGGAAGTTGCCGGCCTCGTCCCGCTGCCAGGAGCCGAGGTGGACCTCGTAGATAGACAGCGGTGCCCGCTGCCAGTCGGCGTCGGAGCGACTGCGCAGCCAGTCGTCGTCCTCCCAGCGGTGCTCGCTGGGAGCGGTGATGATACAGGCGTTCTCCGGGCGCACCTGGAAGTGGTTGGCGTAGGGGTCGTTCTTCACCAGGATCTCACCCTGGCGGGAGCGGATCTCGAACCGGTACAGGCTGCCGGCACCGACCTCCGGCAGGAACAGCTCCCACACCCCGGTGCCGCCGCGGCTGCGCATGGGGTGGACGCGTCCGTCCCAGTGGTTGAAGTCCCCGATCACGCTGACCCGCTCGGCATTGGGGGCCCAGACCGCGAACAGGGTGCCGTCCACGCCGTCGGCGCTGTGGGCGTGGGCGCCCAGTATCCGGTAGGCGTGCCAGTGACGTCCCTGGCCGAACAGGTGCAGGTCGAATTCGGGCACCTGGGGCGGAAAACAGTAGGGGTCATGGTAGCTGTGGCCGTGGCCGAGATGATCGGTCCAGGCGATGCGGTAGCGCTCGGGGATCTCGTCGATGCTGCCGAAGCCCTCGAACAGGTCGGTCCCCTCGATGCGCTGCAGGCTCAGGTTGGGCCCGACGATGCGTGCCTGTTGCGCCAGCGGCAGGAATACCCGCACCACTGCCTGGTCGCCATGGACATGGCGCCCCAGCACCTCGAACGGGTCGTGGTGGCGTGCCTCGATGATGCGGAGGAGGGGTTCTTCGAGCTGCTCTCTGTCCATGGGCCGGTTCCGGGGTCGGGGAAGGGGAGGGCTGCCTGTGCCACTGATCTGCAGCAACCTCAAGGCATGTTAGCATATACTGAATTACATCCGTACAGTACCCTCGAATACGGTTTCTGGCACACTGCCACCCCGTGGCGGAGAGAAGGAAGGAGGAGCTTGCAATGACTGCCAAACAGGACCCCCGTTTCGTGAGCCGACTGACGAAGAGCACCCTGGCGCTGGTCCTTGCCGGTGGTCGCGGATCCCGGCTCAAGCATCTGACCAAGTGGCGCTCCAAGCCGGCGGTTCCGTTCGGCGGCAAGTTCCGAATCATCGATTTCCCCCTCTCCAACTGCATCAACTCCGGCATCCGCCAGATCGGCGTGCTGACCCAGTACAAGGCCCACTCCCTGATCCTGCACATCCAGCGCGGCTGGAGTTTCCTGCGCGGCGAGTTCGGCGAGTTCGTCGAGCTGCTGCCGGCGCAGCAGCGGATCGAGAACAACTGGTATGCCGGCACCGCCGACGCCATCTATCAGAACCTGGACATCTTCCGCAATCACAATCCCGACTACATCCTGGTGCTGGCCGGTGACCACATCTACCGCATGGACTACGGCGCCATGATCGCGCGCCACGTGGAGAGCGGTGCCGACATGACGGTGAGCTGCATCGAGGTGGACCTGGAGACGGCCAAGAGCTTCGGCGTCATGTCGGTGGACGACGAGGGCCGGGTGCTGGAGTTCAACGAAAAGCCGGAGAACCCGAAACCGATGCCGGGAAGCACGGACAAGGCGCTCGCATCCATGGGCATTTACGTGTTCAATGCCGCCTTCCTGTTCGAGCAGCTGATCAAGGATGCCGACATGCCCAACTCCACCCACGACTTCGGCAAGGACATCATCCCGTCGGTGATCAAGCCGTACCGGGTGATGTCCTACGCCTTCCGCGATCCGAACAGCGGCGAACAGGCCTACTGGCGCGACGTGGGGACCCTGGATGCCTTCTGGTCCGCCAACCTGGAACTGATCGGAGTGACGCCGGAACTGAACCTGTACGACAAGACCTGGCCGATCTGGACCTACCAGGAGCAGCTGCCGCCGGCCAAGTTCATCTTCGACGACGACGATCGCCGGGGCATGGCGGTGGACTCGATGGTCTCCGGCGGCTGCATCATCTCCGGTTCGGTGGTGCGCAACTCGCTGCTGTTCTCCAATGTCCGCCTCAACTCCTATTCCAGGATCGAAGACTCGGTGATCCTTCCGGACGTGCGGGTCGGTCGCCACTGCCGCATAACAAAGGCGATCATCGATCGCGGCTGCCAGATCCCCGAGGGGACCCACATCGGCCAGGATCCCCAGGCCGATGCCGAGCGCTTCGAGGTCTCCGAGGGCGGGGTGGTGCTGGTGACGCCGGAGATGCTGGGGCAGGTGCTGAACTATGTCCGCTGAGGCGCCATTGAGAGTGGTGCTGTGCTGGCACATGCACCAGCCCGACTACCGCGGACCGGAGGACGGTGACTTCCAGCTGCCGTGGGTCTATCTGCACGGAATCAAGGACTACGCCGACATGGCCTCCCACCTGGAGGACAATCCGGATGCCCGGGCGGTGGTCAACTTCGCGCCGGTGCTGCTGGAGCAGCTGGACGAGTACGAGCGGCAGATCCGCGCCTGGCTGGAGCGGGGGAGGCTGATCCGGGACCCGCTGCTGGCGGCGCTGGCGGGTCCCGGGCTGCCGGCGGACCAGGTCTCGCGCCGGGCCCTGGTCCGGGCCTGTGTGCGGGCCAACCGCGACAACATGATCAACCGCTTCCGCACCTTCCGCCGGCTGGCGGACATGGCCGCCTGGATCGACGAGCACGGCGAGACCTCCATGTACCTGAACGACCAGTACCTGGCCGACCTGCTGGTCTGGTACCACCTGGCGTGGATGGGGGAGAGCGCCCGGATCAACGATATCCGCATCCGCTCGCTGGAGAAGAAGCGCATCGGTTACGATGCTGATGACCGGCGGCGGCTGGTGGAGGCCATCGGCGAGCTGATCAGCGGGCTGATCCCGCGCTATCGCCGGCTGGCGGAGCAGGGTCGGGTCGAGCTGTCGGTCACCCCCTACGCCCATCCGATCATCCCGCTGCTGCTCGATTTCCACTCCGCCCGCGAGGCGATGCCGGAGGTGGCCCTGCCGGAGTCGCCGATCTACCCCGGCGGGGAGCCCCGCGCACGCTGGCACATCCGCAAGGGGATCGAGGTGTTCCAGCGTCACTTCGGCCATCGGCCCACGGGCTGCTGGCCGGCCGAGGGCGGGGTCAGCAGCGAGACCCTGCGCCTGCTGGAGGAGGAGGGGTTCCAATGGGCCGCCAGTGGCCAGCAGGTGCTGCACAACAGCCTGCAGGCATTCAGCGGCGGCCAGGCCCTGGAGGAGGACTGGGTGCACCGGCCCTACCGTCTCGGCGAGGGCAAGCTCAACTGCTTCTTCCGTGACGACGGTCTCTCCGACCTGATCGGTTTCACCTATTCCAGCTGGCATGCCGATGATGCCGTCGGCAACCTGATCCACAATCTGGAGAACATCGCCCAGGCCACCCGTGGCGTTGGCAACCGGGTGGTCTCGATCATCATGGATGGCGAGAATGCGTGGGAATACTATCCGCGCAACGGCTGTTTCTTCCTCACCGCCCTCTACCGGCGGCTGGCGGAACATCCGGACCTGCAGCTGACCACCTTTGCCGATATCGTCGGGAAACGGGGCCACAGGGCGGACACCCTGGAGGAGATGGTGGCGGGCAGCTGGGTCTATGGCACCTTCTCCACCTGGATCGGCGACAAGGACAAGAACCGGGCCTGGGACATGCTGGTGGAGGCGAAGCAGGCCTACGACCGGGTGCTGGAGGCCGGGACACTGGACCAGGCGCAGCAGGAGCGGGCGGCCTGCCAGCTGGCCCGTTGCGAGGGTTCCGACTGGTTCTGGTGGTTCGGTGACTACAACCCGGGGGAGACGGTGAGCGACTTCGAGCGTCTGTTCCGGCTGCAGCTCACCCAGCTGTACCGGCTGCTCGGCGAGACGCCACCGGACTATCTGGGCGAGGTGTTCGCCCACGGCAGTGGCGATCCGGATCTGGGTGGCGTGATGCGGCAGAACAGCTGACAGGGACGTGGCGATGATCGAAGGGGATATCCAGGCGCGCCGGGCCGGGCTGCTGCTGCACCTGAGCTCGCTGCCCGGGCCGGGGGAGACCGGGGACATGGGCAGCGAGGCGCGCCACTTTGTCGATTTCCTCCAGGTCTCCGGCATGAGCGTGTGGCAGATGCTGCCCATCGGGCCGACCCAGTTCGACGGCTCCCCCTACCAGTCCAGCTCGATGCACGCCGGCAATCCCCGCTTCATCAGCCTGGAGCCGCTGGTGGAGGAGGGCTGGCTGCCCGCCGAGGCGCTGGCACCCGACTCGATCAGCGACGCCGAGAAGCGACGCCTGCTGCTGCGGGCCTGGCGCGAGTTCCAGCGCAGTGCCGATCCGGGCCGGCACGACGAGCTGCGGGCGTTCGTGGAACGACAGCCGTGGTTGCCCGAGTATGCCCTGTTCCGGGCCCTGCACGAGGAGCAGGGCAGCTGCTGGTGGGAGTGGCCAAAGCCGCTGCGCGACCGCGATCCGGACACCCTGCGCCGGGTGCGCGAGCGGCTGACCCAGGCGATCGGTTACATCCAGTTCGAACAGCACCTGTTCTTCCGCCAGTGGCAGGCGCTGAAGGCGTATGCCAACGAACGCGGGGTGTGGCTGTTCGGCGACATGCCGATCTTCGTCGCCCATGACAGCGCCGAGGTATGGACCCACCGGGACATGTTCATGCTCGATGCGGCGGGGCATCCGGAGATGGTCGCCGGCGTGCCGCCGGACTATTTCTCCGCCACCGGTCAGCGCTGGGGCAACCCCCTCTACCGCTGGGAGGCGATGGAGGCGGACGGCTTCTCCTTCTGGGAGGAGCGCATGCGCACCCAGCTGCAGCTGTTCGACCTGGTGCGCATCGACCACTTCCGCGGCTTCGAGTCGTTCTGGGCCATCCCGGCGGAGGACGACAACGCGATCAACGGTCACTGGATGAGCGCCCCCGGCGATGCCCTGTTCGAGCGGCTGCACCAGATCTATGATCCGCTGCCGCTGGTGGCCGAGGATCTCGGCATCATCACGCCCGAGGTGGAGGCGTTGCGGCTCAAGTACGGCCTGCCGGGGATGAAGATCCTGCAGTTCGCCTTTTCCGGCGAGTCCAGCAACCCCTACCTGCCGTTTCGCCACGAGCGCAACTCGGTGGTCTATACCGGCACCCACGACAACGACACCACCCGCGGCTGGTACCTGTCCCTGGACGACGGCCAGCGTCGTTACGTGGACGAGTACCTGGGCCGCTCCCGCGAGGTGATGCCCTGGCCGTTGATCCGCGCTGCCCTGGCATCGCGCTCACGCCTCGCCATCCTGCCGATGCAGGACGTGCTCGGACTCGACAGCAGCGGCCGCATGAACCTGCCCGGCACCACCGAGGGCAACTGGCGCTGGCGTTTCGACTGGGCGCAGGTGGAAGAGGACCTGGCCCTGCGCCTGTATCAGCGGGTGGAGATGTACGGCCGGCTGGCACCCCGCTGATCACGGCAGGGCCCGGTATCCAGCGGCGCCAGCGGCAGTTTCCCTATCGTCCCGCTCCGGACCCGAGGAGAGAGAGCATGACCCGATCGATTCGCAAGGCGGTGTTTCCGGTGGCAGGCCTGGGCACCCGTTTTCTTCCGGCCACCAAGGCGAGCCCGAAGGAGATGCTGCCGGTGGTCGACAAGCCGCTGATCCAGTACGCGGTGGAGGAGGCGGTGGCCGCGGGCGTGGAGGTGATGGTGTTCGTCACCGGCCGCAACAAGACCGCGATCAGCAACCATTTCGACACCGCCTACGAGCTGGAGCATGAACTGGAGTCGAGAAACAAGGAGGAGATGCTGCGGCTGGTGCGCAACATCACCCCGCCCCACGTCTCCTGCGTCTTCATCCGCCAGAACATGCCGCTGGGACTGGGACACGCGGTACTCTGCGCCGAGCCGGTGGTGGGCGACGAACCCTTTGCCGTGATCCTGGCCGACGACCTGATCGACGACGGCGAGCGCGGCTGCCTGGCACAGATGGTGGAGCAGTTCCAGCAGACCAGGTGCAGCATCCTGGCCACCGAGCAGGTGCCGCCGGAGGAGACCGCCAGCTACGGTATCGTCGCCACCGATGGCGATGGCCGGCTGGTGCCGGTCCGGGGGATCGTGGAGAAACCGGCGCCGGCCGAGGCGCCGTCCAACCGCGGGGTGGTGGGTCGTTATCTTCTCACCCCCGGTATCTTCCGCGAACTGGTCCGGACCGGCCGCGGCGCCGGTGGCGAGATCCAGCTGACCGACGGCATCGCCCGGCTGCTGCAGAAGGAGCCGGTGATGGCCTACACCTTCGAGGGGGTACGTTACGACTGCGGCAGCAAGCTGGGCTACCTGCAGGCGACGGTGGACTACGCGGTGCAGCACCATCACCTGGGCGAGGAGTTCCAGGCCTGGCTGCGCCAGCGCTACGGCCAGGGCTGAACCGGCGGCTCCCGGCCACCTGAAAAGGATGCAGACGACCCACCGGAAGGGGTATCTTGTCTCTCTCTGTCAGCATCATCGGGAGCCCCCCATGCGAATCACCATCATCAGCGGCAGTCACCGTGACCCGTCCCAGAGCGCCAAGGTGGCGCACCACATCCGCCGGCGACTGCAGCAGCGGCCGGATGTCGAGGCCGATGTCTACAGCCTGGCGGGCAACCCGCTGCCGTTGTGGGATCAGGGAGTGTGGGAGGGCGGGCCGAAATGGCGCGAGCTGCTGGATCCGGTGAAGCGGCAGATGGCGGCCAGCGACGCCTTCGTGGTGATCGCCCCCGAGTGGCACGGCCAGGTCCCCGCCGGCCTGAAGAACCTGTTCCTGCTGCTGGGCAAGGCGGAGGTGGGGCACAAGCCGGCCCTCATCGTCACCGTCTCCTCGGCCGACGGCGGCGCCTATCCGGTGGCCGAGCTGCGCATGAGCAGCTACAAGAACAACCGCATCTGCTACATTCCCGAACAGCTGATCATCCGCCATGTCGAATCGGTGCTGAACGACGATCCGGCCGCCAACGATGCCGATGCCGACGACTACTTCCGCCGGCGCATCGACTGGTCCCTGGGGATCCTGCTGGAATATGCCGCCGCCCTGCGCCAGGTTCGCGCCAGCGGCGTCACCGCCAGCGAGGAATTCAACTTCGGTATGTGACGACCGGCCGGGGTCGGCGCTTCGGGCCCCCGGCTCCGGCGGTCAGCGCTGCTGCTGCAGCACCACGTCCCCCGGCCGCTCGCCCGGCTTGACCCGGCCCTGGTAGATCAGGGCATTGCCGAAGGTCAGGCCTCCCCTTGGGGTGGTGATGCGGGAGTTCTGTTCCCAGGTCCACATGTGCCCGTCCCGGGTGTCCATGATGAACACCTTGGGCGCCAGCGTGGCCGAGTTGTTGCTGGCGCCCCCCTCCTGCAGCACGATGGCGCGGTAGCGCCCCTCCTCACCGGCCAGGGCGTTGCCTTGGCCGGCTGCCAGCAGGATGGCTCCAATGACCAGGCCGGGGCCGATCCTGTTGCGTCGTGTTTCCGTTCCCATGGTGTCGGTCTCCAGTCGTGGGGTTGCCCCGGAAACAGGGGGCAGCCGGTTTGAGAACCCCCATCCTACCCGATACAATGGACCGACCGATCGGTCAGCGCAGTGTCCCCTGCAGGGCCAGCCGCCGGCCGGATCCATCTGCACAGGACTCCCCAATGCAGGCAACCGCACCATCGCAGCCGCCGGCCGGCACCCTCGCCGAACAGTCCATCCTGGACGCCGCCGAGCAGCTGTTCTCGGAGAAGGGTTTCGCTGCCGCCTCGATCAACGGCATCGCCCGCCTGGCAGCGGTCAGCAAGGCCAATGTGTTCCACCATTTCGGCTCCAAGAAGGGACTCTACCTGGCGGTATTGCACCGGGTGTGCGGGCGCACCACAGCCGGCCTGTCCCCCGCCGGCGGAAGCGACGGGCGCAATGCCGTCCAGCGGCTGGCCTATTTCGCCGCCTCCCATCTCCAGGGCCTGATCGACAATCCCCGGGCCGCACGCCTGATCCTGCGCGAGGTGACCGAGGCCGATGCGACCGAGGGCCGGGAGCTGGCGGAGCAGGTGCTGACCGGGTATTCCGACCGCATCGTGGGGCTGGTGGCCGAGGGCCAGCGGGAAGGACTGCTGCGGGACGACTTCGAACCCGCCCTGCTGGCCCACCTGCTGGTGGGCGCCAACAACTTCTACTTCCAGACCCGTTCGGTGATGCCCCACCTGACCGATGCCGGCTTCGCCCGGGATCCGGACCAGTTCGTTCGGGAGCTGTTCCGGCTGCTGCTGACAGGCGCCCGGGCCGACCCGGTCCGGGATGACGTAACCGGTGATGGAGACACCCCATGATGCGCCTTGCGAGCACCCTGATGCTGATCTGCCTGTGGCTGCCCCTGGCGGCCATGGCCGCCCCTGAGGAACAGGCGGCGGGTTCCCGCGTCACGGTGGTGACGACCACCCGCGCCGGGCTGCGGGACCTGGAGGTGTGGGAGACCTCGGTGGGGCAGTTGCAGGCGCGAACCGCGCCGACGGTGGCGGCCGAGGTGGGTGGGCGCATCGTCGTCATCCATGCCGACGTGGGCGACCGGGTGCAGCGGGACCAGCCCCTGCTCGGGCTCGACCGGACCGATTTCCTGCTCGAGCAGCAGGCGGCCGAGGCGGATATCCAGCGTCTGCAGGCGCTGGTCCGGGCGCAGAAGCTGAAGGTGGGCCGCCTGCGCCGGCTGGTGCAGCAGAACTCCACCAGCCAGTCGGCGCTGGACGATGCCGAGGCCCAGCTCGGCGCACTCGATGCCCAGCTTCTCTCCTCCCGGGTGCGGTTGCAGCAGGCGCGGCGCAAGCTGGAGAAGACCGGGATCCTCAGTCCGGTGGCGGGACGGGTCGACCGGCGCTTCGTCTCCGTCGGCGACTATGTGAAGGCCGGCACCCCGCTGTTCCACATCACCAGTCTGAAACGGCTGCGGGTGAAGCTGCCCTATCCGGAGAGCCTGGTGGGACGACTCAGGGTGGGGCTCCCGGCGCGGCTCGACAGCCCGGTGGCACCCGATCTGACCGTGACCGGCAGGATCACCGAGATCCGTCCGGTGATCACCGTCGCCAACCGTTCCATCGAGGTGATCATCGACGTCGACAACCCCGGGCCCTGGGATCCCGGCGCCAGTGTCACCGGCAGGGTGCGGGTGGAGCGTCGTGACGGTGCCGTGGTGGTGCCGGAGATCAGCGTGATCAAGCGTCCCGCAGGTGACGTGGTCTACCTGATCGACGGCGATCGCGTGCGCCAGCAGGTGGTCCGGACCGGCCTCCGTCTCGACGGCATGGTGGAGATCACCCACGGTCTCACCGCCGGGCAGGAGCTGGCGGTGGACGGCGCCGGCTTCCTCACCGATGGCGCGCGGGTACGGGTCGCCCGGCCATGACCCTGCCCGAGCTCTCCATCAACCGCCACGTCCTGGCGTGGATGCTCAGCGGCGTGCTGGTGCTGTTCGGGGTGGTCAGCTACGAACGCATCGGGGTGGATCGTTATCCCTATATCGAGTTCCCCATGATCTCCATCACCACCACCCTGCCGGGGGCCAATCCGGAGATCATCGACGCCAGCATCACCAACCTGATCGAGACCGCGGTCAACAGCGTGCCCGGCATCGAGCACGTACAGTCGGCCTCTTCTCCCGGTGCCTCGGTGGTGCGGGTCACCTTCAAGCTGACCAAGGACATCGACGTCGCCTTCAACGAGGTGCAGGCGAAGGTGAACCAGGTGCTGCGCAACCTGCCGGGGGACGCCGACCCGCCGGTGGTGGCCAAGGTGGAGTTCGGCGCCATCCCGGTGATGTGGCTCACCCTCACCGGCGATCGCACCATCCAGCAGCTCAACCAGTACGCCCGCACCGTGATCAAGAAGCGGCTGGAGAACATCGACGGTGTCGGAGAGGTGCGCCTGGGCGGGCGCCGTGACCGCACCATCCGGGTCAACCTGGATGTGGAGAAGATGAACGCCTATGGCGTCACCACCCAGGACCTGATCCGCGCCTTCGCCGCCGAGCATTTCCAGCTGCCCGGCGGCTTCCTGGTGGGGGGCGATACCGAGCAGCTGATCAAGCTCGACCTGGAGTTCCACCGGCCGTCCGACCTGCGCCGGCTGATCGTCTCCTACCGCGAGGGTGCCCCGATCCGGCTGGCCGACATCGCCCGCATCGAGGACGGCCTGGAGGACGAGCGGCGGCTGGCCCGCTACGATGGCGCGCCGGCGGTGGGGCTGGGTATCGTCAAGGTCACGGGTGCCAACGCGGTGGCCATCGTCGAGGCGGTGCTGGAGCGGCTGGAGAAGGAGATCCGGCCCCAGCTGCCGCCGGGGCTGACCCTGAGCATCGCCGCCAATGACGCCGACCTGATCGAGGAGCTGGTGGCGGCGCTGGAGGAGCACCTGGTGCTCGGCACCCTGCTCACCGCCCTGGTGGTGTGGCTGTTCCTGAAGAGCCTGCGCGCCACCGCCATCATCGCCCTGGCCATCCCGGTCTCCCTGCTGGGGGCGGTGGCGGCCATGTATTTCGCCGGCTACACCTTCAACACCATGACCCTGCTCGGCCTGCTGCTGCTGATCGGCATCGTGGTGGACGACGCCATCGTGGTGCTGGAGAACATCTACCGCCACCGGGAGGAGATCGATCCGGACCCGGTCAGCGCCGCCCGCGAGGGCACCAACCAGGTGGTGTTCGCGGTGATGGCCGCCAGTCTCACCCTGGTCTCCATCTTTGCCCCGGTGATCTTCATGGAGGGGATCATCGGCCAGTTCTTCCGCTCCTTCGCCGTGGTGGTCACCATCGGCGTGCTGGTGTCCCTGTTCGTCTCGGTCAGCCTGACGCCGATGCTCTGCTCCCGCTACCTCCAGGTGAGCCGTCAGCACGGCCTGTTGTACCGCCTGCTCGAGGGCGCTTTCCAGCTGCTCGAGCGGTTCTACCGGCTGCTGCTGCGCGGGGCGCTGCGTTACCGGCTGCTGGTGGTGGTGCTCACCATCGCCGCGGTCTGGCCCACCGGTTACTTCATGCAGGGGATCGGCAAGGGCTTCCTGCCGAAGGAGGACGAGGGGCGTTTCCTGATCAACTTCAAGACCCCCCTCGGATCCAGCCTGGCCTATACCGACGGCCGCCTGCGCGAGATCGAGCGCATCCTGCAGGGGCACCCGGAGGTCGCCAGCTACTTCTCCACCATCGGCACCGGCGTCACCGGCCAGGCCAACCGCGGTGAGGTGTTCGTGCGCCTGACGCCGCGTGCCGGGCGCAGTCTGCACATGTACGACCTGATCGACCGGTTGCGGGGCGAGCTGGCGACCATTCCCGGCGTGGAGGCGTTCCCGTCGCCGGTACCGCCGCTGGGTGGCCAGCGCGGGGAGCCGTTGCAGTTCGTGCTGCTCGGGCCCCAGGTGGACCGGGTGGCGGAGTTGAGCCACCGGCTGCTGGAGCGCCTGGACCGGATTCCGGAGCTGGGCCGGGTGGATCTGGACCTGCAACTGGACCTGCCCCAGCTGACCCTGGACATCGACCGCACCCGGGCGGCGGACGTGGGCCTCTCCACCCGGGACATCGCCCTGGCGGTGAATGTCCTGGCCGGCGGCATGAACGTGGCCAAGTACAACGACCTGCCGGGTGACGGCGAACGTTACGACGTGCGGCTGAAGGCGGAAGAGGGGAGCTTCCGCAGTCCCGACGACCTGAAACGGATCTACCTGAAGGGGCGCAACGGGCAGCTGGTGCGTCTGGACTCGGTGGCCCGGGTGGTGGAGGGCATCGGGCCGGCGGTGGTGACCCGTTTCGACCTGGCCTATTCCGGCAACTTCTTCAGCACTCCCACCATCTCCCTGGGCGAGGCGGTTGACCGGGTGCGGGCGGCCGCGGCCGAGATCCTGCCGCCGGGGTTTTCGGTGAAGATGATCGGCCGGGCGGAGGAGTTCGGCAAGACCACCCGCTACATGCTGTTCGCCTTCGTCACCGCCATCGTTCTGGTCTACATGGTACTGGCGAGCCAGTTCGACTCCTTCATCCAGCCGCTGGTGATCATGGTGGCCCAGCCGCTGGCCATCGTCGGCGGCATCGCCGCCCTGTGGCTGTTCGGCATGTCGCTGAACATCTTCTCCATGATCGGACTGGTGCTGCTGATGGGGCTGGTGGCGAAGAACTCCATCCTGCTGGTGGATCTCACCAACCAGCAGCGGGCCCGGGGCGACGGCATCGACCAGGCGCTGCTGAGCGCCTGTCCGGTTCGCCTGCGACCGGTGCTGATGACCTCCATGACCATCATCATCGTGATGCTGCCGGCGGCCCTGGGCTACGGTGCCGGTGCCGACACCAACGGGCCGCTGGCGGTGGCGGTGATCGGTGGCATGGTCAGTTCCACCCTGCTCACCCTGGTGGTGGTCCCGGCGGTCTACTCCCTGGTCGAGGGCGGCCTCGCCCGCCTCGGCCGGTGGCGCCTGCGCCGGAGAACCACCAACCCATAGAACTGCGGCCAGTGCCCCGTCACGCCCCCCGGTCGCGTACCGGCGGCCTCTGTTCAGCCTGGTTTCACCTTTTCCAGTTACACTCCATCCATGCGACAGAGCGGCAGCGGAACCCGGGATCCGCTGCGGGGTGAGGCAGATGGGAATCAGCAGGGGATGGTGCGTGATCGTGCTGCTGGTGGCGGCGACGGCGGGCGCAGACAACGACGAACCGGACTACGAACGTTCCCGGGCTCTGGTGCAGCGGGGGGAGATCCTGCCGCTGCCGCAGGTGCTCGACCGTCTGCAGCAGCGCCGCCGCGGGCGGGTGCTGGAGGTGGAACTGGAGCAGGAGGATGGCGGCTACCGCTACGAGATCGAACTGCTGGACGATTCCGGCCGGGTATGGGAGTACCGCATCGATGCCGCCAGCGGTGAGATCCTGGACCGTGCGCAGGAGGAGTGAGGCATGCGCCTGTTGCTGGTAGAGGACGACCGGCTGCTGGCCGAATCGCTGCAGCGGCGCCTGCTGCAGCAGGGCTACGCCGTGGACCTGGCCGACAATGGCATCGATGCCGAGTACCTGGGCGACGTTGAGCCCTACGACCTGGTGGTGCTGGACCTGGGGCTGCCCGGCCGCAGCGGCCTCGAGGTGCTGGCCAGCTGGCGCCGCCGGGGCAGCCGGCTGCCGGTGATCGTGCTCACCGCCCGCGACGCCTGGCACGAGCGGGTGGAGGGATTCAAGGCCGGGGCCGACGACTACCTGGGCAAGCCGTTCCACGTGGAGGAGCTGCTGGTCCGGATCCAGGCCCTGATCCGGCGCAGCCATGACCGGCCGGGTGGCCAGGTGGTGTGTGGCGATCTCACCCTGGACGAGGAGCGCCAGCGGGTGGTGCTCGCCGACGGCAGCCAGGTGGAGCTGACCGGTACCGAGTTCCGCCTGCTGCGCTATTTCATGCTCCACCCCGGCAAGGTGCTGTCGAAGACGCGCCTGATCGAACACGTCTACGAGGGCGATTTCGACCGCGACAGCAACCTGATCGAGGTCTACGTACGGCGGCTGCGGGAGAAGCTGGGGAAGGAGCGCATCCAGACCCGCCGCGGCCAGGGGTACGTATTCCGGGAGGAGGCGGTGTGAGATCCCTGGAGCGGCGCCTGCAGCTGGGGCTGTCCATCGCCCTGGTGCTGCTGATGGGCGCCATCTGGCTGATCGGCGGCCAGGCCCTGAGCCGGATGACGGAGAGTTTCGTCGCCTCCCGCCTTGAGCATGATGCCGAGGCGGTGCTCGCGGCCATGGTGTTCCGCGCCGACGGCAACGAGGTGCAGTGGCGCCGCATCAGCCAGCTCTATGCCCAGCCCCTCTCCGGTCACTACTACGTGATCCGTTTCCGGGACGGCACCCTGCTGCGTTCCCGTTCCCTGTGGGACCAGGACCTGGAGATCCCGCGACTGGAGCCTGGCGGGCGCCGGCTGGAACTGGTGGCGGGTCCCGCCGGCCAGCCGGTGCTGCTGCTGGCCAGGGGATACCGCAAGCAGGGCCACCGGTTCACCCTGGCGGTGGCGGAGGACATGACCCCGGTGCACCTGGAGCGGGACCGTTTCAGCGGCTGGTTCGCCCTGCTCGCCGCCGGCGGGCTGGTCGCCCTGCTGCTGGTGCAGAGCCTGGTGGTGCGGCGCTCGTTCCGGCCGCTGCAGCGGATCGGCGACGACGTCCGGCGGCTGGAGCAGGGTGAGGTGACCGCCCTCTCCGAGGAGGTGCCGGCCGAGGTGCTGCCGCTGGTGCGGGAACTGAACAGACTGCTGCGCCAGCTGGCGCGCCGGCTGGAGCGGTCGCGCAATGCCCTCGGCAATCTGGCCCATGCGCTGAAGGGGCCGCTCAACCTGCTGGCCCAGTACTTCGACGACGCCCCGCCGGACGCGGGACGCGAGCAGCGGCTGGCGGCGCGCCAGGTCGAGCGCATCCGCCAGTTGATGGAGCGGGAGCTGAAGCGGGCCCGGCTGGCGGGCAGCGGCCTATCCGGCCGGCGCTTCGATGCCGCGGCGGAGATGCCGGACCTGGTCGAGGTGCTGCAGCAGGTCCATCGTCCACGCCGGCTGGTGGTCGACTGCCGGGTGGAGCCGGCGGTGCGCCCCTTCGGTGACCGGGAGGACATGCTGGAACTGCTCGGCAACCTGCTCGACAACGCCTGCAAGTGGGCCGCCGGGCGGGTGCGCTGCCGTATCTCCGGCGGCCGTCGTATCCACATCCGGGTGGAGGACGACGGCACCGGTCTGCGCGATGCCGATATCGACTACCTGACCCGCCGCGGCACCCGGCTGGACGAGGAGGTGGAGGGCCACGGCCTGGGCCTGGCCATCGTCGGCGACATCGTCAAACTCTATGGCGGTCGCATGCGGTTCAGCCGCTCGGACGAGCTGGGTGGCCTGCGGGTGGAGATCGAGCTGCCGGGAGAGGGGGAGACGGAGGAATGAGAGGCCGGCCGGCAGCCTGAACCCGAAGCTGGCGGTTCTGGATCAGAACAGCGCCAGCTGATCGTCGACGATGTGGCGGAACTCCCGTTTCAGGAAATGCAGGATTCCGTCCGCCGCCGGCGCCAGCTGGCGCTCGATGTAGTGGTCGTAGTCGATGGGGCTGTGGTGGTTGTCCAGGGGTTCGGGGCCGTCGACGGTGATCAGGTAGTGGACCACGCGCCCCGGGCGGTGGGACTTGCGCGCCGCCTGCACCTGCGGCGGGACGTTGCGGCGATAGCTCTCCAGGGGGCGGCGCAGGCGTTTGCGGTAGACCAGTTCCCGGTCCAGTTCGCCAGCGCGCAACTGCCGCACCGTCTGCCGGATGTAGTCGTCGTAGGGGCGGTCGAAGAAGATGCGCCGGTACAGCTCCTGCTGGAAACGCCGGGCCAGGGGGGTCCAGTCGCTGCGCACGCTCTCCAGGCCCTTGAACCGCACCTGCAGCGTGCCGTCCCCGTCCCGCACCACGCCGGCGTAACGCTTCTTGCTGCCGGTGTCGGAGCCGCGGACGGTGGGCATCAGGAAGCGCAGGTAGTGGGTCTCGAACTCGATCTCCAGCCGGCTCTCCAGCCCGAACTCCTCCCGGATCCGCTGCTCCCACCAGCGGTTCAGGCCCGTGGCCAGCGCGGCGCCCCGGTGGCGGGCGCCGGCCTCGTCCACGCCGGGACCGAGCAGCACGAACAGGGAGTCGGTGTCGCCGTAGATCACGCGCAGCCCCTGGTCCTCGATCCAGTCCCGGCTGCGGGTGATGATCCAGTGGCCGCGGCGGGTGATGCTGCTGGTCAGGGCGGGGTTGCGGAAGCGGCAGCCGTCGGCCCCGAGCACACCGTAGAAGGAGTTCATCAGGATCTTCACCGCCTGGGAGAGGGGGGCGTCGTGGTCGCGCCGGGCCGCCTCCCGCTCCTGCCACAGGGCCTCGATGACAGCGGGCAGGATGTGCTGGTGGCGGGAGAACCGCGCCCCGAGGAACCCGGGCACCGCGTCGTCGCCGGCCCGGGCCATGCCCAGGGGGTCGATGAGAAAGGTGCGGATGATGCTGGGGTAGAGGCTCTTGAAGTCCAGCACCAGCACGTTGTCGTAGAGGCCTGGGCTGGACTCCATCACGTAACCGCCCGGGCTGCTGGCGTCGAACTCGAAGCTGCCGATGTCCCAGGCCACCACGCCGGCCCGGTGCAGCCGTGGCAGGTAGAGGTTGTCGAAGGCGGCCACCGAACCGCCCTGCCGGCCCAGGGTGAGGCCGGTCAGGCGGGCGCGCTGCAGGCAGAAGTCGATCAGCCGCGTGTGGTCGAAGATCCGCTCCACCAGGCGGCAGTCCTCCAGGTTGTAACGCGCCAGGCCGATGCGGTCTTCCCGGAAGCGGCGGCGGATCTCACCGATGCGGTCCTCCTCGTCACCGATCAGCTTGCCCTGTCCCAGCAGTTGCCGGGCGACGTGGTCCAGGGCGAAGCTGTCGAACGACCAGAAGGCGGCGCGCAGCTGCTCGATGCCGTCCAGCGCCACACGTCCCGGAATCGAGGCGATGCGCGGCTGGCCGCTCCGGCGCGGTGCCAGGATGCGGGCGTTGCCGCCGTCGCGGCCGATGGCGAACGGCAGGCCGTGACGGCGGCAGCGCCGTTCCAGGTAGTCGAGGTCGAAGTTGATCAGGTTCCACCCCAGGATCAGGTCGGGATCCTGCTCCCGCAGCTGCTCGACGAGGCCCTGCAGCAGCGCCCGTTCGTCCGGGAACCAGTGGATCGGCAGGCCATGGTCCGCCGGCCACTCCTCCCCGTTCCCCTGCATCAGGACCGCCTCCCGGCCCTGGCCGCTCCAGGCGATGGAGAGGATGGGGCCGCGCCGGCCGTCGGTCTCGATGTCCAGGCTGAGCCAGCTCGGCCGTGGCCGGTGGTCGGCCGGGGCCAGGCGGGCACCGACCATGCGCAGGTGCCCGCCACTGGCCCGCTCGATCCTGCCCTCGGCGCGGAACGGGGCGGTGACGAAGCGCTCCATCAGGAACCGGTCCGCCGGCTTCACGTCCGCCTCGCACAGGCGGATGTGGCGGCGTCCGGCCAGCTCACGCAACCGCTGCAGCTGCTGCAGGCGGGGGAGATAGAGGGCATCCACCGGTGTCCCCTCCAGGGTCTGCAGGGCGAGCGGGCGGCGCCGGTACGAGGAGGGGGGCAGGGGCAGCCGTTCCGGCGCGACCGTGCGTTCGACGAAGCAGACCGCCTCCTGGCCCGGATAGACCAGTTCCAGCGGGCCGCGTCCGGTGCAGGCCCAGAAGCGCAGCTCCAGGCCGTCCGGGCGGTCGTGCCAGTGGCGCGTCAGCAGGAAACCTTCGATCCGCTCCATCGGCCGGGGGGTCATCCCTCTCTCAGGGTCTGCAGTGGCGGGTGCACCACCAGCGGCCAGGTGGCGGCCAGGCCGGCCAGGCCGATGCCGAGGGCACTGGCGCCCAGGCCCACCAGCCAGAGGCCGGGATTGAAGGGGTAGTCCAGGCCGAACAGCTCGCGGGCGATGAGCCAGCCGGTGGCACCGGCGCAGAGCGAGGCGAGCAGCCCGGCCAGCAGGCCGAGGGTGAAGAACTCGATCCCCACCGCCTGCAGCAGTGCCCGACGGCGCAGTCCCAGGGTGCGCAGGATGGCCGACTCCTGGCGCCGGTGCTCGCGGCTCGCCTGGATCCCGGCGGCAAGCACCAGCAGGCCGGCGACCAGGGTGAAGGCGAAGACGTATTCCACCGCCTGGGCACCACGGGTGATGATCTCCCGCACCTGGGTCATCAGGGCACTGACGTCGATCACGGTCACCGCCGGGAAGCGGCCCACCAGCCGCGACAGGACCGGCTCCCGCCCCGGCGGGAGGTGGAAGCTGGTGATATAGGTGGTGGGGTACCCCTGCAGCAGTCCCGGCGTGCCGATGACGAAGAAGTTGGGACGGAAGCTGTCCCACTGCACCCGGCGCAGGCTGGCCACCCTGCCTTCCAGCTCGCGGCCGGCGATGCGGAAGCGCAGCCGGTCGCCGCGACGGATGCCGAGGGTGCGGGCCAGCTCCTGTTCCACCGAGAACAGGGGCTCGTCCTCCTGCCCCGGCTGCCACCAGCGGCCGGCGACGATGGTGTTGTCCGGCGCCAGTTCCATGCCGTAAGAGAGGTTGAAGTCGCGCGCCACCAGCCGCCGGGCCCGGTCGTCACTGTAGTCGTCGATCCGTACCCGGCGGTCACCGATCCCGGTCAGCCGGGCCCGCAGCATGGGGTGGAAGCCGGCGTCCGGCAGCCCCTCAGCGGCGAGAAACGACTGCAGCGCCTGCACCTGGTCCGGCTGGATGTTGATCAGGAACTGGTTCGGCGCCCGTTCCGGGATGCTCCGGTCCCAGGCGTCGAGCAGATCCAGGCGCACCACCGCCAGCAGCAGCAGCGCCAGGATGCCGAGACCGAACCCGGCCAGCTGCAGGCTGGTCATGGCCGGGTTGCGCGCCAGCCCGGCCAGGCCGTAGCGCCAGATGCCGTGGCCGTGGCGGCGCAGCGGCGTGAGCAGCCACACCAGCAGGCGGCCGCCGGCCAGCAGCACGCCCAGGGTCACCAGGGTGCCGCCGATCACCAGCCCGGCCAGCTTCGGCTCCCCCGCCTGCCACAGCATCAGCAGCGCGATCGCCAGCAGGGCGGTCAGACCGGTGAGCCAGCTGGACAGGGGCGGCGGCGCCAGGTCCCGGCGCAGGACCCGCAGTGGCGGCACCGCACCGAGACGCAGCATCGGCGGGAGGGCGAAGCCGAGCAGGCTGATCAGGGCGGTACCCAGACCCAGCAGCAGCGGGGCCGGGCCGGCGGCCGGCAGCGGTGCGCCGAACCAGTCGGCCAGCATCCCGGCGAGCAGGAACTGGGCCAGCCAGCCGAGCAGGGAGCCGGCCAGCGCCGCCATCAGCCCCAGCAGCAGCAGCCGCAGCACCAGGGTCTGCAGGATCAGGCCGCGGGAGGCGCCGAGACAGCGCAGGATGGCCGTGGCGTCGGCCTGCCGCTCGAGGAAGCGGTGGCCCGACAGGGCGATGGCCGCCGCCGCCACCAGTACCGCCATCAGCGAGGCCAGGGCGAGGAAGCGGCCGCCCCGGTCCAGGGCCCGGCGCAGCTGCGGACGGGCATTGCTGGTGTGGACCAGGGAGAGACCGGCCGGCAGGTCGCGCCGGGCCCACTCCAGGTAGCGGTTCACCGCCGCCCTGTCTCCGGCCACCAGCAGCCGGTGGTCGACCCGGCTGGCCGGGGTGACCAGGCCGGTCGCCGGCAGGTCCGCCAGCGCCATCAGCACACCGGGACCGATGCGGAACAGGTTGGCCGCCTCGGTGCTGTCGCGACTCAGCACCCGGCTGACGGTGAAGCGGCTGCGGCCCAGCTCCAGCGTCGCGCCCGGTCGCAGTCCCAGGCTGTCGAATACCCGTGCCTGGGCCCACAGCCGTCCCGGCTCCGGCCCGTGTTGGACCGGCTGCCCGGCAGAGCCCGGCGATTTCCGCACCCGCAGTTCGCCCCGCAAGGGATAGTCCGGGCCCACCGCCTTGACCTCCACCAGCAGGGTCCGGTCCCCGTTCACCAGCACGCTGGGAAAGCGCAGCGTCCGGGTCGTCTGCAGGCCCAGGCGCCGGGCCTCGTCGGTGTAGCGGGGAGGGATCGGGTCGTGGCTGGAGAGCTGCAGGTCGGCGGCCAGCACCTGGCTGGCCTGCAGCGCCATCGCCCGGTCGACCCGGTCGGTGAAGAAGCCGACGGCGGTGACCGCCGCCACCGCCACCACCAGGGCCAGCCCCAGCAGCCGCAACTCCGGGTGGCGCCAGTCGCGCCGGAACAGGCGCAGGGCAAAGCGCCAGCGGTTCACGACGGCGGCACCAGCCGGCCCTGGTCCAGCTGCAGGCGGCGATCACAGGCGGCGGCCAGCCCTGGGTCGTGGGTGACCAGCAGCAGGGTGGCCCCGCTGGACTCGCGCATCCGGAACAACAGCTCGGAGATACGCCGGCCGGTGGCCTGGTCCAGGGATCCGGTGGGCTCGTCGGCGAACAGCAGGGCGGGGCGGGGGGCAAAGGCGCGGGCGATGGCGACCCGCTGCTGTTCACCGCCGGAGAGCTGGGCCGGGTAGTGGTGCAGGCGCTGTCCCAGGCCGATCTCCGCCAGCGTCGCCTCTGCGGCCTTCCGCGGGTCCGCCACACCGGCCAGCTCCAGCGGCAGCATCACGTTCTCCAGCGCGGTCATGCTGGTGAGCAGCTGGAATGACTGGAACACAAAGCCGACCCGGCCGGCGCGCAGGGCGGCACGACCGTCCTCGTCCAGACCGCCGAGGGCGGTTCCGAACAACCACGTCTCACCGGTGCTGGGGCTGTCGAGACCGGCCAGCAGGCCGAGCAGGGTGGACTTGCCGGAGCCCGAGGCACCGAGGATGGCGACCGCCTCGCCGTGGCGCAGCTCCATGGTCACCCCCTGCAGGATCACCAGTGGACCCTCGGGACCCTGCACCCGTTTGCCCAGGTTCTCGGCGCGCAACAGGGGAGCGGCCGGGGTAGAATGGGTCTCCATGAAACGAGTGCTCCTGAGTCTCTGGTTGATCCTGATGGCACATCTTCCCACCCAGGCCGGCGAGGCGCCGGTCGTGCTGGTCTTCGGCGACAGCCTCAGTGCCGCCTACGGAATCGATCCCGCGGCGGGCTGGACTGCATTGCTGCAACGACGCCTGCGTGAGCGTGGCCACCCGCACCAGGTGGCCAACGCCAGTATATCCGGTGACACCACCGCCGGGGGACTGACGCGGCTGCCGGCGGCGCTGGAGCGGTACCGGCCGGCCATCCTGATCCTGGAGCTGGGGGCCAACGACGGCCTGCGCGGCCTCAGCCTGGAGCAGGCAAAGAGGAATCTCGCCCGCATGATCGATCTGGGCCGGCAGGCCGGCGCCCGGGTGCTGCTGCTGGGAATGCGGATGCCTCCCAATCTCGGACCCCTGTACACCGGGAAGTTCCGCGCCATGTACCTGGACCTGGCGCAGGAAAAGGGGGTGCCCCTGGTCCCCTTCCTGCTCGAGGGGGTGGCGCGCGATCCGCAGCTGATGCAGGCGGACGGCCTGCATCCCAACGCCGCCGCCCAGCCGCGTCTGCTGGAGAACGTCTGGCCCGCGCTGGAACCCCTGCTGACAGCGGCAGAGGGGGGCGAAGAGAGCTGAACACCCCCTCTCGCCACCGGCAGCCGCGTCATCCCGGCCCGTTGTAAGATCTCAAGTAACCATTCAGATCACCACAGAGCCACAGAGTACACAGAGGTTTCTTGCGAAAACTGACATAGGCCGAACCAACTACAGGTTTTTGTTTCAGTACTCCAGACAAAATTCAATAATCTCTGTGGCTCTGTGGTGAACGGTCACGATCTCAACCCCCCCATTGCAGGATCTCCAAAACAACGATACGTCATCCCGGCGCAGGCCGGGGTCCAGGTGGTTTATCCAAATGGAATCGGGCCGGCGCCGGAACGATGGAAAATGACCCGTTGGCGGTATCCCCGGAGGGGCCGATGCGCGGCACCGGCTCACTGGCTCCGTCGTTCCGGCAACACCTCGAAATAGAGCAGCTGGGTCTCCAGCAGCGGGTGGCCACCATCGTCGCTGACCATGAAGTAGCGATTGCCGCGGTGCCGCGCCAGCCCCTCGAAATTGTTCACCCGCCACCCCTCGGTACTGTCGAAGCGGGCCAGCAGCCGGGCCGGCAGTTCGGTGCCGGCGTTGGCCTCGTCCGGTGCGATGCGGGAGAGGGTGATGACCCAGGGCGAGAAAGGCGGAGTGAAGGCGCGCTCCAGTACCAGCACCGCGCCGTCCGGCATCGTCTCCAGCGCCACCAGGGCACCGTCGGGCTCGAAGGTCCGGTAGCGCCAGCGCCGGCCCGACTGGTCGATGATGGGGATGGAGTGATCCCTGACCGGCAGCTCCGGTCCGGTCAGCAGACCCAGCCGCGGATGCAGGGCGAGGGCCTCCAGGCCCTTGTTGCGCCCCCGGTAGAGGCCCGGTTCGCGCAGGGCGTCGGGCAGGGCGACGCTGCCCTGGAAGCTGCCATCGGGATCGTAGAGGTCGACCTGATTGCGGCCCTCGAACGAGATCAGCAGGCGGGTGTCGCCGCGGATGCCGTTATCGGCGCCGGTCGCGGCCATCCCCTCCGCATCCCGCTGCCATTTCTTCAGCCGGCGCCCTTTCCTGTCCAGCAGTGGCATGCCGCGCAGCAGGACCATTCCGGAGAGCCGGCCCTGGTAGTCGAACTGCGGGCGCAGATGCAACAGCCAGCCGCGATCGGAGACCGCGTACAGTATCCCCTCGTCCCGGTCCCACGCCAGGTCCGACAGCTCGGCCAGCCGTTCGTCGCCGGAGAGGACCAGGCTGCCGAGCAGCCGGATACCCATGTAGCGGTCACCGCTGTCCCACCCGCTGGCGAGCCGGGTGACCGTGCCCACCTCCTGTCCACCGGTCCGGGCCGGCGGGGAGGTGGCGAGGATCAACAGGGCGAGGAGCAGTCGCAACATGGTGGCAGCGGGAGTTGTGGTGATGGTGAACCAGCCGTATCCCCAGTTTCCTCCGGTTGTGTTATGTTTCCCCGACGACGGAATCCGCCGCCGTTGCGCACGGCCGGGGCGGATGGGACAGAGGCCCGACGCGACAGCGGCCGGGCGTGACAGGCCGCAGCGTCTCCACCGGGGCACCCTATGTACAATCCACGACACACCCTTTTCTGGATGGTGATCTTTCTGGCCATCGTCGGCGGCGTCTGCAGCCTGCTGTACCAGCCGCTGAAGGGTGCCTTCATGGCCAACTGGGTGTTCAACGCCCTGATCCTGGCGGTGCTCCTGGTCGGCGTGCTGATCACCTTCCGCCAGGTGCTGATCCTGCGCCCGGAACTGGAATGGATCAAGGTCTTCCGCACCGGTCAGACCGGACTTTCCCTGAAGCGCGAGCCGCGGCTGCTGAAGCCGCTGGCGAAGAACCTGGACAGCCACGTCAAGCACGACCGTTTCAGCATGTCCGCCCTCTCCCTGCGCACCGTGCTCGACGGCATCCGCAGTCGCCTCGACGAATCGCGCGAGATCTCCCGCTACATGATCGGCCTGCTGGTGTTCCTGGGCCTGCTCGGCACCTTCTGGGGTCTGCTCGGAACCATCGACGCGGTGGGCCGGGTGATCATGGGGCTGGACGTGGGGCAGGGCGACTTCAACCAGGTATTCGCCGATCTGAAGGCGGGCCTGCTGAAGCCGCTGGCGGGCATGGGCACCGCCTTCAGCTCCTCCCTGTTCGGTCTCGGCGGCTCCCTGGTGCTGGGCTTTCTGGACATCCAGGCGGGCCACGCCCAGAACCGCTTCTACGACGGCCTGGAGGAGTGGCTCTCCGGTGTCACCCACCTGATCGACGAGCCCGACAGCATCGAGGAGGCGGCCATGGCCGCCCGCCCGGACGAGCCCCATGTCGACATGAGCGACCTGATCGCCGAGCTGCAGAAGGAGAACCGTGCCCTGCGTGAACGGCTCTCCGGCCAGACCCGGGCGGACGACTGATCCCCGGCGCCGATCCCCCGACCCATGCTTGCCAGCCGCCGCCGACTGAGGACCGCCATCAACATCTGGCCGGGCTACGTGGATGCCCTGTCGGCGCTGCTGATGCTGGTCATCTTCACCCTGCTGATCTTCACCCTGGCCCAGGTGTTCCTGGCAGAGACCCTGTCCAACCGGGAGAGCGAACTGGACGAGCTCAATGCGCGCCTGGCCGAGATCACCAGCCTGCTCGGCTCGGAGAAGGAGCGCAGCCGCCAGTTGCAGGACAAGGTCGGCCACCTGTCGGAACAGTACAGCCTGAGCCTGGAGAAACAGTACGAGCTCTACGGCGAGGTGGAGCGGCTGAACAAGACGGTGGCGGCGGACCGGGAGAAGATCGAGCTGCAGCTGCGCACTCTCGCCTCGCTGCAGCAGGACATCGACGCCCTGCGGAAACTGCGCCGCTCGCTGGAGGCGGACGTGGCCCGCCTCGGCACCTCGCTGGCGGCCAGCCAGGGCCAGGTCGGGGTGCTGCGGGACCGCAGCAAGGCGCTGCAGGCGAAACTGGCCGATGCCGAGGAGCGCACCCTGCTGGCCCAGCAGGAGATCGACCGGCGCGACATCCGCATCCAGGAGCTGTTCGCCATCACCCGCTCGGACAAGGAGGCCCTGGAGCAGGAGAAGGAGCTCACCACCAAGGCCCAGGCCCAGGTGGCCCTGCTCAACCGCCAGATCACCGCCCTGCGCAAGCAGCTGACGGTGATCGCCCGCGCGCTGCAGCTGAAGGAGCTGGAGAGCGCCGAGCAGGAGGTGAAGATCGGCGAACTGAGCAAGCGCCTCAACATCCTGCTGGCGAAGCAGGTGAACGAACTGAAGAAGTACCGCTCCGAGTTCTTCGGCCGGTTGCGCGAGGTGCTGGCGGACAATCCCAACATCCGCGTGGTGGGCGACCGCTTCGTGTTCCCGTCGGAGCTGCTGTTCGAATCCGGGTCCGCCACCCTGGGTGAGGCGGGAAAGCGGGAGCTGTCCAAGCTCGCCCGCACCCTGCGCGAGATCGCCGCCCATATCCCGCCGGAAGTGAGCTGGATCCTGCGGGTGGACGGTCACACCGACCGCCAGCCGATCCATACCGATCAGTTTCCCTCCAACTGGGAACTCTCCACCGCCCGTGCCGTCTCCGTGGTGCGCTATCTGATCTCCCAGGGGATCCCCGCTGACCGCCTCGCCGCCACCGGCTTCGGCGAGTTCCACCCGGTCGATCCCGGCGACACCCCCGAGGCCTACCAGCGCAACCGGCGCATCGAGTTCAAGCTCACCGACCGCTGATGATTGCCGGCCGCGGCGTCATCGGCCGGAATTGATTTTCCCGCGTCGCTGGTCTTCAATTCGGGGAACGGGGGAGTGAAGCAGGCCCGGAACGATCCGGCCGCCGGGCGCTGGCGCGGGAGCAGGCGGCGTCGGACCAGGGGGTGTCGGCAGGCGGTGGAACGGTAACGCTCCGGGTTCCCCGGGGAGTGCCGGAACGACCCGTCACACAGGTACAGGCCGGGATCCGCACGGTTGAGGGGCATGGATTCCGGCCGTTGCCGGAATGACGAAGAGGGGCCCGTCGAGGGAGTTCCCTACCAATCGGACCGAGAGGGGGAGACAGGATGATGAGAGCATGGTTCGCGTTCGCGGTACTGGTGCTGCCGCTGCTGCTGCAGGCGGGAGAGTACAAGTCGTCGCTGCTGGTTCAGACCGGTGAGATGAAGGAGCACAACCTGGTGGTCAGGAACATCACCGATCTGGGCAGCAACCGGACCTGCCTCGCCTTCTATGTCCAGACCAAGGGGACCAGCCCGGTGGTGCGCTGCTACCACGCGGCGGAGGGGTTCGGCGCCAGCCTGTTCCAGGTCGGTCATCTCAAGGTGGACGACCTGGTGATCCGGAAACTGGACGACACCAAGAACAACATGTACTGCCTGGTCGCCTACGTCTCCACGCCGGGGACCTCGCCGGCGGTGACCTGCTATCCCAATACCCAGCGCACCAAGGACAACATGGTGGAGTCGGGGCACCTGCGCGAGGGTGATCTCGACATCCGCAAGATCCTGGACAGGGGCAACAACAAGATCTGCCTGGTGGCCTACGTCAGGACCAAGGGAACCAGTCCGTCGGTGGCCTGCTACGACTCCATCCCCGACGGCAAGGGCGGGCTCTACCAGACCGCCTCCCTGAAAGAGGGTGACCTGGTGGTGCGCAAGATCGAGGACACCGCCGCGGCCACCACCTGCCTGGTCTCCTATGTGAGCACCCCCGGGACCCGGTCGTTTCTCTCCTGTGATCAGCACAAGCCGTGATCCGGCGGTGCGGTACATTGACCCTGGGGAAGCGGCGGTGTTAAAAAAGATCCGGGCTGATTCATTCCATTCTGGTTCCAGCGACGACGAGGTGTGCGGACGGTGAATAAGAAAGCGATCCTACTCCTGGGTTCCACTCTGGCGGTCGGTATGGCCTCGGTGGCCTATCTGCCGAGTGCGGCCGCCGGCAACATGTTCAACATGTTCAATCCATCCAAGTGGTTCGGCAGCGACCGCCACTATGATGACTACTACTATGACCGCTGGGGTGGCCCCTACGGCTACCGGGGCTGGGGCCCCGGCTGGGGTGGTCCCGGCTGGGGGTATGGTCCGGCCTATGGCTGGGGCGGATATCCCTACGGCTACGGCTACCCCCCCTACGGCTATGCCGCGCCCCAGCAGAACCAGAAGGCACAAGAGCACATCCCCCAGTGAGCGCCGGACGGCGGTGACGGCCCGGTCGGGGACGTCCCGGCCGGCATGTCCCGCTCACTCCTGTTCCAGCAGTCGCCGCATCTCGTCGAACCGGGCCCGTTCCTTTTCGTCCACCCGGGGATAGTGCAGATCCAGGCTGTTCAGGGTGTCGGTGAGGATCTTCGCCACCTGCACCCGCATGTACGGCTTGTCGTCGGCGGGGATCGCATACCAGGGGGCCCAGGGGCGGGAGGTGGCGCGCAGTGCCTTCTCGTAGGCCTTCATGTAGTCGTCCCACCAGCCCCGCTCCCGCACGTCGCTGGAGGAAAACTTCCAGTTCTTCTGGGGCTCGTCCAGGCGTGACAGAAAGCGCCGTTTCTGCTCCTCCCGCGAGACGTTGAGCCAGAACTTCAGGATCACGGTGCCGTTTCGCGCCAGGTGGTGCTCGTGGTCCAGGATCGAGCGGAAGCGCTGTTTCCAGATCCCCTTGCGGTTCAGCGGCCGTGGCAGGTGCTGGTTCTCCAGATACTCGGGGTGCACCCGCACCACCAGTACTTCCTCGTAGTAACTGCGGTTGAACACGCCGATGCGTCCCCGCTCGGGCAGGCGGCGGGCGGTGCGCCAGAGAAAATCGTGCTCCAATTCCTCGCTGCTCGGCTGCTTGAACGAGTAGACCTGGCAGCCGGCCGGGTTGAGCCCGCTCATCACCGCCCGGATGGTGCCGTCCTTGCCGGCCGCGTCCATCGCCTGGAACACCAGCAGAATGGAGTAACGGTCGTGGGCGTAGAGCACCCGCTGCAGCTCGTCCAGTTGCTCCACGTAACCGGCCAGCTCCCGCTTCAGGGCCTTCTTGCTGCCGCTCCCCCCGGGCGGCCTGGTCGGCATCCTGCGGCGCTGGAAGGAGCCGTCGAAGGGAACGAGGTAGGGACTGGGGATGGCTTCGAACATGACCGTGTCTCCTGCCGGCGGGCTCATGGTTTGAGCCCCCCGGGTGGTTAATCTCTGATTCCGTACCAGCAACAGCTTAACCGGTCCCGGAGATGAACGCACAGACTCAGCAGGCGCACCCCCCGCAGGCACAGGATGCCGACGACCTGGCCCGGCTGCTCAAACGGCTCCACCCGGAACGGATCACCGGTGAGATGCACCAGCCGGCCCGGGCCGGCGAGTATCTTCCCCTTCCCGACGGGCTCGACCCGCGCCTGCGCCGGGCCCTCGCGGGGCGTGGCATCCGCCGCCTCTACCGCCATCAGCACGAGGTCTGGGAGCGCATCGGCCGCGATCAGGACGTGGTGATCGTCACCCCGACGGCATCCGGCAAGACCCTCTGCTACAACCTGCCGGTGCTGCAGTCGGTACTGCAGCGGGAGGCCACCGCGCTCTACCTGTTTCCCACCAAGGCCCTGTCCCAGGACCAGGTGACGGAGCTGACCGAGCTGAACCGGTGCGGTGGACTGGGGGTGGGCGCCTTCACCTTCGATGGCGACACCCCCGGCGACGCACGCCGGGCGGTGCGCAGCCGCGGCGACATCGTCGTCTCCAACCCGGACATGCTGCACCAGGGGATCCTCCCCCATCACACCAAGTGGGCCCGCTTCCTGGAATCGCTGCGCTTCGTGGTGATCGACGAGATGCACGGTTACCGCGGCGTGTTCGGTTCCCACATGGCCAATCTGCTGCGGCGGCTGCTGCGGATCTGTGCCTTCTATGGCAGTGAACCCCGCTTCATCCTCACCTCCGCCACCATCGCCAACCCCGGTGAACTGGCGGGGCGTCTCACCGGTCGCCCGGTGCAGCTGATCGATCGCAGCGGCGCGCCCAGCGGCGAGAAGCGTCTGCTGCTGTGGAACCCGCCGGTGGTGAATGCGGATCTCGGTATCCGCGCCTCGGCCCGCTCCCAGACCGTCCGCATCGCCCGTCGTGCAACCGCCCTGGGATTGAAGAGCATCGTCTTCGCCCGCAGCCGGCTGCAGGTGGAGGTGTTGACCAGGTACCTGAAGGACCGTTTCGACCGGGATCCGCGCCGGCCACCCCGGGTGGCCGCCTACCGCGGCGGCTACCTGCCGCGGGAGCGGCGCGCCGTCGAGGGGCGGCTGCGGCAGGGGCAGATCGACTGCGTGGTCACCACCTCGGCCCTGGAGCTGGGAGTGGATATCGGCAGCCTGGACGTGTGCCTGCTCAACGGCTATCCCGGCACCGTGGCCGCCACCTGGCAGCGGCTGGGCCGGGCGGGGCGGCGTGACCGGCCCGCCCTGGGCGTACTGGTGGCCGGCAGCGATGCCCTCGACCAGTACATGGTGCGCAACCCGGAGTTCTTCCTCGGCGCACCGCCGGAGAGTGCGCGGATCGACCCGGACCAGCTGCTGATACTGCTCGACCACGTCCGCTGCGCCGCCTTCGAGCTGCCGTTCCACCGTGGCGAGCGCTTCGGCAGCGGGGACCCGGCGGCGCTGCTCGACTATCTGGTGGAGGAGGGGGTGCTGCACCGGGAGGGGGAGCGCTGGCACTGGGTGGCCGACAGCTATCCGGCCAACAGCGTCTCCCTGCGCTCGGTGGCGGAGGGCAACTTCGTGGTGATCGACATCAGCGACGGCGGCAAGAGGGTGATCGCCGAGGTCGACTACAGCGCTGCGCCCATGACCCTCTACGAGGGGGCGATCTACATGGTCCAGTCCAGTCCCTACCAGGTGGAGCGGCTGGACTGGGCCGGGCGCAAGGCGTTCGTGCGCAGCACCCGGGCCGACTACTACACCGATGCCATCGACTACACCCGGCTGAAGATCCTGGAGCGGTTTGAGCGACAGGAGGGGCCGGATGCGGTCGCCGCCCATGGCGAGGTGCACCTGGTGCGCCGGGTGGCGGGTTACAAGAAGATCCGCTACTACAGTCACGAGAACGTCGGCTTCGGCCGCATCGATCTGCCGGACCAGGAGATGCATACCAGCGCCCTCTGGTGGCAGCTGCCAGCGCAGCGGCTGGAGGCGGCCTTTCCCAGTCGTCAGCAGGCACTGGACGGTTTTCTCGGCGCCGCCTTCGCACTGCACCAGGTGGCGGTCCTGCGGCTGATGACCGAACCGGCGGACCTTGGCCGGGCGGTGGGCGACGGCGAGGGGACATGGTCCGCCGTCGTCGGCGCCGACGGACGCGGTACTCTCCACAGCGCCGGGCCAGGGGAGCTCGATCCGGCGCTGCAGCGCCGCTTCGCCCCCACCCTGTTTCTCTATGACAACTGCCCGGGGGGCATCGGGCTGGCGCCCGCCCTCTATGAACGGCAGAGGCAATTGCTGGAGGATGCCGGGGCGCTGATCGACGGCTGCGGCTGCCGCTTCGGCTGCCCTGCCTGCGTCGGTCCGATCCTGGCCGCCGATGAACAGCGGGGCCACTCGGCGCGGAAGGCCGCCCGCCGTATCCTGGAGCTGATGCATGGAGCTTAGGGAACGACTGCAGCGGCTGCGGGGGCAGGCGCCCGTGGCGCGGAACAGCGACGATCTGGCGCTGCGGATCGAGCGCCTGCGCCTGCGCCGTCGCCGGCCGCAGGAGGCGGCGGAACGGGACGACCGGCTTCTGGCCCGGGCGCTGGGGGGACAGGTCACCGCCCCGGGCGTGGTGCTGCTCCGCCACCGGTTGCGGAGCGGGGATGTGGGGCAGTGCCGGGCGCCCCTCTCCCCGTCCTGGGCCGGCGCCGCTGCCGGTGTCGATCCCGGCCGCCTGCTGTTCATCGATACCGAGACCACCGGCCTGGCCGGAGGCAGCGGGACCCTGGTGTTCCTGCTCGGCCTGGCGCGGCTGATGGCCGATGGCGGACTGGAGCTGTGTCAGTACCTGGTCACCCGTTTCTCCGGTGAGCGGTCGATGCTGCAGCAGGTGGCTGGCCGGATCGGGCCTGAACGGGTGCTGGTCAGTTACAACGGCAAGGGGTTCGACCTGCCGTTTCTCTCTGCCCGCTTCCGCCTCAACCGGGTGGCGGATCCGTTGTCCGGGCTGCCCCACCTGGATCTGCTCCATCCGGTGCGCCGCGCCTTCGGGTCTGCCTGGCCGGACTGCCGCCTGCAGACTGCGGAACAGCGTCTGCTCGGGTTCCGGCGCCGGGACGACCTCCCGGGTGCCGAGGCCCCCGGGGCCTGGCTCGACTGGCTGCGCCGGGGGGAGACGGCGCGGCTGGCACGGACCTGTGCCCACAACCGCGACGACATCGTCGCCCTCGCCCGGCTGCTGCCCGGGCTGGAGCGGGTCTACCGGGATCCATTGGCCAACGGGGCCGACCCGGCGGCGGTGGCAGCGGCGGTGGAACGGGCGGGGGAGAGGGAGCGGGCGGTGGAGCTGCTGCAACGGAGCCGGGACCATCTGGGACAGGATGCGCTGCGGCAACTGGCGCGGCTGCTGCGCCGTCAGGGCCGCCTGCGGCAGGCGGTGGCGATCTGGCAGCGGCTGGCGGCGCAGGGCGATGCCGGTGCCGGAGAGGAGCTGGCCAAGTACCACGAACACGTGACCGGGGATCTGCGGGCGGCCTGGGAACAGACCAGGCGGCTGCCACCGGGCCCGGACCGGGAGCGCCGCCAGAACCGGCTCGGCCGCAAGCTCGGCCGGCGTCCGGCCGACGATGCCGGCGATACCACCCTTCCCCTGCTCTAGGGCCTGTCGCCAAGAACCCTCCGGGTTGGTGGCGACAGGCCCTGGACGACCCGTCATCCCGCTGCAGGCCGGAATGACGAAACAACGGGCTGGTTCGGATTCCCTGGCGGGCCACCCGCCAGCGACACCGATTTGATCTGAAACAGTTCACATTCCCCCCGGCTCCCCTACAATCGGTGGCTGCCGAAGCAACCCTGCACGACTCGTTCGGGAGGACCATGAAACCAACAGCAGCGATCAGTGTCGGAGTGGTGGTGTGCCTTCTCCGGGCCGGGGCCGCCAGCGCGATCACCGACGACCAGTACCGGGCGATCGGGGGGCTGGGCGAACTCAACGGCATCGCCCTGCACTGCCGTTACCTGGATCAGACCCGGCGCATGAAACGGGCCCTGGTGGAGGTACTGCCCAGGCGCCGCGCCCTGGGACAGGGGTTCGACGATGCCACCAACGAATCCTTCCTCCGCTTCATCGCCGAGAAGTCGGACTGTCCCGACAAGGCGGCCTTCGACCAGCGGGTGGGCGAGGCGCTCCGGGTGCTCGAGCGTGCCTTCGGCAGATCCATAAACGAACAGTAACGGGTGACTCCAATCATGAAACTACATTCCTGCAGCGGCCGCTGCCTGGCCGCCATCCTGTTTCTCCTAGTTCTCGTCCCTGTAGCGTCGCCGGCGGGGGAGTTCAAGGTGGTGGCGAGCATCCGGCCGGTGCACTCGATCCTGGCCGCGCTGATGCAGGGAGTGGAGTCGCCGGTGCTGCTGCTCGATGGTGACGAGACACCCTATGGTTACCAGTTGAGCGAGGCGCAGAAGAAGCAGCTGCAGGAGGCCAACCTGGTGGTCTGGGTGGGACCGGAGCTGGAGGCGTTCCTGGTGGAACCCCTGCGGCAGGAGCTGCCGGACAGGCACGTGGTCGCCCTGCTGGACCGGCCGGCACTGAAGGTGCTGCCCGACCGGGAGAGGGACGACCGGCTGGATCCCTTCTTCTGGCTGGACAGCCGCAACGGCCTGATGATGATCGACGAACTGACCCGGGTACTGATGGCCGCCGATCCCGGACGTGCCCACCTGTACCGCCGCAACCGGGACAAGGTGTTCGCCCAGGCCGCGGAGATGGACCGGATGCTGGAGTACGGCTATCGCGGCATGAAGGGCGGTGCGGTGATCCTCTACTACGACACCCAACAGTATTTCGAGCAGGCCTATGCACTGAAGACGAGGATGGTCCTCTCACCCCTGCCGCCGCAGCCGGTGGATGCGGTCAGGCTGCTGCAGGCGCGGGCGGCCATTCGTGACGGACAGGTCAACTGCCTGCTGACCGAGAAGGGGCTGCCCACCCCCGAGCTGGAACTGCTCACCAGCGGCACCGGCATCAACGTCGGGGAACTGGACAGCTTCGGCCTGGGGCTGGAACCGGGTCCGCAGCTCTATGATCAGCTGATGCGCCACAATACCGACGTGATCCGCAAGTGCGTCAACGCCGAGCAGCCGATCCTGGAGGCGGCCGCCGCCCAGGCCGGGGCCGCCGACGAGCTGCAGCCCGGCGAGACCATCGGTGGCCGCTTCATGCTCACCGACCACAACGGCCGGCTGGTGACCGAAGAGGACCTCCTGGGCCACTACAGCCTGCTCTATTTCGGCTACACCTACTGTCCGGACATCTGCCCCACCTCGCTGCAGACCATGTCGCTGGCGCTGGACCAGCTCGGCCCGCTGGCGGACCGGATACAGCCCTACTTCATCACCATCGATCCGGAGCGCGATACCGTGGAGAAGATGGCCAAGTACGTGCCGTTCTTCAACGATCGCCTGATCGGCCTGGTGGGCAGCAAGGCGATGACCGAGAAGCTGGCGAAGGAGTACCGGGTGCGGTACGAGAAGGTGGTGGAGGAGGGGGGCGATCCGGAACTCTACCTGATGGACCATACCGCCAGCGTCTACCTGATCGGTCCGGACGGGCGTTTCATCACCAAGTTCGCCCACGGCATCACCCCCCAGGCGATGGCGGAGCGGTTGCGCGAATATCTCCAGTGACAGGCGTGCTGTGAATCGGGGGCAGCATGGAGTGGTGGATCTGTTGTAGGATCTGCGGATCCATCCGGAACCACAACGGACCATCGATGCCATGAACCACTCAAGATCCCGTCGCAACCTGGTGCGCGGCCTGCTGCTGGCCGCCCTCTCTTCACTGCTGGTGGTGACCGCCGCCTCCGCCGGGACGCGCGTCACCTACAAGTCGGCCAAGTCCACCTCCTCCTACTACCAGATGGCGGTGCAGATCGCCGAGGCGGTCAAGCGCGCCACCGGTGGCGACATGATCGTGACCGTGGAGGAGAGCCAGGGTTCGGTCCAGAACGTGAAGGAGGTGGCCAACCGCAGCGGCAACTACGTCTTCACCACACCACCGGTGCTGATCCGGCTGGCCCAGGCCGGCAAGAAGATGTTCAAGGATGCCAGTCCCCGCTATCAGGAGATCCGCTCCCTCTTCGTCATCCCCTCCCTGACCATGCACCTGGTGGTGCGGGCCGATGCCGGCATCGACCGCTTCGCCGACCTGGCCGGCAAGCGCTTTCTCATCGGCAAGGGCTCGTTCGGCGCCCGCGAGGCGGCCAAGTACCTCAAGCTGTTCGGACTGGAGGGCAAGGTGGACCTGGTCGACGTGGAGCTGAACGCGGCGGTCGCGGCACTCAAGAACGGCCAGATCGACGGTTTCGCCACCGCCGGCTCCTATCCGGCGCCAAATGTGATCGAGGCCGCGGCGGGTACGCCGATCCGTCTGCTGAGCATGACCGACGAACAGGTGAAGAAGACCGGCCGCACCCGCCTGGTGATCCCGGCCGGTACCTACCCCGGGGTGGATTACGACGTGGTCACCACCTCGCTGCCGGTGGGGGCCTACACCACCACCGCCATGGACGACGACACCGCCTATCGCCTGACCAGGGCGTTCTGGGAGCAGAAGCAGGCCCTGGGCGAGGCCAACCCCTGGTGGAACGCGGTCACCTTCGAGGAACTGAAGACCCTGGGTGCGAAGCTGCATCCGGGGGCGTTGCGCTACTACCGGGAGCGGGGCGTAAAGATCCCGGAATCGCTGCAGTAACGTCACAGCGGCGCCGGCCCCTGTTCCGGGCCGGCGTCTCCATCCCGTGCCCTTCTCACCCGTTCGCAGTGCCGTCGTCGCCCTGGCAACAGCCAGCGTCGGCTTCCATCTCTACCTGGTCTTCAGCGGCCTGATCCCGAACCTGGTCAGCCGCCCGCTGCACCTGGCGCTGGCCCTGCCCTGGGTGTTCTGGGTGGGGGTCGGCGGCCCGCCATCGCGGCGTCTGCTGAGCTGGCTGATCGGGGCCTTCGGCATCTTCGCCAGTCTCTACATCGCCTTCAACCGTGATCAGCTGGTGGAGCAGTACGGCTATCTGGAAGGGCCGGGACAGTACCTGCTCGGGATCGGCCTCATCCTGGTGGTGCTGGAGATGGCCCGCCGGGCGATCAAGCTGGCGCTGCCGATCGTCGCGGTGATCGCCCTCTCCTATGGTCTGCTGGGGCAGTACCTGCCGGGCCAGTTCGGTCACCCCGGCCTGCCCCTGGGCAGTTTTCTCGGTACCCTGACCATCGCCGAGGGGGGGATCTGGGGCCCTCTCACCGGGGTCTCGGTCAACGTGGTGGCGGTGTTCGTCATCCTCGGCGCCTTCATCGGCGCCGGCGAGGGAGGGGAGGCGTTCATGGCCCTGGCCATCCGGCTGGCCGGCCGGTTCCGCGCCGGCGCGGCCAAGGTGTCGGTGCTCTCGTCCGCCTTCTTCGGTTCCATCTCCGGCTCCGCCTCGGCCAATGTCGCCTCCACCGGCGCCATCACCCTGCCGGTGATGAAGCGGCTCGGCTACCCACCCGGTTTCGCCGCGGCGGTGGAGGCGGTGGCTTCCAGCGGGGGGCAGATCATGCCGCCGCTGATGGGGGCCGGTGCCTTCGTGATGATGGAGCTGCTGCGCATCTCCTATACCGAGGTGATGTCGGCCGCCCTGCTGCCGGCGATCCTGTTCTTCTTCGCCGCCTGGGCCGGGGTGGACCTGTTCGCCCGCCGCTACGGTCTGCTGCCGATGTCTCGGGAGCAGATCCCGCCGGGACGGCGGGTACTGCGGCTGGCGCCCTTCTTCGTATTGCCGTTCTCGGTGCTGCTCGGGGTGCTGTTCCTGACCGGCTACACGCCCCAGTACGCTGCCGCCGGTGCCATCTTCACCTCGGCCCTGTTGCTGCTGCTGGACGAGGACTACCGGCCCTCCCCGGGGCGCTGGCGGCGGCGCCTGACCGCCGCCTGTGTCGGCGCCGCCAGCCAGATCGCCACCATCGCCGCCATCATCATCTGCGCCGGCCTGGTGATCGGCGTGCTCAACCAGACCGGGCTGGGGATCAAGGTCACCTCGGTGATCATCGGGCTCTCCGGTGGCCAGCTCTGGATCGCGCTGCTGCTCACCGCCCTGGCCTGCCTGATCCTGGGCATGGAGGTGCCAACCACGGCCGCCTATGTGATCTGCATCTCGGTCGCCGGACCGGCGCTGCAGGAGCTGGGCATGGCGCCCCTGAATGCCCACCTGTTCGTGTTCTGGTACGCCCTGCTCTCCACCATCACGCCGCCGGTCTGCGGCACCGTGTTCATCGCCGCCGGCATGGCGCAGACGCCCTGGGTGCCGGTGGCGGGACAGTCGATGCGGCTGGGGCTCGGGCTCTATGTGGTGCCACTGGCCTTCGTCGCCAATCCGGCCCTGATCCACCCCGGGCAGGGGCTGGCGGCGGCCCTGCTCGCCTTCGCCAAGGTGGGGCTGGGTCTGTGGTTCATGAGCCGGGCCCTGATCGGTGGCGGAGAGTGGTGGTTGCGGCCGCTATGGCTCGTTCTCGGTCTGGCGGTCGTGTTCCTGGCCGGCATCGGCGGCTGACGCCGGCAGCAGCCCGTTCCGCTGCAGCGCCCGGTGGATCCGGCGGGCGCTGCGGGCGAGCCGGTTGAGGTCGCCGAAGTCCGGTCTGCCGCCGTCGGCCAGTCGCTGTTCCCACTCCTCAAGCTCGGACTCCAGGTAGGCCAGCAGCTTCGGCGCGCAGAAGCGGCAGTCGTCGCCACAGTACCTGGTCTCCGGGGCATCGAACGGGAGGGCGGCCCGGATCTCGCCGATCAGGCGTGCCATGGCGGTGCGGGTGTCGGGTTTCTTCATCGGCCGGAAGGGGGTGGTGGTGCCGGGGTCAGGAGGCGAGCTGTTCCCGCAGCAGCGTCTCCAGGGCACCGGGCGTTAGTGGCCGGCTGTAGTAGAAACCCTGGACCATCTCGCATCCCAGCCGCCGCAGGACCTCCTCCTGATGCGCGTCCTCGACCCCTTCGGCCACCACAACGAGATCCATGCCCCGGGCCATGGCGATAATGGTCTCGACCAGGCTGACCCCGCCGTTGCCTCCGTTCAGGTTCTGCACGAAGGAGCGGTCGATCTTCAGGGTGTCGACCGGAAAATCGCGCAGGTACTTGAGTGCCGAGTAGCCGGTTCCAAAATCGTCCACCGCCAGTCTGATCCCCATCCGGTGCAGATCCTGCAACGCCCCGTGGACCTTGCTGCTGTCCTCCATCAGCAGGGATTCGGTGATCTCCAGCACCAGCCGGTCGGCTGGAAGAGCGCTCTCCTCCAGAATCCATCGCATCTGGTTCGGGCCGAATCCCCCCATGAACTGGCGCATCGAGACGTTGACCGAGAGATACAGTGGCTGATGCGTGTGCCACCGGCTCATCTGCAGGCAGGCCTCGCTCAGGACCCAGTATCCGAGATCCAGGATCAGTCCGGTCTCCTCCGCCACCGGGATGAAGGTATCGGGTGCGATCAGCCCCCGCTCCGGGTGGTTCCAGCGCAGCAACGCCTCCACCCCGACCAGTTGCCGGTCGGCGAGGCGGAAGATGGGCTGATATTCGATCGACAGCTCCCCCTGTTCCAGGGCCCGGCGCAGGTCCTTGTCGATGCTGAGGAACTCCTCCGCCCGCTGGGTCATCCGGCTGGTGAAGAAGCGGAAGGTGTTGCGCCCCTTCTCCTTGGCCTGATACATCGCCATGTCGGCGTTCTTCAGCAGGGTGGTGGTGTCACTGCTGTCTCCCGGGCAGACGGTGACGCCGATGCTGGCGCTGGTGAACACCTCGTGTCCCTCCAGCTGAAACGGCCAGGCGATCTGGTCGATGATGTTTCTGGCGATGAGGGAGACCTGCAGCACGTCGCTGGCATCCTGCAGCAGCACCGTGAACTCGTCTCCCCCGAGCCGGGCCACCACATCGGTGGCCCGGACGCACTGGCGGATGCGTTCACCGACCTCCCGGATCAGCTGGTCTCCGACGGCGTGTCCGAGGGTGTCGTTGATGGTCTTGAAGCGGTCCAGGTCGATGAACAGGAGAGCGATCTGGGAGTTGCGCCGGCGGCTGATGCCCACCGCCTCCTCCAGGTGCTCGATGAAGCTGGCACGGTTCGGCAGGCCGGTGAGCAGGTCGTGGTTGGCGCGGTACCGGATCTGTTCCTCGCTGTCGCGCAGGGCCAGCATGGTACGTTGCTGATGCAGAACGAAATAGATCAGGGCCAGCGACAACAGGGTCATGGCTCCCAGCATGGCGGTCGCCACGGTGCGAAAGCGACGCATCCGGCTGGCCTGCGCCGACAGGATCCGGAAGGAGGTGTTGGAGGCCTCGGCAGACAGGCTCCGCGCCTCCCGCAGGGCATCGCTCACGCGCAGCTCGGCGATCCTCAACACGGCATCGCTGCCGGGCGCCAGGTTGTAGACGCCATCGGTCAGCCACTTCTGCACGTCGTAGAGCATCGGGTTGAACAGGGCGTGGATGGATGAGACCCCGATCAGGTCACGGAAACTGTATTTTTCCCGGATCTGCTGCAGCTGCGCATGGATCACCTCCAGCTGCGCCCGCAGTCCCTGGATGTCGGCGTCGGGGAGCTGTGCCCGCGCCAGGCGGATCCCGTGTTTCAGGTCGTTCACCCCGGTCACCAGGGTGATCACGTCGCTCTCCTGCTGCGCCAGCTGCACCGGCAGCGCGTCCTCGATCTCCCCCAGCGTCGACTGGGCGTAGTAGATGATGGCGCCGGTGGAGATCAGGATGAACAGGATCAGCACCAGGGAGGTGAGCGAGGAGCTGGAGAGGCGGAGGGCTTTCAGATCCATGCGGAGAGGGGCGGGTCAGGAATCCTTCAGCATGCCCTGTTCACGATAGAACCTGGCCGCGCCGGGGTGCAGTGGAACCGCCAGCGCATCGAGGGCGTGGTCGAGCCGGATCTCCCGTCCCTTCGGGTGGCCCTCCCGCAACATGCGCAGGGAACGGCTGCTCCACAGGTTCCGGGTGATCCGGTAGATCAGCTCGTCGTCGAGCGCCGCACTGGTGAGCCACTGGGCCCGCACGTTGATGGTGGGGATCGCCCGTGTCAGGCCCCGGTAGGCGCCGGCCGGGATCTCGCCGCTGGAGAAGAACGGGTAATCGCGAAGGATCGCATCGACCTCCGGACCCTCGATCGGGACCAGATCGATGCCCTCATCCCGCAACAGCCGGCTGATCGCCTTGGCGGGGTAGCCGGCCACGATGAAGAAGGCGTCGAGACTGCCGTTGCGCATCTTTTTCGCCGCCAGTTCATACTTGGCGTACTCGATGGTCATGTTCTCGCGCGACAATCCGAAGGCCCGCAGCAGGATCTCGGCGTCGATCAGGGTGCCGGATCCGGGTTCGTCCAGGGCCACCCGGCGGCCCTTCAGATCGCGTATGCCGCGGATCCCCGAGCCGCGGCGGGTCACCAGGTGGATGCTCTCCGAGTAGAGGCTGGCGATGGTTCGCAGGCGATGCATCGGGGGCTCTCCCCGGAAGGTCTCGCTGCCGGTGTAGGCCCAGTGGGCCACGTCGGACTGGGAGAATCCGGATTCCAGGATGCCCCGCTGGATGTCGGCGACATTGGCCACCGATCCGTTGGCGGCCTGGGCGACGGCTAGCAGACCCGGAACACCACAGGGCTCTTCGTCGCGGCACCCTGCCGCCCCGGGCGGGCCGCTGGTGGCGCGGGCGATCAGTTGCCCTATCGGATAGTAGGTGCCACCTTCGCCGCCGGTGCCGATGCGAAACAGTTTCAGCGTCTCGGCGGACTGCAGTGTCGCCGGCAGGGCGGTCATCGACAACCACAACAGCAGCAGGGTCAATCCCTTTTTCATCGCC
>DRKP01000122.1 GCA_011051715.1 Sedimenticola thiotaurini | reverse complement strand
CGGAGGGTGTGGAGATGGTGATGCCGGGTGACAACGTCAAGATGACGGTGAAGCTGATTGCGCCGATCGCGATGGAAGAGGGTCTGCGCTTTGCAATCCGCGAGGGTGGCCGCACGGTCGGCGCCGGCGTGGTTTCCAAGATCATCGAATGAGTCGCTGTTTGGCGGTAAGCAGCAGGCAGTAAGCGGTTGTCGGTTTAGAAGTGGATGGTTGTGAGGGCGAGGCGGTCCAGCGATAAGCTGGCCGCCTCCGCTTGTCCTGCAAACGGCAGACCAGCCACGGCAAACCGCCAACCGCAGAAGACTTTCCAGGCCAGTAGCTCAATTGGCAGAGCAGCGGTCTCCAAAACCGCAGGTTGGGGGTTCGATTCCCTCCTGGCCTGCCACATTACAGAGCGCCCGCCCAGGGCGTGTTGGCAGGAATGAACGCAAAGACAGAAGCTCAGGGTTCCGGGATGGACACGGTCAAGCTGTTGCTGGCCGTGGTGTTGCTGGTCGCCGGGATCGGTGTGTTCTATTTCCTCTCCGAGTACTCGACCCTGCTGCGGGTGCTCGGCCTGCTGGCGGTGTCCGGCGTGGCCATCGCGATCGCGCTCCAGTCCGCACCGGGGCGCAGGATCTGGGACTTCGCGGTCGCCGCCAGGACGGAGGTCCGCAAGGTGGTCTGGCCATCCCGGCAGGAGACCATCCAGACGACGCTGATCGTATTCGCCATGGTTCTTGTCATGGGAATCGTGCTGTGGCTGTTCGACATGGTCCTGCTGTCGATCGTGCGGTCAGTGACCGGGTAGGACCTGTGAGAACGATGCGGATGCCCGGCGACGGAGATTGTTTACTGGCGGGACAGGGTGGACGGAGTGCCCTGTGTCTGCTCTACGGGAGCGAATGCACAACATCGTCACGGGGAAAGACAGCCCCGTCCTTCCGGGTGGGCCTTCCGGCAGGGTTGTACGGCGCTGCATATCGCACCTTTGGAATCACCAGACCGCGCTCTGCGTGCCCTGTCAGGTCCCGTTGGAGGACCGGTGCGGGGCATCCGCAGGGTGCTTACAGGCCCTAGGATTCTTCAGATTATGGCGAAACGCTGGTACGTGGTTCATGCCTACTCGGGCTTCGAGGCCCAGGTCAAGCGCTCCCTGGAGGAGCGGATCAAGCGTTACGGCATGGAGGACAAGTTCGGTGAGATCCTGGTCCCCACCGAGGAGGTGGTGGAGATGCGGGGCGGCCAGCAGCGCCGCAGCGAGCGCAAGTTCTTCCCCGGCTATGTGCTGGTACAGATGGAGATGACCGACGACACCTGGCACCTGGTGAAGGACGTGCCCAAGGTGATGGGCTTCATCGGCGGTACCGGCGGCAAGCCGGCGCCGATCAGCGACAAGGAGGCCGAGGCCATCTTGCAGCGGGTGCAGGAGGGTGTCGAGAAGCCCCGCCCCAAGGTGCTGTTCGAACCGGGCGAGGTGGTGCGCGTCATCGACGGCCCGTTCAACGACTTCAACGGCGTGGTCGAGGAGGTCGACTACGAAAAGAGCCGGCTCAAGGTGTCGGTACTGATCTTCGGGCGTTCCACACCCGTCGATCTCGAGTTCGGCCAGGTGGAAAAGGGTTAAGGGAAGGGCCAAGGGCCAAGGGCCAAGGGCCAAGGGCCAAGGGCCAAGGGCCAAGGGCCAAGGGCCAAGGGCCAAGGGCCAAGGGCCAAGGGCCAAGGGCCAAGGAGGGTTGGAATGGGTCTGAGTTGTATCCTCGGCCCTCGGCCCCGTTTTTCCTCGGCCCTTGTTCAATAAACCAAGGGGAGTCGCGGTAACCAGCCCGCGACGTTCGAACCCACAGTGAGGTAGATCATGGCAAAGAAGATCCAGGCATACATCAAGCTGCAGGTCCCGGCCGGCGAGGCCAATCCGAGTCCGCCGGTGGGCCCGGCGCTGGGCCAGCACGGTGTCAACATCATGGAGTTCTGCAAGGCGTTCAACGCCAAGACCCAGAACATGGAGAAGGGGATGCCGATCCCGGTGGTGATCACGGTCTATACCGACCGCAGCTTCACCTTCATCACCAAGACCCCCCCCGCCTCGGTGCTGCTGCGCAAGGCCGCCGGTATCGCCAAGGGCTCCGGTACGCCCAATACCGTAAAGGTCGGAACGGTGACCCGGGAGCAGCTGGAGGAGATCGCCCGCACCAAGGAGCCGGATCTGACCGCGGCCGACATGGACGCGGCAGTCCGCACCATCGCCGGCAGTGCCCGTTCCATGGGCCTCAACGTGGAGGGAGTCTGAGCCATGGCCAAACTGAGCAAGCGAATGAAGGCGATCCGGGAGAAGGTCGAGCCCGGCAGGCAGTATCCGGCGGAGGAGGCCTTCGCCCTGCTGAAGGAGATTTCCAGCGTCAAATTCCCCGAATCGGTGGACGTGGCGGTGAACCTGGGTGTCGATCCGCGCAAGTCGGACCAGGTGGTGCGCGGCTCCACCGTGCTGCCCAACGGTACCGGCAAGACGGTGCGGGTGGCGGTGTTCGCCCAGGGTGAGAATGCGGAGAAGGCGAAGGAGGCGGGCGCCGACATCGTCGGTTTCGAAGACCTGGCCGCGGAGATCAAGGCCGGCAACATGGATTTCGACGTGGTCATCGCCAGCCCGGACGCCATGCGCGTGGTGGGCCAGCTGGGCCAGATCCTGGGTCCCCGGGGACTGATGCCGAACCCGAAGGTGGGGACGGTCACTCCCAATGTCGCGGAGGCGGTGAAGAACGCCAAGGCGGGCCAGGTGCGTTACCGTACCGACAAGGCCGGTATCATCCACTGCCCCATCGGCAAGGTGGACTTCGATGGCGCCGCGCTGAAGCAGAATCTTGAGGCGCTGCTGGCCGATCTGAAGAAGATGAAGCCGAGTGCGGCCAAGGGCGTCTACCTGAAGAAGATCACCGTCTCCTCCACCATGGGCCCCGGCCTGGTGCTGGAGCAGGCATCGCTGGAAGTGTAACGGTATTTTCCGGGTGGATGCCCATCCACCCGGCGCAGGAACTTTGGGGCGCCGGGGGACACCCCGGTTGCCGTCAAAGACCGCAGGCGCCGCCCTATCCCGGTGGCTTAATCCCGCCTGCGCAGACGGGGCTCCTGATTCAGGTTGACCTGATGACGGCCCGTGCAGCAGTAGGGCGGATCCCGATCCCGGTGTCCGTCGTGATGAACAGGAGCGGAATCTTCCGTTCCGCCGTAGTCAGGAGGTGACGAGTGCCACTCAATCTCGAGCAGAAGAAAGCCGTCGTCGCCGAAGTCGCTGAAGTGGCAGGAAGTGCCCTGTCCGCGATCGCTGCCGAATACCGCGGCTTGACCGTGGAGGAGATGACCGAGTTGCGCGTGAAGGCGCGTGAGTCCGGTGTCTATCTCCGCGTGATCAAGAACACGCTGGTCCGGCGCGCCGTGGAGGGCACCGAGTTCGCCTGTATGCAGGATGAGTTGACCGGTCCGCTGGTCTTCGCATTCTCCCAGGAGGACCCGGGTTCTGCCGCCAGGGTGATCAAGGATTTCGCCAAGGAGCACAAGAAGCTCGAGGTCAGGATCGTCGCGCTCGGGGGCAAGCTGTTGCAGCCCTCCGATATCGAGGCCCTGGCCAAGATGCCGACCTACGATCAGGCCATCAGTATGCTGATGGCCGTGATGAAGGCTCCGGTGGAGAAGCTGGCCCGCACCCTCAACGAGGTGCCGGGCAAGCTGGTCCGCACGGTGGCGGCGATCCGCGATGCCAAAGAGGCAGCGTAATTCGGCTTACCGGTTCCAACCCTTTTCAACCTAATTTTTTATCAGGAGTTTTCTACAATGGCCGTATCCAAAGAAGATATTCTTGACGCGATTGCCAACATGAGCGTCATGGAAGTCGTCGAACTGATCGAGGCGATGGAAGAGAAGTTCGGCGTGACCGCCGCGGCTGCCGTGGCGGCCGCCCCCGTGGCTGCCGGTGGTGAAGCCGCCGCTGCCGAGGAAAAGACCGAGTTCGACGTGGTCCTGACCGGCTTCGGCGAGAAGAAGGTCGGCGTGATCAAGGCGGTTCGCGCCATCACCGGTCTCGGCCTGAAGGAGGCGAAGGAGGCCGTCGAGGGCGTGCCCACCACCCTGAAGGAGGGCGTTTCCAAGGACGAGGCGGAAGACATCAAGAAGCAGCTGGAAGAAGCGGGCGCCACTGTCGAGGTCAAGTAATTCTTGATCTCTGGCGTTTGCAGACCCTGAGCGGTTCGGGGCTGGTGGCGGTTTCCGCCACCGGCCTTTTCCCGCTTGTGGGGCGCTTTTCGCAAGCGGCTCTGCGGAACCGTTTGCGAAAAGCGATTGGCCCGCCAGCAGGCATGGCAATGGCAGGGCGACCACTTTCCGGAATGGTCCCACAATCGACGGACCTTTCCAACCGACTATCCTGACCGGTTCCGCCCGAACCGGACAGGCATCATTGATGAAGAACTCGAGGGACGGCAGCATGGCCTATTCTTTTACCGAGAAAAAGCGCATCCGCAAGGATTTCGGCAAACGCCCGATCATCCTTGAGGTGCCCTATCTGCTGGCGACGCAGATCGATTCCTACCGCAACTTCCTGCAGGAGGCGGCGGATCCCGATCAGCGACAGAACAAGGGACTGCACGCGGCCTTCCAATCGGTGTTCCCCATCGTCAGCTACTCCGGCAACGCGGTGCTGGAGTATGTCAGCTACCGTCTCGGCACCCCCACCTTCGACGTGCGCGAGTGCCAGTTGCGCGGTACCACCTATGCTGCGCCGCTGCGGGTACTGGTCCGGCTGGTGATCTACGACAAGGAGGCCCCGGCCGGCTCCAAGGTGGTCAAGGACGTGCGTGAGCAGGAGGTCTACATGGGCGAACTGCCCCTGATGACCGACAACGGCACCTTCGTCATCAACGGCACCGAACGCGTCATCGTCTCCCAGCTGCACCGCTCTCCCGGCGTCTTCTTCGACCACGACAAGGGCAAGACCCACTCCTCCGGCAAGCTGCTGTTCTCGGCCCGGGTGATCCCCTATCGCGGTTCCTGGCTCGACTTCGAGTTCGATCCCAAGGACAACGTGTTCGTGCGCATCGACCGCCGGCGCAAGCTGCCGGCCACCATCCTGCTGCGCGCCCTCGGTTACGACACCGAGCAGATCCTGGAAATGTTCTTCGACACCGACACGGTGACCCTGAGCAAGACCAAGGCCAAGCTCAACCTGGTGCCCGAGCGCCTGCGCGGCGAGACCGCCACCTTCGACATCAAGGTGGGCAAGGAGGTCATCGTCGAGTCCGGCCGCCGGGTCACCCAGCGCCACATCAGGCAGCTGGAGAAGGCCGGTATCAAGCAGCTGGACGTGCCGCTGGAGTTTCTGCACGGGAAGGTGCTGGCCCACAACGTCGTCGACAAGGGGACCGGTGAGCTGCTGGCGGCGGCCAACGACGAGATCACGGGGGAGCTGCTGCAGACCCTGATCGATCACGGCGTGAAGAAGATCGAGACCCTGTTCACCAACGACCTGGACCAGGGCCCCTATATCTCCACCACCCTGCGTATCGACCCCTCCACCACCGAGCTCGAGGCGCAGGTGGAGATCTACCGCATGATGCGTCCGGGCGAGCCGCCGACCAAGGAGGCCGCGCAGAACCTGTTCAACAGCCTGTTCTTCAGCCCCGACCGCTACGACCTGTCGGCGGTGGGCCGGATGAAGTTCAACAAGCGCCTGGGCCGCGACGAGGTGACCGGCGAGGGTGTGCTCTCCAAGGAGGACATCATCGATGTGCTCAAGGAGCTGATCAATATCCGCAACGGTCATGGCGTGGTGGACGACATCGATCACCTGGGCAACCGCCGTATCCGCTCCGTCGGCGAGATGGCGGAGAACCAGTTCCGCGTCGGCCTGGTGCGGGTCGAGCGTGCCGTCAAGGAACGCCTCACCCTGGCCGAGTCCGAGGGGCTGATGCCGCAGGAGATGATCAATGCCAAGCCGGTGTCGGCGGCGATCAAGGAGTTCTTCGGCTCCAGCCAGCTGTCCCAGTTCATGGACCAGAACAACCCGCTCTCCGAGGTGACCCACAAGCGCCGCGTGTCGGCCCTCGGCCCCGGTGGCCTGGCCCGCGAGCGTGCCGGCTTCGAGGTGCGCGACGTGCATCCGACCCACTACGGCCGGGTCTGCCCCATCGAGACGCCGGAAGGTCCCAACATCGGCCTGATCAACTCGCTGGCGGTCTACGCGCGCACCAATGACTACGGCTTCCTGGAGACCCCCTACCGCAAGGTGGTGGATGGCAGGGTGACCGATCAGATCGACTACCTCTCCGCCATCGAGGAGGGACGCTTCGTCATCGCCCAGGCCAACGCCAGTCTGGACGAGGAGGGGCGCCTGACCGACGAGCTGGTCTCCTGCCGGCACCAGAACGAATTCACCCTGTCGACGCCGGACAAGATCGAGTACATGGACGTGTCGCCGAAGCAGATCGTCTCGGTGGCCGCCTCCATGATCCCGTTCCTGGAGCACGACGACGCCAACCGCGCCCTGATGGGTTCCAACATGCAGCGCCAGGCGGTGCCCACCCTGCGTGCCGAGAAGCCCCTGGTCGGCACCGGCATGGAGCGCTCGGTGGCGGTCGACTCCGGTGTCACCGTGGTGGCGCGCCGCGGCGGCGTGGTGGAGAGTGTCGATTCGGGCCGCATCGTGGTGCGGGTGAACGACGACGAGACCGAGGCGGGCGAGCCCGGTGTCGATATCTACAACCTGACCAAGTACACCCGTTCCAACCAGAACACCTGCATCAACCAGCGACCGCTGGTGAAACCCGGTGACCAGGTGAGCCGTGGCGACGTGATGGCCGACGGCCCCTCCACCGACATGGGTGAGCTGGCGCTGGGCCAGAACATGCGCATCGCCTTCATGGCCTGGAACGGCTACAACTTCGAGGACTCGATCCTGGTCTCCGAGCGGGTGGTGCAGGAGGACCGCTTCACCACCATCCACATCGAGGAGCTCACCTGCATGGCCCGCGACACCAAGCTGGGCCCGGAGGAGATCACCGGCGACATCCCCAACGTGGGCGAGGCGGCCCTGGCCAAGCTGGACGAGTCCGGCATCGTCTACGTCGGCGCCGAGGTGAAGGAGGGCGACATCCTGGTGGGCAAGGTGACCCCCAAGGGCGAGACCCAGCTGACCCCGGAGGAGAAGCTGCTGCGGGCCATCTTCGGAGAGAAGGCGGCGGACGTGAAGGATACCTCCCTGCGCGTCTCCTCCGGCATGGCCGGCACCGTGATCGACGTCCAGGTGTTCACCCGTGACGGCGTCGAGAAGGATGCCCGCGCTCTGCAGATCGAGGAGATGGAGCTGGACCGGGTGCGCAAGGATCTGAACGACCAGCTGCGCATCATGGAGGACGACACCTTCCAGCGCGTGGAGAAGATGCTGCTGGGCAAGGTGGCCGACGGCGGCCCCGACAAGCTCAAATCCGGTGCCAAGGTCACCAAGGGCTATCTGGCCGGACTGGAGCGGGACCGCTGGCTGGAGATCCGCCTGCGCAACGAGGAGGCGGCGGCCCAGCTGGAGGCCATTGCCGAGCAGGTGAAGCAGCAACGCGAGACCTTCGCCGAGAAGTTCGAGGAGAAGAAACGCAAGCTGACCACCGGTGACGACCTGGCCCCCGGCGTGTTGAAGATGGTGAAGGTGTACGTGGCGGTCAAGCGCCGCATCCAGCCGGGTGACAAGATGGCCGGCCGCCACGGTAACAAGGGCGTGATCTCCACCATCGTACCGGTGGAGGACATGCCGTTCGACGAGGAGGGCGAACCGGTCGACGTGGTGCTCAATCCTCTGGGTGTGCCCTCGCGCATGAATGTGGGGCAGGTACTGGAGACCCACCTGGGCTGGGCCGCCAAGGGCGTCGGTCGCAAGATCGGCCGCATGCTGGAGGCCAGGGCGAAGGTGGCGGAGCTGCGCAAGTTCCTGGACCAGGTCTACAACAGCAGCGGCAAGCCGGAGGAGATCGACTCCTTCAGTGACGAGGAGGTGGTCGAGCTGTGCCGCAACCTGACCGCTGGCGTGCCCACCGCCACACCGGTGTTCGACGGCGCCACCGAGGAGGAGATCAAGGCCATGCTGAAGCTGGCGGATCTGCCCGAAAGCGGCCAGACCATCCTCTACGACGGCCGCACCGGTGAGGCCTTCGACCGTCCCGTGACCGTCGGCTACATGTACATGCTGAAGCTGAACCATCTGGTGGACGACAAGATGCACGCCCGTTCCACCGGCCCCTACAGCCTGGTCACCCAGCAGCCACTGGGCGGCAAGGCCCAGTTCGGCGGCCAGCGCTTCGGCGAGATGGAGGTATGGGCGCTGGAGGCCTATGGTGCCGCCTACACCCTGCAGGAGATGCTGACGGTGAAGTCGGACGACGTCACCGGCCGTACCCGCATGTACAAGAACATCGTCGATGGCAACCACACCATGGAGGCGGGCATGCCCGAGTCCTTCAACGTGCTGGTCAAGGAGATCCGTTCCCTCGCCATCAATATCGAACTGGAACGGGAGTAGGGTCCCGGATTCGCTTCCCAGTCTGAGAAGAGAACCGAGACGATATCCGGAATCCCACAGCAGGAGAGACGATCTTGAAAGATCTACTGAAAATTCTGAAGCAGCAGGGCCAGTCGGAAGACTTCGATGCCATCCGCATCGGCCTCGCTTCCCCCGACATGATCCGGTCCTGGTCCTTTGGCGAGGTGAAAAAGCCGGAGACCATCAACTACCGTACCTTCAAGCCGGAGCGGGACGGCCTGTTCTGCGCCAAGATCTTTGGCCCGATCAACGACTACGAGTGCCTGTGCGGCAAGTACAAGCGGCTCAAGCATCGCGGCGTGGTGTGCGAGAAGTGCGGCGTCGAGGTGACCCTGGCCAAGGTACGCCGGGAGCGCATGGGCCACATCGAGCTGGCCAGCCCCGTGGCCCACATCTGGTTCCTCAAGTCGCTGCCGTCGCGCATCGGTCTGCTGCTGGACATGACCCTGCGCGACATCGAGCGGGTGCTCTACTTCGAATCCTTCGTGGTGGTCGATCCCGGCATGACGCCGCTGGAGCGCGGCCAGCTGATGACCGATGAGCAGTACCTGGAGGCGATCGAGGAGAACGGCGACGAGTTCGATGCCCGCATGGGCGCCGAGGCGGTCTACGAACTGCTGCGTACCATCAACCTGCCGCGCGAGATCGAGAAGCTGCGCGAGGAGATCGCCGCCACCAACTCCGAGACCAAGCTGAAGAAGCTGACCAAGCGGCTGAAGCTGGTGGAGTCGCTGGAGGAGTCGGGCAACCGGCCCGAGTGGATGGTGATGAAGGTGCTGCCGGTGCTGCCACCGGAGCTGCGCCCGCTGGTGCCGCTGGACGGCGGCCGCTTCGCCACCTCCGACCTGAACGACCTGTACCGCCGGGTGATCAACCGCAACAACCGCCTGAAGCGGCTGCTCGACCTCAATGCCCCGGACATCATCGTGCGCAACGAGAAGCGCATGCTGCAGGAGTCGGTGGACGCCCTGCTGGACAACGGTCGCCGCGGCCGTGCCATCACCGGCACCAACAAGCGTCCGCTGAAGTCCCTGGCCGACATGATCAAGGGCAAGCAGGGTCGCTTCCGCCAGAACCTGCTGGGCAAGCGAGTGGACTATTCCGGCCGTTCGGTGATCGTGGTCGGCCCGACCCTGAAGCTGCACCAGTGTGGTCTGCCGAAGAAGATGGCGCTGGAGCTGTTCAAACCGTTCATCTTCTCCAAGCTGCAGCTGCGTGGCCTGGCCACCACCATCAAGGCGGCCAAGAAGCTGGTCGAGCGCGGCACCGGTGAGGTGTGGGACATCCTGGAAGAGGTGATCCGCGAGCACCCCGTGATGCTGAACCGGGCACCCACCCTGCACCGCCTCGGCATCCAGGCGTTCGAGCCGGTGCTGATCGAGGGCAAGGCGATCCAGCTTCACCCGCTGGTCTGCACCGCCTTCAACGCCGACTTCGACGGTGACCAGATGGCGGTGCACGTGCCGCTGTCGATCGAGGCGCAGCTGGAAGCGCGGACCCTGATGATGTCGACCAACAACATCCTGTCCCCGGCCAACGGTGAACCCATCATCGTGCCGTCCCAGGACGTGGTGCTGGGCCTCTATTACATGACCCGCGAGCGCATCAACGCCAGGGGCGAGGGCATGGCCTTCGCCAGCGTCAAGGAGGTGCACCGCGCCTACGAGGCGCGCCAGGTGGAGCTGCAGGCGCGCTGCAAGGTGCGGCTGCGGGATTTCGATATCGATGCCGACGGCAACCGCACCGAGGTGCTGCGCATCACCGATACCACCGTCGGACGTGCCCTGCTGTCCGAGATCCTGCCGGAAGGTCTCAGTTACGACCTGATCAACCGGCCGATGGACAAGCGCGCCATCTCCAACCTGATCAACGCCTGCTACCGCCAGGTGGGCCTGAAGGAGACGGTGATCTTCGCCGACCAGATCATGTACCTGGGTTTCCGCCTGGCCACCCGCTCCGGTATCTCCATCGGCATGAACGACATGATCATCCCGGAGGAGAAGAAGGGCATCCTGGAGGCCGCGGAGCGGGAGGTGAAGGAGATCGAGCACCAGTACGCCTCCGGCCTGGTGACCAATGGTGAGCGCTACAACAAGGTAGTGGACATCTGGTCCCACACCAACGACCAGGTGGCCAAGGCGATGATGGCCAAGCTGGGCAAGCAGAAGGTGAAGGACAAGGATGGCAACGAGGTGGAACAGGCCTCGTTCAACTCCATCTACATGATGGCCGACTCCGGAGCCCGCGGCTCAGCCGCCCAGATCCGCCAGCTGGCCGGCATGCGCGGCCTGATGGCCAAGCCCGACGGTTCCATCATCGAGACGCCGATCACCGCGAACTTCCGCGAGGGTCTGGACGTGCTGCAGTACTTCATCTCCACCCACGGCGCGCGCAAGGGTCTGGCCGATACCGCACTGAAGACCGCCAACTCCGGCTACCTCACCCGCCGTCTGGTGGACGTGGCCCAGGACATGGTGGTACTGGAGGAGGATTGCGGCACCGAAGAGGGACTGCTGATGCAGCCCATCATCGAGGGCGGCGACGTGGTCGAGCCCCTGCGCGAGCGTATCCTCGGCCGGGTGACGGCGGCCCCGCTGTACGTCCCCGGCACCGACGAGCTGTTCTGCGACGCCGGTACCCTGCTGGACGAGGGCTGGGTCGACCGCCTGGAAGAGGTGGGTATCGACAACGTCAAGGTCCGCTCCGCCATCACCTGCGACGCCAAGGTCGGTGTCTGTGCCCAGTGCTACGGCCGTGACCTGGCCCGTGGCCACCGGGTCAACAACGGTGAGGCGGTGGGCGTGATCGCCGCCCAGTCGATCGGTGAGCCCGGCACCCAGCTGACCATGCGCACCTTCCACATCGGTGGTGCGGCGTCGCGGGCGGCGGCCGTCAACAGCATCGACGTCAAGACCAGCGGCCGGGTGCAACTGCACAACATCAAGACCGTGCAGCACCACAGCGGCAAGCTGGTGGCGGTTTCCCGCTCCGGCGAGCTGACGGTGATGGACGACGTGGGACGTGAGCGCGAGCGCTACAAGGTTCCCTACGGTGCCAACATCCTGGTCTCCGACGGCGACCACGTCGAGGGTGGCCAGATGGTGGCCAACTGGGATCCCCACACCCACCCGGTGATCACCGAGGTGGCGGGTACCCTGCAGTTCGTCGACTTCGTCGACGGCGTCACCGTGCAGAGCCAGATCGATGAGGTCACCGGTCTCGCCTCGCTGGAGGTGATCGATCCCAAGCAGCGTCCCGCAGCCGGCAAGGACATGCGGCCGATGCTGAAGCTGGTGGACGAGGAGGGCAACGACCTCAACATCGCCGGCACCGACATCCCGGCCCACTACTACCTCACCGCCGGTGCCATCGTCAGCGTCAAGGACGGGGCCCAGGTGCAGGTGGGTGACACCCTGGCGCGCCTGCCCCAGGAGTCCTCCAAGACCCGTGACATCACCGGCGGTCTGCCGCGTGTCGCCGACCTGTTCGAGGCACGCAAGCCCAAGGACCAGGCGATCCTGGCGGAGGCCACCGGTACCGTCAGCTTCGGCAAGGACACCAAGGGCAAGCAGCGGCTGATCATCACCGATGCCGATGGCGAGCAGCACGAGGAGCTGATTCCCAAGTGGCGCCACGTCAATGTGTTCGAGGGTGAGCACGTGGAGCGCGGCGAGGTGATCTCGGACGGCGAACTCAATCCGCACGACATCCTGCGGCTGAAGGGCGTCACCGAGATGGCCTCCTACCTGGTGAAGGAGATCCAGGACGTCTACCGCCTGCAGGGTGTGAAGATCAACGACAAGCACATCGAGGTGATCATCCGCCAGATGCTGCGCAAGGTGGAGGTGACCGCCCCGGGCGACACCAAGTTCCTGCGTGGCGAGCAGGTGGAGCGCTCGCGCATCATCGAGGTGAACCGGAAGATGGAGGCGGAGGGGAAGCAGCCGGCCGTGTGGGAACCGGTCCTGCTGGGGATCACCAAGGCCTCGCTGGCCACCGAGTCGTTCATCTCCGCAGCCTCGTTCCAGGAGACCACGCGGGTGCTGACGGAGGCCGCCGTGCGCGGTTCAAGCGACCACCTGGTGGGACTGAAGGAGAACGTAATCGTCGGCCGCCTGATCCCGGCCGGTACCGGCCTCTCCTACCACAACGAGCGCCGTCGCCGGCGCGCTGCCGAGCTCGAGTCGGAGCACGAGCAGAAGCTGGAGATGGATGTGGACGAGGTGACCGAGGCCATCAAGCAGGCGCTCAACACCGCCGACGAGTAGTGCCGGGCGATGGCCTTTTCGGCCAGCCCCGATCGCGGAATACCGCCCCCGACCCAGCCGTCGGGGGCGGTTTTTTTCCGGGTCCTGCACCCGATCCGGCCTGCCCGGCGGAGACGAAACCGGATGCCGCCACCGTTGTCGGGGAAATTGTTCGCCGATATTCTTGACAGGGACAGGGGGCATCCGTAGAATTCGCGCTCTCGATCGGGCCGGTCCAGATGCCCGGTCCTGAGTGAATTCGAACGCGGCCAGGGAGCCGAGCCTTTCCCGGCCGTTACTACCATGCAATCGAACGTCCCGGCGCCGAGAGCGGCGGGAGGGGTCGGTTGCTCGCTTTTCTGGGGCGGGAGTACGCGCAAGCAGAACTCCCCGGAGACGGAATCAGATGGCAACGATCAATCAGTTGGTGCGCAAGCCTCGCAAGCGCAAAGTCGAGAAGAGCAATGTGCCGGCGCTGGAGGCCTGCCCGCAGAAGCGTGGGGTCTGCACCCGCGTCTACACCACCACGCCGAAAAAGCCGAATTCGGCCCTGCGCAAGGTGGCGCGCGTGCGCCTGACCAACGGCTACGAGGTCACCACCTACATCGGTGGTGAAGGGCACAACCTGCAGGAACACTCGGTGGTGCTGATCCGTGGCGGCCGTGTCAAGGACCTGCCTGGTGTGCGTTACCACGTGGTCCGCGGCAGCCTGGACACCTCCGGTGTCGAGAGCCGTCGCCAGGGTCGTTCCAAGTATGGCGCCAAGCGGCCCAAGAGCTGATTGCTCGAACGCTAACATTTGAGACTGGATTTAGAGTCATGCCAAGAAGACGAGTCGTAGCAAAGCGCGAGATCCTCCCCGATCCCAAGTACGGAAGCACCCTGCTGGCCAAGTTCATCAACATGGTGATGGTGGACGGCAAGAAGGCGGTGGCCGAGAAGATCCTGTACGAGGCACTGGATCAGATGGGGAGCCGCTCCGGTGGCGAGCCCATGGAGATGCTGGAGAAGGCGCTGGACAATGTGCGGCCGATGGTCGAGGTGAAGTCCCGTCGGGTCGGTGGTGCCACCTACCAGGTGCCGGTGGAAGTGCGCCCGGTACGTCGCAACACCCTGGCCATGCGCTGGTTGATCGAGGCGGCGCGCAAGCGCAGCGAGAAATCCATGGCCCAGCGGCTGGCGGCCGAGCTGTCGGATGCGGCGGAATCGCGTGGCGCGGCGGTGAAGAAGCGTGAGGATACGCACCGCATGGCCGAGGCCAACAAGGCCTTCTCGCACTTCCGCTGGTAGTCGGCGGAAGCGCGACTCTCAAGTTTCTCTGGCTCTTTTACATTGTTGAACGGGAATTAGACGTGGCACGCAGCACTCCTATTGAGCGTTATCGCAACCTCGGGATCATGGCGCATATCGATGCGGGCAAGACCACCACGACCGAGCGTATCCTCTATTACACCGGCGTTTCGCACAAGATCGGCGAAGTGCACGACGGTGCTGCGACCATGGACTGGATGGAGCAGGAGCAGGAGCGTGGTATCACCATCACCTCTGCGGCCACCACCTGTTTCTGGAGCGGCATGGACCAGCAGTTTCCGGAACACCGTATCAACATCATCGACACCCCCGGACACGTGGACTTCACCATCGAGGTGGAGCGCTCCCTGCGTGTGCTGGATGGCGCCTGCGCCGTGTTCTGCGCCGTCGGCGGTGTCGAGCCCCAGTCCGAGACCGTATGGCGCCAGGCCAACAAGTATGGCGTCCCCCGCATCGCCTTCGTCAACAAGATGGACCGCATGGGCGCCAACTTCCTGCGCGTTGTGGAGCAGGTGAAGGAGCGCCTGGGCGCCAATCCCGTTCCCCTGCAGATCAACATCGGCGCGGAAGAGGACTTCAAGGGTGTCGTCGACCTGATCAAGATGAAGGCCATCATCTGGGACGAAGAGACCCGGGGCATGAAGTACGAGGAGCAGGAGATCCCCGAGGACCTGGTCGAGCTGGCCCAGGAGTGGCGCGAAGTTCTGGTCGAGGCCGCGGCCGAGGCCGACGACGAGCTGATGGAGAAGTATCTCGAGGGTGAGGAGCTCAGTATCGAGGAGATCAAGGACGGCCTGCGCAAACGCACCCTGGCCAACGAGATCACCCCCATGCTGTGCGGCTCGGCATTCAAGAACAAGGGTGTACAGGCGATGCTGGACGCGGTGATCGAGTTCATGCCGTCGCCGGTCGACGTTCCCGCCATCACCGGAATCCTGGACGACAAGGACGAGACCGAGGCCGAGCGCCCGTCCAGTGACGACGCTCCCTTCGCCGCGCTGGCGTTCAAGATCGCCACCGACCCGTTCGTCGGTACCCTGACCTTCTTCCGTGTCTATTCCGGTGTACTCAGCTCAGGTGACACCGTCTACAACCCGGTAAAGGGCAAGAAGGAGCGCGTCGGACGCATCCTGCAGATGCACGCCAACTCCCGCGAGGAGATCAAGGAGGTGCGCGCCGGAGACATCGCCGCCGCCGTCGGACTCAAGGACGTCACCACCGGCGACACCCTGTGCGACGTCAACAACGTCATCACCCTGGAGCGGATGGAGTTTCCGGAGCCGGTGATCGCCGTTGCGGTGGAGCCGAAGACCAAGACCGACCAGGAGAAGATGGGCGTCGCCCTGTCCAAGCTGGCGCACGAGGATCCGTCCTTCCGCGTCTCCACCGACGAGGAGTCGGGTCAGACCATCATCGCCGGCATGGGTGAGCTGCACCTGGAGATCATCGTCGACCGCATGAAGCGGGAGTTCAAGGTGGAGGCGAACGTGGGCGCGCCCCAGGTTGCCTACCGCGAGACCATCCGCAAGACGGTGGAACAGGAAGGCAAGTTCGTGCGCCAGTCCGGTGGTCGCGGCCAGTATGGTCACGTCTACCTGCGCATCGAGCCGCAGGAGCCGGGCAGCGGATACGAGTTCGTCAACGAGATCGTCGGTGGCGTGGTGCCGCGTGAGTACATCCCTGCGGTCGACAAGGGCGTGCAGGAGCAGATGGAGAACGGCGTCATCGCCGGCTATCCGGTGGTGGACGTGAAGGTCACCCTGTACGACGGTTCCTATCACGATGTCGACTCCTCGGAGATGGCGTTCAAGATCGCCGGTTCCATGTGCTTCAAGGAGGGCGCCAAGAAGGCCGATCCGGTGCTGCTGGAGCCGATCATGAAGGTCGAGGTGGTGACGCCGGAAGAGTACATGGGCGACGTGATGGGTGACCTGAACAGCCGCCGTGGCCTGGTACAGGGCATGGAGGACTCCCCCTCCGGCAAGCAGATCAGGGCCGAGGTGCCGCTGTCCGAGATGTTCGGCTATGCCACCGATCTGCGCTCCGCCACCCAGGGCCGTGCCACCTACAGCATGGAATTCTCGAAGTACAGCGAGGTACCGGCGAGCATCGCCGAGGCCATCATCAAGAAACAGTAAAGGGGTATTACCGTGTCCAAGGAAAAATTCGAACGCACAAAACCGCATGTGAATGTGGGCACCATTGGTCACGTGGACCACGGCAAGACGACGCTGACGGCGGCGATCACGAAGGTGATGGCGGAGCAGCGTGGCGGTGAGTTCAAGGACTACGCAGACATTGACAACGCCCCTGAGGAGCGCGAGCGCGGCATTACGATTGCGACGGCGCACGTGGAGTACGAGTCGGAGAAGCGTCACTACGCGCACGTGGACTGCCCGGGACACGCGGACTACGTGAAGAACATGATCACGGGTGCGGCGCAGATGGACGGAGCGATTCTGGTGGTATCGGCGGCGGACGGTCCGATGCCGCAGACGCGGGAGCACATTCTGCTGTCGCGCCAGGTGGGTGTTCCGTACATTCTGGTGTACATGAACAAGGCGGACATGGTTGACGACGAGGAGCTTCTGGAGCTGGTGGAGATGGAGATCCGGGAGCTTCTGGACCAGTACGATTTTCCTGGAGACGACACGCCGATCATCGTGGGATCGGCGCTGAAGGCGCTGGAGGGGGACAAGTCGGAGATTGGCGAGCCGTCGATCATCAAGCTGGTCGATGCGATGGACGAGTACATTCCGGAGCCGGAGCGTGACACGGACAAGCCGTTTCTGATGCCGATCGAGGATGTGTTCTCGATTTCGGGCCGGGGCACGGTGGTGACGGGTCGTGTGGAGCGCGGGGTCATTCACGTGGGCGACGAGATTGAGATCGTGGGTATCCGCGAGACGCAGAAGACGACGTGCACGGGAGTGGAGATGTTCCGCAAGCTGCTGGATGAAGGTGTGGCTGGGGACAACGTGGGCGTACTGCTGCGCGGCACCAAGCGTGAGGAGGTGGAGCGTGGTCAGGTGCTGGCGAAGCCCGGGAGCATCACGCCGCACACGCATTTTGAGGCGGAGGTGTACGTGCTGAGCAAGGACGAGGGTGGTCGTCACACGCCGTTTTTCAGCAACTACCGTCCGCAGTTTTATTTTCGCACCACGGACGTGACGGGGGCGGTTGAGCTTCCGGAGGGTGTGGAGATGGTGATGCCGGGTGACAACGTCAAGATGACGGTGAAGCTGATTGCGCCGATCGCGATGGAAGAGGGTCTGCGCTTTGCAATCCGCGAGGGTGGCCGCACGGTCGGCGCCGGCGTGGTTTCCAAGATCAT
>DRKP01000121.1 GCA_011051715.1 Sedimenticola thiotaurini | reverse complement strand
TCCGAGTAGTTGAGCAGGGCGGTGGCGTAGGTGCGCACCAGCAGCTGGCGGAAGGCGGCGACGAAGGCCTGACGCTGCTGTTCCGACGCCTTCCGCCAGTGGCGTCCCAGGGCGAGCCGGGACATGCGCTCGAAATCGAACCGGGGCAGCACGATCTGGTCCACCAGCCGGTAGATCTTCTCCGGGTTGGCCTGCAGCTCCCGTTTGCGGTTCTTCATCTCCGCCAGCATCTGGTCGGCGGTGTTCCTGACCAGGGTCAGGGGCTCCTCGTGACCGGCCGCCGGCAGCAATGGCGGCCACAGCAGAACGGCCAGGAGCAGCAGAGCCCAGAAGTGAACCAGTGCGGCAGGCCGCCCCCCGGCCGGACTCCCCCGGCCGTTCCGGCGAAGAGCGGAGTCCGGTGGAATCCAGCACCACGCCGGCGGCGTGGCCGGAGGCTCCCTAGTCACCCTTGACCCCCTCCTCCGCCTTGCTGAACAGGAACTGACCGATGATCTCCTCCAGCACCAGGGCCGACTGGGTGAGGGAGATCCGGTCGCCGGGTTTCAGATAGGTGTCGCTGCCCCCCGGATCCAGCCCCACGTACTGCTCCCCCAGCAGCCCGGCGGTGAAGATCTTGGCGAAGGTGTCGTCCGGGATAGTGTCGTACCTGGACTCGATGCGCAGGGTGACCACCGCCTCGTAGGTGGAGGTATCGAAACCGATGGCGCTGACCCGGCCGATGCGCACCCCGGCCATGGTCACCGGCGAGCGCACCTTGAGACTGCCGATGTTGTCGAACCGGGCCTCCACCTCGTAGCCTTCGCCACCGGCGCTGGTGGCCAGGTTGCTCACCTGCATGGAGAGGAAGAACAGGGCCACCAGCCCCGCCGCCACGAAGGCCCCGACCAGGATCTCTACGACTCTGTTGCTCTGCATGGTTGCGTCTCTGTCAAACCGGTTCGGAACGCCCGCCAGGCGGGCGCGGTTCAGGCGCCGAACATCAGCGCCGTCAGGATGAAGTCCAGGCCCAGCACCGCCAGCGAGGAGTGCACCACCGTCCGGGTGGTGGCACGGCTCACCCCCTCCGATGTCGGCAGCGCGGCATAGCCCTGGAACAGGGCGATCCAGGTGCAGACGAAGCCGAACACCAGGCTCTTGATCACCCCGTTGACGATGTCGTCGTGGAGGTCGATCTTGGCCTGCATCTGGGACCAGAAGGCGCCGTCGTCCACCCCCAGCAGACCGACACCGACGAAGTAGCCGCCGATCACCCCGAGGGCACTGAACAGGGCGGCCAGCAGCGGCATGGAGACGAACCCGGCGAGGAAGCGCGGGGTGAGGATGCGCTTCACCGGATCCACCGCCATCATCTCCAGACCGGAGAGCTGTTCGGTCGCCTTCATCAGGCCGATCTCCGCGGTCAGGGCGGAACCGGCGCGGCCGGCGAACAGCAGCGCCGTCACCACCGGGCCCAGCTCGCGCACCAGGGAGGCCGCCACCACCACCCCCAGCGACTGGGCGGCACCGAACTGGGACAGGGTATTGTAGCCCTGCAGTCCCAGCACCATGCCGACGAAGATGCCGGAGACGGCCACGATCAGCACCGACAGCACGCCAACCGAGAACACCTGGACGAGCAGCAGCCGCGGCCGCCGCGCCAGGTCGCCGAGGCCGCCCAGCATGTGCCACAGCAGCAGACTGCCCTGGCCCAGCCGCTGCAGCGTGCCGATGGCGCTGCGCCCCAGTGTCGCCAGAAACTCCAGCATCAGCCGCCGCCCAGGATGTCGCGCTCCAGCGGTGGCGCCGGATAGTGGAACGGTACCGGACCATCCGGCAGCCCCTGCATGAACTGCCGTGCCCAGGCCGATTCCGACTGCAGCAGGTCCGACGGTGCACCGCGCCCGATCACCCGGCCGTCGGAGATCAGGTAGATCAGGTCGGCGATCCCCGCCGTCTCCTGCACGTCGTGGGAGACGATGATACTGGTCAGCCGGCTGGCCTGGTTGAGGGCATGGATCAGCTGTACCAGCACCCCCATGGAGATGGGATCCTGGCCGGTGAACGGCTCGTCGTACATGATCATGTCCGGGTCCAGTGCAATGGCCCGGGCCAGGGCCACCCGCCGCGCCATGCCGCCGGAGAGTTCGCTCGGCATCAGCTCGCGGGCACCGCGCAGTCCCACCGCCTCCAGCTTCATCAGCACCAGCTTGCGGATCATGGATTCGGGCAGACCGGTGTGCTCACGCAGCGGGTAGGCCACATTGTCGAACACGTTCAGGTCGGTGAGCAGGGCACCGCTCTGGAACAGCATTCCCATGCGCATGCGCAGGCGGTAGAGTTCGCGGATGGGCAGCCGGTGCACCGCCTGGCCGTCCACCCGCACGCTGCCCCGGTGCGGACGCAGCTGGCCACCGATCAGCTTCAGCAGGGTGGTCTTGCCGGTGCCGCTGGGGCCCATGATGGCGGTGATCTTCCCACGCGGGATATCGATATCGATCCCGTCGAAGATCACCTTGGAACCACGGCAGAAACGGAGGTCTCGGATTTCAACCAGGTTGTCCATAACGGTTCGAAATCGAATGATTGCCCTGCCAGGTGTGGTGCGATTCCCGGTCCCGCGCAGCCCTGCCCTGGACAGACGCCGTCACCGGTCTCAAAGGGGAGAATTCTCCTCCCCGCGCCGGAGTGGGTCAAGGAGATGATCGGAGAAACGGGGAAGGGGGCGGCTGGCCGCCCCAGGGCCCGTCGACAAACCCTAGAATGCCTGCCACAGGGTATAGAGGCCGAACAGCATCACCGTGACGCCGGCGACCCGGCGTACCAGGGGGGATCCGGAGAGCCGCGCCGCGGCACCGGCCAGCATCCCCATCAGCAGCAGGTTGGGCAGGGTCCCCAGGGCGAAGGCGAGCATCAGCGCCGCCCCCTGCAGGGCGCCACCGGCGGCCACGGCGTTGACCAGCATGCTGTAGACCAGACCACAGGGGATCCAGCCCCAGATCATACCCACCACCAGGGCGCGGCCGGGGCTGGTCACCGGCAGCAGGCGCCGGCCCAGGGGCTCCAGCCGCCGCCACACCGCGCCACCGGCACGCTCCAGCCGGCCCAGCACCATCCACCAGCCGGAGAGGTAGAGCCCGAGCAGGACCATGAACAGGCCGGCGATCCCCAGCAGCACCCGCTGGGCGTAGTAGACCGGCATCAGCTGGGCCAGCAGGATCCCGACGCCCCCCATCACCGCCCCCGCCAGCACATAGCTGAGGATCCTGCCCAGGTTGTAGGCGAGCTGGAACGGCAGCATGGCGGCGATCCCACGGCGCCGCTCCGGCGGCAGGCCGAAGGTGAGGGCGCCGACGATGCCGCCACACATGCCGACGCAGTGGACGCCACCGAGCAGGCCGACCACGAAGGCGCTGAGATAGGGCAGCCACGCCTCCATCAGACCAGGGCCTCCCGATAGCCGGTGGAGCCGCGGCCGTGCAGCCACCACAGCAGCAGCAGCCCCGGCACCGCGATCAGGGCGCAGAACAGGAAGAACGGCACCCAGCCCATCCACTCGACCATGTAGCCGGTGGGCGAACTGGCGATCACCCGCGGCACCCCCATCAGGCTGGAGAGCAGGGCGTACTGGGTGGCGGTGAAGCGCTTGTTGGTGAGGCTGGCCATGAAGGCGACGTAGGCGGCGGTACCGAGGCCGCCGCTGAAGTTCTCGAACGCGATCACCCCGGCCAGGCCGGGCAGGCTGGCACCGAGAAAGGCGAGCAGGGCGAAGCCGGCGGTGGAGACCCCCTGCAGGATGCCGAAGCCCCACAATGCCCGGTAGATCCCCAGGCGCAGGATCAGCACCCCGCCCACCAGGCCGCCGAGGATGGTGGCCCAGAAGCCGAACAGCTTCACCACCGCGCCGATCTCGGTCTTGCTGAAGCCGATGTCCAGGTAGAACGGAATGGTCATCTGCGAGGCCATGGTGTCGCCGATCTTGTAGAGCAGAATGAACAGCAGGATCAGCAGCGCGTCGGGGCGCTGGAAATACTCCACGAACGGATGGACCACCGCCTCCAGCAGGGATGAGGGGGCACCCTCCTTCACCGCCGGCTCCGGCGCCAGCAGGGTGGTCGCCACGCCGATCAGCATGATCCCGGCCATCACCATGTAGACCTGGGGGAAGGGCATGAAGTCGGCCATGATCAGGCCGCCACCGGAGGCCAGCAGCATCCCCACCCGGTAGCCGTTGACGTAGAGCGACGCCCCCAGCCCCTGCTCCTCGTCGGCCAGGGCCTCGCGCCGGTAGGCATCGATGACGATGTCCTGGCTGGCGGAGAAGAAGGTGACCAGCAGCGCCGCCAGCGCCACCCCCGGCGGGCTCGCCGCCGGGCTGCTCGCCGCCAGCACCAGCAGGGCCCCGATCAGGGCCAGCTGCATCAGCAGCAGCCAGCCACGGCGGCGTCCGAGGAAGGCGGGGGTGAAGCGGTCCATCAGCGGGGCCCACAGGAACTTCAGGGTGTAGGGCAGCCCGACCAGGGCGAACAGACCGATGGTGGAGAGGTCCACCCCGTCCTCCTTCATCCATGCCTGCAGCACCGATCCGGTCAGCAGCAACGGCAGTCCGGAGGCGAAACCCATCAGGGCGGCCACCAGCATGCGGCCGCTGAAGACCGAGCGCAGGATGCGCCGCCGTTCAGCGTTCATGGCCCGCTCCGGCGGATGTCACTCTGTTCCCCGTGGGTGCACCGTCCCTCCGTCAATGCCTCTGTGCCCGTGGAACCGGGATTCTAACCGCAAACGCCGGCCGGGTCTCAGCGAGCACCCGGCCGGCGCCTTGCGTCTCCCATTCACCCCACGGACAATAGGGCCCATCTGTCCCGGGAGTCCTGCCATGCAAGAGTACCAGCGCGAGTTTCTCGATTTCGCCCTCGAGGTGGGCGTACTGAAGTTTGGTGAATTCACCCTCAAGTCGGGCCGCGTCAGCCCCTATTTCTTCAATGCCGGACTGTTCAACACCGGCGCCAGCCTGGCCAGGCTGGGACGGTACTATGCCCGCACCATCGTCGACTCCGGCATCGCCTTCGACGTCCTGTTCGGCCCGGCCTACAAGGGGATCCCGCTGGCGGCGGTGACCGCAGCGGCGCTGTTCGAACACCACGGCATCGACGTTCCCTATGCCTTCAACCGCAAGGAGGCGAAGGACCACGGCGAGGGCGGCAGCATCGTCGGCCATGCCCTGACCGGCCGGGTGCTGATCATCGACGACGTGATCACCGCCGGCACCGCGGTACGCGAGGCGATGGAGATCATCGGCGCCAACGGCGCCGCGCCCGCCGGCGTGGTGATCGCCCTGGACCGGCAGGAGAAGGGGCGTGAGGAGCGTTCCGCCATCCAGGAGGTGGAGCAGGACTACGGCATCCCGGTGGCCGCCATCGTGCGGCTCCGGGAGCTGACCGAGTATCTGGCGGAGAAACCGGACTCCGGCGAGGCGCTTCAGCGGATCGACGCCTACCGCCAGGCCTACGGTGTGTGATCCGATTCAAGGGACAGGGGAAAACGCCCCTTCCGGCCACCGCGACGGACTATACTTCGGACCTGCCGCATGCGCGACCGGGAAGGGCTCAATCTTTTCCCGCATCGACCGCTAGTTACTGAAACCACCGGTGGCAGGACCACCGCCGGCGGGCGACCGGCCGGTGGCTTCCCGGGGCCGTCGCTGCACCACCGGCCCCGCCATCGGACCGGTCGCGGGAACCCGGCGCTCCGGGCAGGCTCCAATCGTCGATGAGAAGAGGCAGATACAGTTATCCAATGCAACCGCTACCAGTCATTGCACTGACCGTCGCAGTCGCTCTCCTGTTGCCGGCCGGCGTCGCCGCCAAGTTGTACCGCTGGGTCGACGAGGAGGGCCGGGTGCACTATTCCGACCGGGTCCCGCCGGATCAGGTGAAGCAGGCCCGCACCCGGCTCGACGCCCGTGGTATCGAGGTGGAGAAGGTCGATCGCGCCAAGACCCCGGAGGAGCTGGCCCGGGAGGAGGAGCTGAAGCGGCTGAAGGAGGAGGAGCAGCGCCTGATCGAGGAGCAGCGGCAGAAGGACCGGGTGCTGCTGCGCACCTTCCGTACCGAGGACGACATCCTGATGACCCGGGACGGCAAGCTGACCACCATCGACGCCTCGATCCAGATCATCCGCAGCAACATCCGCCGGCTGAAGCTGAAGCTGGCCGAGATGCAGCGCAATGCCGCCAACCTGGAGCGGGAGGGCCGCAAGATCTCCGCCAACTACCTGAAGGAGATCGAGAACACCCGCCAGCAGCTGAAGAACTACTACACCGCCATCATCCGCAAGGAACAGAGCAAGGAGACGATCCGCCAGCAGTACGCCGCCGACCTGGAACGGTTCCGCGAGCTGAAGAACCTGGCGCCGAAACCGCAGGAGAAGGAACAGGGGCTGCCGGAGCATTCACTGCTGGAGACGGTGGTGCGGTGCGACAGCAAGGCCGCCTGCGACCGGGCCTGGCAGCAGGCCGAGGCCTATGTCCGGAAGCATGCCACCACCCGGCTGCAGATGCTGGCCGACAGCATCATCATGACCGCCGCCCCGCTACGGGACGACGACATCTCCATCACCGTCTCGCGCATCCGCAACAAGGAGGACCCCGGCGCCCGCCTGTTCATGGACCTGCAGTGCAAGGAGTCGCCCCGGGGCCGTGACTTCTGCAACACCGGGGAGGTGGACCGGATCCGCACCGGTTTCCGCGAGTTCCTTGGGGAAGTTTCCGGCAGCGGGGGGAAGCAGCCGCAGTAGCACACCGGGGCCGGTCCGGGCCCGCGTCAGAGGGGGAACAGCAGCGGTTCCACCAGCGCCCACTGCTCGTCCCAGCGATGCAGCGGCGACACCCTGAAGCGGGTCCGCAGGTACTGGTGCATGCGCCCCTCCACCAGCGCCAGCAGCAGGGCCGCACCCACGTCCGGGTCCGGCCGCCCGTCATCGCTTCCCTCCCGCAGGCGGGATTCCCGCAGGATCTGCTTCAGCTGGGTCTCCAGCCGGGCGAAGAACTGTTCCACCCGCAGGTGCAGGCGCTCATTCTCCCCCACCAGGGCATCGCCCAGCAGGACCCGGGTGATACCGGGATTGCGGTCGGCGAAACCGAGCAGCAGATAGACCACCCGGGCACAGCGCACCGGGGTGGACCTCTCCCCCTCCAGGATCTGGTTGATGCGGCTGAACACGGTCTCCTCGGCGAAACCGATCAGCCCCTCGAACATCTTCGCCTTGCTGGCGAAATGCCGGTAGAGGGCCGCCTCGGAGACGCCGGTGGCGCGAGCCAGGGCGGCGGTGGTGATGCGGCTGCCGGGGCTCTTCTCCAGCTCGCCGGCCAGGGCCTCCAGGATCAGCTGCTTGCGTGACGGCCTGTCGCTCATGCCGGCCCCCGTCAGCGGCGCCGGATCAGGGTGCCGACACCCTCGTCGGTGAACAGCTCCAGCAGCACCGCATGGCGCACCCGGCCGTCCACGATCACCGACGAGTCGACCCCCGCCTTCACCGCGTCCAGGGCGCAGCGGATCTTGGGCAGCATGCCGCCGTGGATGGTGCCGTCGGCGATCAGCCCGTCCACCCGCTCGGCGGAGAGACCGGTGAGCAGCGCCCCCTCCCGATCCAGCAGACCGCGGGTATTGGTGAGCAGGATCAGCTTCTCCGCCTGCAGCACCTCGGCCATGCGGCCGGCCACCAGGTCGGCGTTGATATTGTAGGAGTGGCCATCCCGGCCGACTCCGATGGGGGCGATCACCGGGATGAAGTTGCCGTTCACCAGCATGTCCACCACCGAGGCATCGATACTCTCCACCTCGCCGACGTGGCCGACGTCGATGATCTCCGGCGCCTCCACCTCGGGACCGGCGCGCTTCATCACCAGCTTGCGGGCATGGATCAGGTCGCCGTCCTTGCCGCTCAGTCCCACCGCGGAGCCACCGTGGCGGTTGATGAGGTTGACGATCTCCTTGTTGACCAGACCGCCCAGCACCATCTCCACCACGTCCATGGTCTCGCGGTCGGTGACCCGCATGCCCTGGACGAACTCGCTCTCCTTGCCGAGACGCTGCAGCAGGCTGCCGATCTGGGGCCCGCCGCCGTGCACCACCACCGGGTTGATGCCGACGGTCTTCATCAGCACCACGTCGCGGGCGAAACCGTGCTTGAGCTCGTCGTCGATCATGGCGTTGCCGCCATACTTGATGACGATGGTCTTGTTGCGGAACCGCCGGATATAGGGGAGTGCCTCGGAGAGCACATGGGCGACGTTCTGCGCCGCTTCTGCTGTAAGACTCATGGCTTCAGGACTTCCTGCACTGATCCGGGGCCACCGGCCCCGGTGTTGGGATTGGACGTGCGGGTGAACATGGCGGAAATCAGAACGGAGGTGTCAGCGTCGGATCCACCGCCGCCAGCTGCTCCCGGAACAGGCCCTGGATGCGCGCCAGCACCGCCTCGTCGTCGGCCTCGAAGCGGAATACCAGGGCCGGCGCGGTGTTGGATGCCCGCACCAGACCCCAGCCATCGCCGAACTCGGCACGAATGCCGTCGACGGTGACCAGCTTGGCGCCGGGAAACCCGGCCTGTTCCTGCAGCTGCTGCATCAGCCGTCCGGCGGTACCTTCGGCCACCGGCAGCACCAGCTCCGGGGTGGCGACGCTCTCGGGCAGCTGGGCGAACACCTCGGCCGGGCTCAGCCCCTCGGCGGAGAGCACCTCCAGCAGCCGGGCGCTGGAGTATACCCCATCGTCGAAGCCGTACCAGCGCTCACCGAAAAAGATGTGGCCGGAGAATTCACCGGCCAGCACCGCGCCGGTCTCCCGCAGCTTGGCCTCCATCAGCGAATGGCCCGATTTCCACATGATCGGGCGGCCACCGCAGGCCAGGATCTCACCGGCCAGATGGCGCGAGCTCTTGACGTCGTAGATCACGTCGGCCCCGGGATTGCGGGTCAGCACGTCCCGCGCCAGCAGCATCAGCAGCCGGTCCGGCCAGATGATCCGGCCCTCCCCGTCCACCACCCCGATGCGGTCGGCATCGCCATCCAGGGCGATACCCAGGTCGGCGCCGGTCTCCTTCACCTTGGCGATGAGGGCCGCCAGGTTGTCGGGATCGGAGGGATCCGGGTGGTGGGCCGGGAAGTTGCCGTTCACTTCGCAGTAGAGTTCGGTGACGTTGCAGCCGAGGGCGCGAAACAGCAGCGGCGCCACCAGGCCGCCACTGCCATTGCCACAGTCGACGACCAGATTCAACGGCGCCAGCAGCTGCACGTCCTCGGTGATGCGGTTGAGGTAGTCGGCGACCAGGTCCTGCTCCTGCCGCCGGCCCTCCCCCTGCGCCAGGTTGCCACTCTCGGCCCGCAGGCGCAGGGCCTGGATGGCCTCACCGGACAGGCTCTCGCCCGCGATCAGCACCTTCAGCCCATTGTATTCCGGGGGATTGTGGCTGCCGGTGACCATCACTCCGGAACGGCTGCCGAGTACATGGGTGGCGAAATAGAGCAGCGGCGTCGGCACCATTCCCAGGTCGATCACGTCACAACCGCTGGCTTGCAGTCCGCGGCACAGGGCATCCGCCAGGGATTCGCTGGAGTTGCGGCCGTCACGGCCGACGATCACCGACTGCTCGCCCTGCTCCCGGGCCTGACTGCCGATGGCCCGGCCGATCCGTTCCACCCGCCCTTCGGTCAACTGCTCGCCGACGACGCCGCGGATGTCGTAGGCACGGAAGATCTCCGCCGGTATCGGCTGCCCCGCATCGGCCATCGCCGCGGCCGGCCTGGCAGCGGATTCGGGCCCCGCCGCCCGGGTCTCCACCGCAGCGGCCTCGGCCGCGGATTCTCCGGAGAGCGGGACCACCACCCCGGCCGGCCCCCGGCGCAACTTCATCAGCCCCTGCATCAGCAGCCCCAGCTCGGAGATCCCGTCGGCGCCGAAGCCGTGGGCCTCGCTCTTCATCATCCCGCGCACGTGGGACAGGACCACCTGCTGTTCCGCCGCCAGCAGCCGCCCCAGCCAGAGCCGGAACAGCAGCAGCAGAAGAGCGATCGGAACCAGTGCCACACCCAGTACCGTCACCACACCGGGCAGGCCGCTGACGGCGCCCGCCGCCGGCCAGTACGCCACCTGCAACAGGGTGCCCGCCACCGCCACGCTGCCGGCGGGTGCCGCATCCTGGACCGGATTCCCGGTCAGGGCCACCGCCTCCCGCCCCGGGACCTGCTGACGCACCTGCAGTGGCACCCCGCCAGCGTTCTCCGCCAGCGCCTGGCGCAGCAGTTCGAAGCGCAGGGCGAGATGGGCCACTCCGACCAGCTTTCCCTTGCGGTCCGGCACCGGCACCGCCAGCACCAGGTGCTGATAGGGTTTGCCCGGATGCTGCACCTCGGCCGGCGCCGGCCGGCCGCTACGCTCCACCGTGCGCAGGACCTCGAGGGCGGCGAATCCGAACGGCGGGTCCGCCCGGGTGTCCATCTCGTCCCACTCCTTGGGCAGAACCCGCAACCGGAGCACGTCCGGCATCAGGCGCTTGAACTGGCGCTCCCTCCGTTTCAGCACATCGCCCTTCTCCTGCTGCAACAGGGTCCCCAGATCCATGTCACGGACGAAACGCTCCAGAATGGTGGTGCGCAGCCGCATCTCCGCCGCAAGCCGGCCGGCGAGCCCTGCGGCGGCGGCCTCCGCCCGCCCGGTACCGGCCTCCTCCTGCTGCTGCCGGTCCAGCAGGAACAGCGCCACCGCAGCCAGCGCCAGTACCCCGGCGATGGCGAGCATCAGGGCGATCAGCGCCCGGCTCACACGACTGCCCCGGGCCTTCCCCGCCCCCTTCTTTCCCTTCTTCGTCTTTTCGCTCATTCCCTCAACCCGTCCGTCGTCATGCGCCGGACCCGGAACCCGGCCGGTCAATGCCGCCCCGAGTGGCCGAACCCCCCCTCGCCCCGCTCCGATTCGTCGAATTCCTCCACCTGCCTGAAGCGGGCCCTGACCACCGGCAGCACCACCAGCTGGGCGATGCGCTCACCGACCTCGATCAGGAACGGCCTGTGCCCCCGGTTCCAGCAGGAGACGAACAGCTGCCCCTGGTAATCGGAGTCGATCAGCCCCACCAGGTTGCCGAGCACAATGCCGTGCTTGTGACCGAGTCCCGATCGCGGCAGGATCACCGCCGCCAGCTGGGGATCGGCGATATGAATGGCGATGCCGGTGGGAATCAGGTGGGTATCGCCCGGTGCCAGCTCCAGGGGCGCGTGCAGCATCGCCCGCAGATCCAGGCCGGCGGATCCCCCGGTGGCATAGTCCGGCAGCGGAAACTCGGTTCCCAGCCGCTGGTCCAGTATCTTCAGCTCAATTTCCCGGTTCATAGCGCTCCGCGATCAATGCCACCAGGCGGTCGGCCAGTTGCCGCTTGCCGCTCAGTGGCAGCTCTCTGTGGCCGCCCTCCCAGAGTACCGTCAGGGCGTTGTCGTCCCGTTCGAATCCCCCCTCGGCGGCCCCCACCAGGTTGGCGGCGATCATGTCCACCCCCTTGCGCCGGCGCTTCTCCTCGGCCCGAGCCACAGGGTCTGAGGTCTCGGCAGCGAAGCCGACGGTGAACGGCGGCGCCGGCAGCGCCGCCACCCGGGCCAGGATATCCGGATTGCGCACCAGTTCCAGCCCCAGCGTCTCGTCCCGCTTCTTGATCTTCTCCCCGGCGACCACCCGCGGACGGTAGTCCGCCACCGCGGCGCAGGCGACGAACAGGTCGCACCGGTTCACCCGATCCAGCACCGCCTGCTCCATCTCCAGGGCGCTCTCCACCGCGATCGTCTCCGCACCGGCAGGGGGGGGCAGTGCCACCGGACCGCTCACCAGGGTGACCTGCGCCCCCTCGGCCAGGAACGCCTCGGCCAGCGCATATCCCATCTTGCCGGAGCTGCGATTGGTCAGGTAGCGCACCGGGTCCAGCGCCTCGCGGGTGGGCCCGGCGGTCAGCAGGACATGGCGGCCGGCGAAGCGACCGTCTCCGGCCAGGTGGCGCTCCAGCCGCCGCAGCAGGTCCGCCGGCTCCAGCATGCGGCCGGGGCCCTGTTCGCCACAGGCCTGCTCTCCCTCGGCCGGACCCCACAGGACGACGCCGCGGCGCTGCAGCAGGGCGGCGTTTTCCCGGGTGGCGGGATTGCGCCACATGCCCTGGTTCATCGCCGGTGCCACGATCACGGGGGACCCGGTCGCCAGGCAGATGGTGGAGAGCAGATCGTCGGCGATGCCGGCGGCGAGCCGGGCCATGAAGTCGGCGCTGGCGGGGGCGATCAGGATCCGGTCGGCCCAGCGTGCCAGTTCGATGTGGCCCATGGCGGCTTCGTGGGCGGGATCGAACAGCTCCTGCCGCACCGGTTCACCGGAGAGGGCCTGCAGGGTCATGGGGGTGATGAACCGGCCGGCGGCCCCGGTCATCACCACCCGCACCCGGGCGCCGGCACGACGCAGCAGGCGCACCAGCTCGGCCGACTTGTAGGCGGCGATGCCGCCGGTGACGCCGAGCAACAGGTTCCTGTCCTGCAATGGGGACATCCGCCGGTCTCTCCTGGAAGCTCGACAACCGGGTCGAGGAGTTCTGACACCTTGGTTCTGTCAAATACCCGCTGAAGAGTAACCGAATGATGGCGGGTCGGGAAGGGAGAGGGGTGGGGTGGATGGTGAGGAGTGAGGAGTGAGGCGTTGCGTTGTGCCGGCGGGCGCCCTAAGCTTGAAACCCGTTGAGCCGCCCAGGGAGGGTGCGGCAGCGACGACAAGGAGGTCACCATGTCCATCAACGACTGGCCCGCCTGCGAGCGGCCACGGGAGAAGCTGCTGCGGCGCGGCGCCGCCGCCCTGTCCGACGCCGAGCTGCTGGCGATCCTGCTGCGCACCGGCAATCGCGGCAACAGCGCCGTCGACCTGGCCCGGGAACTGCTCCGGGAGTTCGGCGGGCTGCGGCCCCTGCTGGCCGCCGAACGCCCGCTCCTGTGCCGCCGGCGCGGGCTCGGCCCGGCCAAGTACGCCCTGCTGCAGGCGGCGACGGAACTGGCCCGGCGCCAGCTGCGGGAACAGCTGCAGCGGGACGGGGCCCTCACCAGTCCCGATCTCACCCGGCGCTACCTGCGGGCCCAGCTCGGCAGCCGGGTCCAGGAGGTGTTCGCCTGCCTCTACCTGGACAACCGCCACCGGGTGATCGAGTTCGAGGAGCTGTTCCACGGCACCATCGACGGCGCCAGCGTGCACCCGCGGGAGGTGGTGAGGCGGGCCCTCCACTTCAACGCGGCCGCCATCATCTTCTGCCACAACCATCCGTCGGGGGTGGCCGAACCCAGCGACGCCGACCGCCGCATCACCCGGCGGCTGCGGGAGGCGCTGGCCCTGATCGACGTCCGGGTGCTGGACCACATCGTGGTGGGCGCCGGCGAGACGGTGTCGATGGCGGAGCGGGGACTGCTGGGCTGAACCGCCCGGGCACCGATATTTTGTTTGTCATCGCCCCCCGTTTCTGCTATAAATCCGCCTCTTTCGCTCCCCGGGGAGCTGCAGACGATTTTTTCCGGCGGTCCCGCGGGGGCCTCCGCACAAGGAATTTCGAGGATACGACCATGTCCAAAGTATGCCAGGTGACGGGCAAGCGTCCGGTGACGGGGAACAACGTCTCCCACGCCCACAACAAGACCAGACGCCGCTTTCTGCCCAATCTGCACTACCATCGTTTCTGGGTGGAGAGTGAGAACCGCTGGGTGCGCCTGCGTGTCACCTCCAAGGGTATGCGTATCATCGACAAGAAGGGTATCGACGCCGTGCTGGCGGAGATTCGCGCCCGCGGCGAAAAGGTCTGAGGAGGACGAAGCCATGCGTGACAAGATCAGACTCGTATCCAGCGCCGGTACCGGCCACTTCTACACCACCACCAAGAACAAGCGCAACATGCCGGGCAAGATGGAGATCAGGAAATTCGATCCCAAGATCCGCAAGCATGTCATGTACAAGGAAGCCAAGATCAAATAGATCGGGCCCGCAGCACCCCCCCGAACCCGCGCCCCGGCGCGGGTTTTTCGTTTCCGGGTTCAGGTTTCCAGCGGCGCGGCCGATCACCGGATCATGACCGCGATCACCAGGACAGCTCCCGTGACGACATCCGCGCAGCGGGTCTTCGTCGCCAGGCAGGCGATCTTCGACCGCGCACTCCGGGTCCACGCCTACGAGCTCCTGTACCGCGAGGGGCTGGATGGAGCCGCCCCCCCATCCTGTGGTGAACAGGCCTCCTCCCGGGTCATCCTCAACAGCTTCACCGAAATCGGCCTGGAGCGGATCGCCGGCAACCGGCAGGTGTTCATCAACCTCACCCGCAGCTTCTTCATCGACCACCCGCCGATCCCGTTCGAGCGCGAGCGGGTGGTACTGGAGATCCTGGAGGACGTGGCCGTGGACCGGGCGATGGTGGAGGCGGTGTCGGCACTGCGGCGCGACGGCTATCGCCTGGCACTGGACGACTACGAGTTCGGCCGGGCCGCGCAGTGGGAGCCCCTGCTGCCCCATGTCGAGGTGGTCAAGGTGGAGGTGCCCGGCATTCGCTGGGAGCGGCTGGAACAGGACCTGGAGCCGCTGCGACGCCATCCGGTGCGCCTGCTGGCGGAAAAGGTCGAGACCAGGGAGCAGTACCGGCGGCTGGAGGAACTCGGGTTCGAGCTGTTCCAGGGCTACTACTTCTCCCATCCGCAGGTGGTCAGTGGCCGGCGGCTGAGCGAGAACCGTCAGATCATGCTGCAGCTGCTGGCCCGTCTGAACGACCCCGCCGTGACCGTCGACGATCTGGAGCAGCTGATCGCCCACGACCCCGGCCTCAGCTTCAAGATCCTGCGCTGTCTCAATTCCGCCGCGATCGGACTGCCCCGCACCATCGACTCGATCGGCCAGGCGGTGGTCTATCTCGGCCTGGAACGACTGCGGGCCTGGGCCAGCCTGGCAGTCCTGTCGGGTATCGAGGAGAAGCCGGAGGAGCTGTTCATCACCGCCCTGGTCCGCGCCCATCTCTGTGCCCGGCTGGCCGGCGGCGAGACCGCCTTCACCGCCGGCCTGCTGTCGGTCCTGGACCGGCTGATGGATCTGCCGATGGCCCGGGTGATCGGACAGCTACCGCTGTCGACGCCGCTGCAGCAGGCGCTGCTGCACCACCACGGACCGGTCGGCCAGGCCCTGGCCTGCGCCAGCGCCATCGAGGAGCAGCGCTGGGACGAGATCCGTTTCCCGGGGATGACCACCGAAGAGCTGCAGGACGCCTACCTGACCAGCTCGGAGCTGGCATTCCAGGAGTTCGCCGCCCTGGTGGGCTGACCCGCCAGCGCCCCGGCTGCCCGCCGGGATCGTTTCAGCCGTTGCCGGAGACCCGGCGGAAGCGGGTGCCGTGGCACTGGGGGCAGGGGGGAATGCGGCCGGCCTTGTGGAAGTGCAGCTCCTTGCCGCACCCGGTGCAGGCCAGGGTGCCGGGCCCCGCCACCTCGCCGGTATGGTAGAGCGAAGCCTCCCGCGCCTGCCCCGCCAGCCGCTCCAGCTCCACCCGCGTCTTGTCGGCAACGCTGGCGAACATGTCCAGCAGCTGCCGCTCGATCACCTTCAGATCGAACCGCCACCAGGAGCGGAACTCCTCTCCCGTCTCGGCCAGGAAGCGGGCCGCCTCCTTCATGTCCCGCTCCACGTAGCCGGCCAGCCTCTCCGCCTCCTCCCGGGTCAGCTCGTTCAGCTCCACCGCCTTCTCCCGGGCACCATCCAGGGCCTTGCGCAGACTGGGAATGGTGTTCTTCTCCGCCGTCGCCAGCGCCTGGTCCACCCGCTCCAGCATCCTCTCATAGGCATCCACCAGCCGGTCGACCGGATCTCTCTTCGCGTCGGGTGCCATGCTTCACCTCCTGCCGTCGAACCCCCCTTCCCAACCATACCAGAAATCCGTGATGCCGCCGGCGCTGGATTTTTGTTCCCGCCTGTCCCAGACTGTCCACAGTGGTCCCCCTGCAGGGCAGCAATGGAACTGGAAGGACTCAATCTCCCCCTCGAGGTGGCGCAGCGCATCGCCGACGGACTGGCGGCGGTGGGCCTGCGGCTGCCCCTGTTCGCCACCCAGCTGTTCCTGCTGCTGCTGGCCCTGGCCGCCGCCGGTTACGGCCTGCTGCGGCTGCGCCGGGAGGGGGTAAAGGATCTTCCCGGGCTGCTGCTGACGGTGGCCTTCGGGCTGTTCGCCCTGGGGGTGCTGATCGGCTGGGGCAATGAGCTCCTGCACCCCCTCCCCGGCCGCTTCAATGGCCGTATCGACCGCATCGACCGCCAGGGACCGGACCGCTTCCAGGGCATGCGGGTGGAGCTGCGCAACAGCCGTGGCGAGAAGGTCTCGCACGAGGCGGGCATCCTCGACAGTCGCACCGGCTTCTTCGCCCTCAGCTACCGGCCCCGCTTCGCCGATCCCCCCCGCACCCTGCACGTCACCGCCCCCGGCTGCGGGGATCTCGACCACACCCTGCAGCGCCCCGACCTGGAGCAGGCCGGGGGCGTCACCATCGGCTTCCGCTGCCGGCCATGAAGCGGGGACTGCTCCTGCTGCTGCTCCTGCTGCCGCCCCTGGCCGGCAGCGCCAGGGAGGTGCTGCTCACCGGCACCATCACCTCGGACGGGGGACAGCGGCCCGAGGCCGGCGTCAGCGTGACCCTGCTGGAGCCATCGGACATCCCCCCGGCGACCACCCGCAGTGGTACCGACGGCCGCTTCGGGCTGCGTCTGCGGCTGCCGCCGGGCTATCCCCGTTCCCCCGACTACGTGACGCTGCACCTGGAGGCCCCGGACCTGTTCCCCCAGGACGCCATCGTGCCCTGCCGGATCGCAACGACCGATCGCTGCGAAGGGATCTCCATCGGCATGCCGAGGCTGGGGGGGAACGGCACCGGCGAAGCCCCGGACGGCGGCCCGGACGGCATCCAGCCGCTGGCGCCCGACGAATATGCCCTGTTGCTGTCGCCCTACGAGATGATCCCCGAAACCGCCCAGGTCCGGATCGACGGCCGCCTGTTCGCCGCCGCCATGCGCCGCGCCGTAAACACCCACCTGAACGAACTGGGGGCCACCCCGGAGGCGCTGCGGTTCGACCCGCTGCCACCGGTGGACATGGTCACCATCGGGCGGCCACTGGCGACAGCCCGCTTCAGCGAGCGCCGCCGCCTGGGTCGCCGGCTCGGTGTCCTCGCCGTGGTCAGCGGTCTGGGGGAGTGGCGGAGCGGCGACGCGGCCGAACCGCGCGTCACCCTGAACACCGAGTTCCTGCTGATCCCCCCCGACCAGGAAGGCCGCGCCCACCTGCTCACCATCGTCGACCCGGACCTGCCGGCGGCGGAGTTCAATTCGATGCAGCTGGCCAAGCGGATGAGTCCGCTGTGGCAGCGCTACTCCCTGGTCGCCCTGGCCGAACGGGAGCTGGCCCGGGCCCTCGACGAGGGTGACCGCCGGGCGCTGGAGCGGATCTACGCCTACGTAGTGGCGGAGAGGGGCCGCCTGAGCGCGGAGGAACAGCGCCGCGCCGCCGAACTGGAACGGCTGCGGCTGCGAATCGACGAGGCGCTGCAGCGATGATGGGGCGCGCCCGGATCCTGCTCCTGCTGCTCGGGCTGGCCTCCCTGTTGCAGGCCATGGCGGGGGAACGGATCGTGACCGGATTCCAACCCGGTCTGCCCCAGGGCAGGGAGGTGCTGCAGCAGGTCCCGGTGAAGGTGCTGGTCGCCGAGTTCATCGACCCCCAGTCCACCGGACTGGGCAAGTCCCTGGGCTACATGCTGTGGCGCGAGGCGCTGACCGCGATCCAGGATCAGCGCGGAGCCGGGGTGATCTATGCCCACACCGGGGCCGACCGCCCCCTGGCCGACCTGCTGCGCCGCGACTACCACCTGGCGGCGCTGGAGATCGCACGCGCCCAGAACAGCCGCGTGGTGCTGTGGGGTGCGGTCGCAGAGGAGGGGGGGCAGGTCTATGTCGACAGCTATCTGACCACCCTGCCGGAGCTGGTCGGGGACTCCCTCAGCCTGACCGTCAGGCTGAACGGCCGGACGCTGCCCGATCTCTCCAGTGAGGTCGGCCGCAGTCGCTACGGCTTTGCCCAGCGCCGATACGACCGCAAGGAGCTGTTCCGGCGCGCCGTGGTGATCCGCGGCGGCACCAGGCTGCGCCGATCGCCATCCCGGTCGGCCCCCGTGGTCACCCGGATCCCCGCCACGACCGCCCTGCAGGCGCTGGACATGCAGGGCAGCTGGTTCCGGGTGAGACGGGACGACGGCAGCAGCGCCTGGGTCGAGATCGGCGGCGTCGACCTGCCTCCGCGCCGGGTGCGCATCGACCGCGACCGGATCAACGTGCGCAGCGGCCCGGGGCGGACGCGGATCCTGCGCACCCTGGACCTGCACGGCGAGTTCCCGGTGCTGGACAGCCGCTATCTTCCGGGTGACGGGGTCTGGTACCGCCTCCGCTTCCCCTGGGGCAGCGGCTGGGTCGCGGCCTTCCTCACCGAGCCCCGCTTCACCCTGCCGGCGATCCAGTTCCTGGCCGGGCTGCAACGCTACCAGCTGGAGAACTACGAGCAGGCGTCCCTGGCATTCCGGCGTTTCATCGACGAGGCCGGTTCCACCGAGAGCAATGTCAACCTGGCGGCGGCCCATGCCCTGCTCGGCGCCAGCCGGCTGATGCAGGACGCCGAATCCCGCGACGGGCGGCGGCAGATCGACCGCGCGGTGGAACTGACCCCCTACGATCCCATGGTCTACGATCTGCGGCTGCTGTCCGATCTGGCCCGCCCCGGCGTCGTCGGCGCGGGAGCGGTCGACGACCTGGACCGTTCCCTGCGGCTGGACCCGAGGAACTCCCGCACCCTTGCCCTGCTCCGGGCGGTGACCGCCCTGTCGCGGGGGGATCCCCAATACCGACCCCTGAACCACCTGTTCCGGCTCGATCCGGAACGAGGGGGGATCCTGTCCCGGCTGCAACGGATCCATCTCGACGGGCACCGCTGAAGATCCGGCGGGTCCTTCATCTGGCCCGTCCCCTGCGGTATCCTACCGCGTCCACTTCCCACCCAGCAGCAGGCGGTACCAGCGACATGCAAGAGAGCTACGACGCGGCCCGGATCGAGGCCGAGGCCCAGGCCCACTGGGAACGGAACCGCACCTTCCAGGTGACCGAGGAGCCGGACCGGGAGAAGTACTACTGCCTCTCCATGTTCCCCTACCCCAGCGGCAAGCTGCACATGGGGCACGTGCGCAACTACACCATCGGCGACGTGGTCTCGCGCTATCAGCGCATGCGGGGAAGGAACGTGCTGCAGCCGATGGGCTGGGACGCCTTCGGCCTGCCCGCCGAGGGGGCGGCGATCAAGAACAACATGGCGCCGGCGAAGTGGACCTACTCCAACATCGACTACATGAAGCAGCAGCTCAGGCAGCTCGGCTTCGGCTACGACTGGAGTCGCGAGCTGGCCACCTGCCGCCCGGAGTACTACAAGTGGGAGCAGTGGCTGTTCACCGTGCTGTACGAGAAGGGGCTGGTCTACCGCCGCAACGCGGTGGTCAACTGGGACCCGGTGGACCAGACGGTGCTGGCCAACGAACAGGTGATCGACGGCCGCGGCTGGCGCTCCGGTGCCCTGGTGGAGCGACGTGAGATCCCGCAGTGGTTCATCCGCATCACCGCCTACGCCGAGGAGCTGCTGAACGAGCTGGACAGCCTGGACGGCTGGCCGGAACGGGTGCGCACCATGCAGCGCAACTGGATCGGCCGTTCCGAGGGCGTGCAGATGGACTTCGGCATCGAGGGCTCGGACGAGAAGCTGACCATCTACACCACCCGGCCGGACACCCTGATGGGGGTGACCTACATGGCGGTGGCGGCGGAGCACCCCCTCGCCCTGCGCGCCGCCGGGAACGACCCGGAGCTCTCCGCCTTCATCGACGAGTGCCGCCGCGGCGGCACCTCCGAGGCCGACCTGGAGACGATGGAGAAGAAGGGCATGCGCCTCGGCATCAACGCCCTGCACCCGGTCACCGGCGAGCCGGTGCCGGTGTTCGCCGCCAACTTCGTGCTCATGGGCTATGGTACCGGTGCGGTGATGGCGGTGCCGGGCCACGACCAGCGCGACTGGGAGTTCGCCACCAAGTACGGCGTCCCCATCCGGCAGGTGATCAGGCCGGCCGACGGTTCCGACTGGGACATCACCACCGGTGCCTATACCGAGAAGGGCATCCTGATCAACTCGGGCCGCTTCGACGGCCTCACCTCGGAGCAGGCGTTCGAGGCCATCGCCGCCTACCTGGCCGAGCGCGGTCTGGGCGAGAAGCAGGTCAACTACCGGCTGCGCGACTGGGGGGTCTCCCGCCAGCGCTACTGGGGCGCCCCCATCCCGATGATCCACTGCGACCAGTGCGGCATCGTGCCGGTGCCGCTGGAGCAGCTGCCGGTGGTGCTGCCGGAGGAGGTGGAGTTCGACGCCACCGGCGGCTCGCCGCTCAAGAGGATGCCGGAATGGTACCGGACCGAATGCCCCCGCTGCGGCGGCCCGGCGGAGCGCGAGACCGATACCTTCGACACCTTCATGGAGTCCTCCTGGTACTACGCCCGTTACACCTGTCCGGATCAGGACCAGGCGATGCTGGACCAGCGGGCCGACTACTGGCTGCCGGTGGACCACTACATCGGCGGCATCGAGCACGCCATCCTGCACCTGCTCTACGCCCGCTTCTACCACAAGCTGATGCGTGATGCCGGCCTGGTGAAGTCGGACGAGCCCTTCACCCGCCTGCTCACCCAGGGCATGGTGATCGCCGAGACCTACTACCGGGAGAATCCGGACGGCAGCAGGCACTGGTACAACCCGGCCGAGGTGGAGCCGGTGCACGACCAGCGCGGCCGCGTGGTGAGTGCGGTGCTCAGGGCCGACGGCCAGCCGGTGCAGGTGGGTGGCGTCGAGAAGATGTCCAAGTCGAAGAACAACGGGGTCGATCCCCAGTCCATGGTGGACCGCTTCGGCGCCGACACGGTGCGCCTCTATACCATGTTCACCGCCCCCCCCGACCAGTCCCTGGAGTGGAACGACGAAGGCGTGGAGGGGGCCCACCGGTTCATCCGGCGGTTGTGGAACCTGGCCTGGAAGCGGCAGCGGGAGATCCGCCAGGGCGGCGACCTGAATGCCCTGGACGATGCCGGGAAGGCGGCGCGCCGGGAGATCCACGCGGCCCTGAAGCAGGCCCGTTTCGACTACGACCGGCAGCAGTTCAATACCGTGGTGTCGGCCACCATGAAGATGGTCAACACCCTCTCCAGGCTGGGGGACGACGAAGGCGGCCGGGCCCTGCTGCAGGAGGGCATGGGCATCGTGCTGCGTCTGCTCGCCCCCATCGCCCCCCACGTCAGCCACGCCCTGTGGCGCGACCTGGGCTATGGCGACGAGATCCTGGACTCCTCCTGGCCGGAGCCGGACGAGGCGGCACTGGAGCAGGAGACCATCCAGTACGTGGTGCAGGTGAACGGCAAGGTGCGGGCGCGCATCCAGGTGCCGGCGGACGCGGAACGGGCGGCCATCGAGGCCGCCGCCCGGGCCGATGCCAACGTACAGCGCTTCGTCGGTGACGGTGAGATCCGCAAGGTGATCGTGGTCCCCGGCAAGCTGGTGAGCCTGGTGGTGGGTTAAGCTCCGAACGCACCATTCCGGCAGATTCAACCACCTGGGTCCCGGCCTTCGCCGGGACCATGGAGACGACGGATGACCCAGATGTCCCCTGCCCGGCCCGCCCGGCGGCGAGAGGCGCGACGGGACCACACCATGGCTGCGCCCCCCTCCCGGGGACGCCTCCCCTGGCTGCTCCTGCTGTTGCCGCTGCTGCTGCAGGGGTGCGGTTTCCATCTCCGTGGCACCGGCGGCGACAGTGCCGGCGGCCGGCTGCCCGCCGCCATCAGCCCGGTCTATATCCAGGGCGTGGCGACGGGCGACCGCCTCTATCCGGCCCTGGCCGGCGCCCTGCGGGCAGGCGGCGCCGGGGTCACCACCGATCCCGCAGCCGCGGCCAGCCGGCTGTTGATCGACGGCCGGCGCAGCGACCGCAGGGTCCTGTCCGTGGACAGCAGGGGCAAGGTGCTGGAATACCAGCTCGACGAGGGCCTGCGCTTCCGCCTGGTGACGGCGGATGGAGCGGAACGGGTGAAACCGCAGTCCATCGACGTGGTCCAGACCTACCTCAGCGCCGACGTGCTGGTGCTGGGCAAGGCCGAGGAGGAGCGTACGCTGCGGGTGGGGATGTACCAGCGCATCGCCGACCAGCTGGTGCGCCGGCTGGTGGCCCAACTGCGCTGACGGCGCCATGCGCATCCGCGTCAGCGAACTGGAGGCCACCCTGGAGAGGGGCCTCGCCCCGATCTACCTCCTCAGCGGCGACGAACCGCTGCAGATGAAGGAGGCGGCGGATGCCATCCGTCGTGCCGCCCGTGACGGCGGCTACGACGAGCGCGAGGTGCTGGAGGCGGACAACCGCTTCGACTGGGGCCGGCTGGCGGCCGAGGCGAACAGCCTCTCCCTGTTCGCGCAGCGGCGCCTCATCGACCTGCGCATCCCCTCCGGCAAGCCTGGCGCCGAAGGTGGCAGGGCGCTGGCCGCCTACGCCGCCGCCCCACCGCCCGACACCCTGCTGCTGATCACCCTGCCGAAGCTGGAGAGGGGGCAGTCGAACAGCAAGTGGTTCAAGGCCCTGGAGCGGGCCGGAGCCCTGGTCCAGGTATGGCCGATCGAGGGCGCGCAGCTGTCGCGCTGGGTCGAGCAGCGCCTGCGCCGCGCCGGCCTGGAGCCGGCACCGGGAGTGGTGCCGATGCTGACCGAGCGCATCGAGGGCAATCTGCTGGCCGCGGTGCAGGAGATCGACAAGCTGCTGCTGCTCAACGGCCCCGGCCGGGTCACCCCGGAGCGGCTCGCCGGCGCCGTCGCCGACTCCGCCCGCTACGACGTCTTCGGACTGGTGGACGCCGCCCTGCAGGGACAGGTGGCCCGTGGCCTGCGCATGCTCGGCGGGCTGCAGGCGGAGGGCACCGCTGCACCGGTGGTGCTCTGGGCCCTGGCAAGGGAGATACGCACGCTCACCACCCTGGCCGGCGAGGTGGCCCGCGGCACCCCGCCCGCCCGCGCCGTCGGCGCCCGGCGCGACATCTGGGACAAGCGCCGGCCCCTGGTCACCCGCGGCCTGCAGCGCCTGGAGCTGCCCGCCTGGCGTGGACTGCTGCGCCTGTGCGCCCGCACCGACCGCGCCATCAAGGGCCAGGACCCGTCCGATCCATGGCTGCTGATGCAGCAGATCGTCGCCCGCATGGCCGGGGCGCCGGTCCCGATGGCGGAGTGAGCCGGGCCCTGGCAGGCCGGCTCCGTCCAGCACGCCCTGGAACCGCCGGCAAATCCTCCCTCTCTCTCCGCGACGGTTCTGGTAAGATCCGGTGGATCAGCCACCGCAACGGATGAGCCGCACCATGTCCGACACAGCCAACGAAATCGACGCCTACATGCACGACCTGGGCCGGCGCGCCCGCGCCGCCTCGCGACGACTGGCGGCGGCGCCGACCGCGGCCAAGAACGCCGCCCTGGAGGCGATCGCCGCCGAGCTGGACGCCCACCGCGACACCCTGATGGCGGAGAACCGCAAGGACCTGGAGGCAGGGGCGGCCAAGGGGCTGGACGCCGCCCTGCTGGACCGGCTGGAGCTGACCCCCGCCCGCGTCGACGGCATGATCGAGGGGATACGCCAGATCGCCGCCCTGGCCGACCCCATCGGCGAGATCTTCGACCTGAGGTACCGCCCCAGCGGCATCCAGGTGGGACGCATGCGGGTCCCCCTGGGCGTGGTCGGCATCATCTACGAGTCGCGCCCCAACGTCACCGCCGACGCCGCCGCCCTGTGCCTGAAATCGGGCAACGCCGCGGTACTGCGCGGCGGTTCCGAGGCGTTCCACTCCAACCAGGCCATCGCCGCCGGCATCCAGCGCGGGCTGAAACAGGCGGGGCTGCCCACCGATGCGGTGCAGGTGCTGGCGACCACCGATCGTGCCGCCGTCGGCGCCATGATCACCATGCCGGAATCGATCGACGTCATCATCCCGCGCGGCGGCAAGGGCCTGATCGAGCGCATCTCCCGCGATGCCCGGGTACCGGTGATCAAGCACCTGGACGGCATCTGCCACGTCTACATCGACGACCAGGCGGATGCCGACAAGGCCTTCGCCATCACCCTCAATGCCAAGACCCAGCGCCTCGGCACCTGCAACACCCTGGAGACCCTGCTGGTGGCGGAGGGGGTGGCCGCGCAGATGCTGCCGGCGCTGGCCTCGGCCCTGCGGGAGAAGGGGATCGAGCTGCGCGGCTGCCCGCGCACCTGCGCCATCGTCGACGACTGCCGGGCGGCCAGCGACGCGGACTGGGACACCGAGTACCTGGGGCCGATCCTGTCGATCCGGGTGGTGGCGGGGCTGGACCAGGCCATCGACCACATCAATACCCATGGCTCCCAGCACACCGACAGCATCGTCACCGAGAACTACACCCGGGCGCGGCGCTTCCTCACCGAGGTGGACTCCAGCTCGGTGATGGTGAACGCCTCCACCCGCTTCGCCGACGGCTTCGAGTACGGCCTCGGGGCCGAGATCGGTATCTCCACCGACAAGTTCCACGCCCGCGGGCCGGTGGGACTGGAGGGTCTCACCTCGGTGAAGTACATCGTGCTCGGGGACGGTCATATCAGGACCTGACCCGTAAGCCGGCAGCGGAATGCGGGCACCGGGGCACGCCCCGGATTCCGGTCCGCGCCGGAACGACACCGGGCACCGGGGCCCGTCGGGCCCGCTCGCAACCACGACGACGGAGGGAAGGATGGAAGAGAATTTCGGAGACATGCAGATGGGTGGCGGGGGGCTCCTCATGATGCTGGTGTGGGCCGTGATCGTGATCGTTCCGTTCTGGAAGATCACCTCCAAGGCGGGCTACTCCGGCTGGCTGTCGCTGTTGATGCTCATCCCGCTGGTCAACCTGGGGTTCCTCTATTTCCTCGCCTTCGCCAGGTGGCCGATCCTCCGGCGGTAGCGCCGTCATAGCAGGGCCCAGGGCCTGGAACCCTCCGACATGGAAGGAATCCTCGGCGGCACCTTCGACCCGATCCACTACGGGCACCTGCGCACCGCGGTGGATGCGGCCCAGGCCCTGGGGCTGGCGCGGGTCCGCCTGGTGCCGTTGCGCGATCCGCCACACCGGCAGCGACCGGCCGCTCCCGCCGCCATCCGCCTGGCCATGGTCCGGGCCGCGGTGGCCGGCGACTCCCTGTTCCGGGTGGACGACCGGGAACTGCGCCGCTCCGGCAAGTCCTATACCCACGACACCCTGCTCTCCCTGCGCGGCGAGGTCGGAGCCACCGCCCCCCTCTGCCTGCTGCTCGGCAGCGACGCCTTTCGCGGCTTCCCCGACTGGCACCGGCCGGACGACATCCTGGAACTGGCACACCTGGTGGTGATGCAGCGCCCCGGCGAGGCCCATCCGCCGCTCTACCGGGAGCGCCATACCGGGGAGCCGGAGCAGCTGCGGCAGCAGCCGGCGGGACGGATCCTGTTCCAGCCGGTGACCCAGCTGGAGATCTCCGCCACCCGCATCCGCGAACTGGTGCAGCGGGGGCTGAGCCCGCGCTATCTGCTGCCGGATCCGGCGCTGGCGATCATCCGGGATGAGGGCCTGTACCGGTGATCCGGTCATGGCACGGGCCGCCGCCCGGGTTCCTCCTCCGGGCTGTGGCGATCCCTGCTTTCCGCTAGAATCCCCCCATGTCACCGAACCGGGAACCATCATGCAGGTAGAACAACTGGCCGAACTGGTCGTGAAGGTGCTGGAGGAGATGAAGGCGAAGGAGATCAGGGTGCTGGACGTCCGCGGCAAGACCAGCATCACCGACATCATGGTGATCGCCAGCGGCACCTCCGACCGCCACGTCAAATCCATGGCCGAGGCGGTGGCGTTCCAGGCCAAGGAGGCGGGCGAGGCACCGCTGGGAACCGAGGGGATCGACCAGGGTGAGTGGGCCCTGATCGACCTCAACGGGGTGGTGGTCCATGTGATGCAGGCGAGGGTCCGGGACTACTACCAGCTGGAGCGGCTGTGGGAACTGGACACCCCCGGCGACGACTCCGCCACCGGCGACTGAGTTGGACCGTTTCGACCGCATCTTCGCTCTCCACCAGCTGCTCAGCAGCTCCCGCCAGCCGGTCTCCAGGCAGCAGATCGAGCAGGCCCTGGAATGCTCCCGGGCCACCGCCAAGCGCATCATCGAGAACATGCGCGACTACCTGAACGCCCCGATCGAATACGATCGCGAGCGCAACGGCTACTACTACGCCCGCAACAGTGACTACGGCGAGATGTACGAGCTGCCCGGGGTCTGGTTCAACGCCTCCGAGCTGCACGCCCTGCTCAGCGTGCAGCAGCTGCTGCAGGAGGTGCAGCCGGGACTGCTGGAGCGGCAGCTGGCGCCGCTGCGGGAGCATATCGACCGGCTGCTGGCGGCGCAGCAGCCGGAAGGGGAGCCGATCGGCCGCCGTATCCGTATCCTGCGCGCCGCCGCCCGTCCGCCTGGCCCCTGTTTCCAGACCATCGCCGACGCCCTGGCCCGGCGCCGGCGGCTGCAGGTCCGCTATTTCAAGCGCGGTGAATCGGCCACCAGCGAGCGCGAGCTGTCGCCCCAGCGGCTGGTCCACTACCGCGACAACTGGTACCTGGAGGCCTGGTGCCACCTGCGCGACGACCTGCGCACCTTCGCCCTGGACAGTATCGAACGGGCGACCATCCAGGAGGCGGCGGCGCGGGAGGTGGCGGAGGAGGAGCTGGAGCGACACGGCTCCGGCGCCTACGGCATCTTTTCCGGCGCGGCGGCCCATACCGCCGTGCTGCGGTTCCGACCGCAACGGGCGCGCTGGGTGGCGGCCGAACAGTGGCATCCGCGGCAACAGAGCCGCTGGCTGGAGGATGGCCGCTACGAACTCCACGTCCCCTACGGCCAGACGCCGGAGCTGGTGATGGACATCCTCAAATACGGGCCGGACGTGGAGGTGGTCGCACCCGAGGAGTTGCGCCGGCAGGTCGCCCGGCGGCTGCAGGAGGCGGTCGCGCTGTACCGGCAGGCCTGATTCCGACCGGCGGTCACCAGCACTGTCGGCGCAACCACCGCCGGCCGGGCTGCGGGGACCACCCTGTTTTCCGCGGCCGGTTCAGCCGTGCCTGCCGGCATCCAGGAAACGCCCGGCCGCCTCCGAGCCGATCCCTGCGTCCACCAGCTTCTCGTGCAGATAGTTGCGGCTGCAGGCGAGCCATCCCTCGACCCGTTCGGTGCTGCAGCCGAACAGCCCCGACAGCTCCCTGAGCGGGATGCCGTCGAAACGGTGCAGCAGCAGGGCCCTTCGCCAGCGCACCGGCAGATGGCGCAGCAGCTCCAGGATATAGGCCAGCTCCTCCATCTCCCCGACCTCCGCCTCCGGCGACTCCTCGTCGTCGGGCAGGATGTCCTCCAGCCGCAGCATCTCGTCCGGCTGCCAGAACTCGTTCCACTCCTCGCCCACCATCGCCTCGGCCTGGTCCCCGGCATCCGCGGGCGGCGCCTGCTCCAGCGAGACCAGGTCGCCGTAGGCGCGGCTCTCCTCCACCTCGCGCACCAGCACCGCGTGCATCTCCTTCAGCAGCTGCAGGTAGAGCGCATCCCGCTCCACCGGTCCCTGCCAGCGGCCCTTCACATTGAGCACCACCTCGTCCAGCACCTCTTCCACCGTCGGCGAATCGGACCGCAGTTCACCCTGGCCGCGCAGATAGGCCAGCTCCCGACGGATCGCCCGCTCCAGCCGTGGCCGCACCGCCTCGATCGCCTCGTTGGCGGCATCGATCACCACCACGTCCAGATTTCCGACCTGGCTCTTCCGCTGACGCAGCCGCCGGCGCCGCTCCTTGCGCCGGTACTCGTCCTGGTGCCGCACCCGCTCGCGATGGCGCTGCAGTTCGCGCCGGATCCGCTCGAGCACCGTCTGCAGGGCCAGGCCGAGGCTGGCGTCGCGCCCCTGGGCCACCAGGATCTTCTTCGGCGGCACGTGCATGTGCAGCTTCACCCGGTAGCCCCCGGCCGATCCGCCATCGTGCCGCACCACCAGATGGACCGCCATGCCGGAGGCCCCCATCGCCTCCATCAGGGGACGCAGGTGCTGCCCGAACCAGTCGTCGACCCGGCGTTCCACTTCGGCCCTGGCCGGGGCGGGGATCCGCTTGTAACTCACGTTGATGTTCATGTGACAACCTCCCGTCGTCCGATTCCGATATCGTCGTCCCTGCAGCCCCGGATACCCCCCCTCCGGCGAAGGGGAGAGGGCACCGGCACGATGCTGCAGAATGAGAAACCTGCTCTACAGATGGCATCGCCCGCCCGGTTCTCAAGCGGTGGCAGGAAACAGCCACGGTTGCCCGCGATCCGGTGCTGCACCATACTGGGATCCCCACAGCGGAACGTTCCCCCATGCTCTACTTCTCCTACGGTTCCAACATGTCCAGCCGCCGCCTGCTGGCACGGGTGCCATCGGCCCGGTTCGTCACCGTCGCCGTGCTCCCCGGTCACCACCTGCTGTTCCACAAGATCGGGCGGGACGGCTCCGCCAAGTGCGATGCGGCAGTGGCCGGGGGCGGGCAGCGGGTCATCGGCGTGGTGTTCGACATCGCCGCCCGGGAGAAGCCACTGCTGGACCGGAAGGAGGGACTCGGCAACGGCTATGAACAGAAGTGGGTGCGCCTGACCGGTGCCGGCGGCGACCCACTGGAGGCGGTGACCTACTATGCCACCCACACCGATCCGGCGCTGCGGCCGTTCCACTGGTACAAGAGCCACGTGCTGCTGGGTGCCCGGGAACACCGCCTGCCGGCCGCCTACGTGGCGCGGATCGAGGCGGTGGAGGCGATCGACGATCCCGATGGCGAACGCCACCGGCGGGAACTCGCCATCTATGCCGACATGGCGGGAGGGGTGCCCTGAACATCCACCTGATCTCCGTCGGCAACCGCATGCCCCGCTGGGTCCGGGACGGCTACGAGGAGTATGCCCGGCGGCTGGCCGCTGAGTGCCGGCTCAGGCTGGTCGAGATCGCCCCCGGTCACCGCGGCAGGAACAGCGACCTGGCACGCACCGTCCGCGACGAGGGCGAGCGCATGCTGAAGGCGATCCCGAGGGACTGTCTGGTGCTGGCCCTGGATGTGGAGGGCCGTTCCTGGAGTACCGCGCAGCTGGCCGGACAGATGCAGCAGTGGCTGGCCTCCGGGCGCGACACCGCCCTGCTGGTGGGTGGGCCCGAGGGGCTCTCCGAGGCCTGTATCCGGCGCGCCGACGGACGCTGGTCCCTGTCGCCCCTGACCCTGCCCCACCCCCTGGTGCGGGTGCTGCTGGCGGAGCAGCTGTACCGCGCCTGGAGCATCCTGCGCGGCCACCCCTACCACCGCGGCTGACCGGCGACCTCCCCTGTTCATGCCTCTGCCGCTGGTGTAGGGTGATACCATAACAGGGATGAATCGAAGTCCCGAACCGAGCATCTGCCTGGCCTCCCGATCTCCACGGCGGCGCGAGCTGCTGGACCAGATCGGCATCCCCCACCAGGTGGTCACCATCACCGTCGACGAGACCCCGCGACCGGGCGAGGCGCCGGCGGAATACGTGATCCGGCTGGCACTGGAGAAGGCGCGCGCCGGCCGCCGGCAGGCCGGAACGGCCATGCTGCCGGTCCTGGCGGCGGATACCGCGGTGGTGGTGGACGACCAGGTGCTCGGCAAACCCGCCGGGCGCGACGACGCCCTGGCGATGCTGTGGCGGCTGTCCGGCCGCAGCCACAGGGTGCTGACCGGCGTGGCGCTGGCCTGGGACGGCCGTATCGACAGCCGCCTCAGCGTCAGCCGCGTCGTCTTCCGCCCCATCGGCCGGGACGAGGCCGCGGCCTACTGGGCCAGCGGCGAACCGGCGGACAAGGCCGGCGGCTACGCCATCCAGGGACTCGGCGCCCTGTTCGTCGAACGGCTCGAGGGCAGCTACTCGGGCGTCATGGGACTGCCCCTGTTCGAGACCGGCGAGCTGCTCGCCCTGGCCGGTATCGGCCCCCTGAACCAGTTCACCCGCGAACCGAAGTCGGCCTATGAGTGAAGAGATCCTGATCAACGTGACCCCGCCGGAGACGCGGGTGGCCCTGGTGGAGAACGGTATCCCCCAGGAGATCATCATCGAGCGCAGCGGCCGGCGTGGACTGGTGGGCAACATCTACAAGGGCAGGATCTGCCGCGTGCTGCCGGGCATGCAGGCGGCGTTCGTGGAGATCGGCCTGGAGCGGGCGGCATTCCTGCACGCCTCCGACATCGTCAACGGCGGCGGCACCCTGGGCGATCAGCCGGAGAGCATCACCAGCCTGGTGCGGGAGGGCAGCGAGATCATCGTCCAGGTGGTGAAGGACCCGCTCGGGACCAAGGGGGCCCGCCTCACCACCAGCCTCTCCATCCCCTCCCGCTACCTGGTCTACATGCCGTCGCTGGAGGGTGCCGGCATCTCCCAGAAGATCGAGCAGGACGAGGAGCGGCGGCGGCTGCGGGGGCTGATCGACGCCTTCGTCCAGGAGGCTGGGATCAAGGGCAGTTTCATCGCCCGTACCGCGGCGGAGGGGGTGGCGGAGGAGACGCTGCGGGCGGACATGCGCTTTCTCAGCCGCCTGTGGGAATCGATCCGGGAACGCTGCCAGAGCGCACCGCCCGGCTCCCTGGTACACGAGGATCTGCCGCTGCTGCTGCGCGCCCTGCGCGACCTGGTGACACCGGAGGTGGAGAAGATCCGCATCGACTCGCGCGCGAGCTGCGAGCGGGCGCAGCAGTTCGCCCGCGAGCTGGTCCCGGACCTGGACGTGGCCATCGAGTACTACCCCGGCGGCCGCCCGATCTTCGACCTGTACGGGGTGGAGGACGAGATCCAGAGGGCACTGGAGCGCAAGGTGGACCTGAAATCGGGCGGCCACCTGATCATCGACCAGACCGAGGCGATGACCACCATCGACATCAACACCGGCGGCTTCGTCGGCCACCGCAACCTGGAAGAGACCATCTTCAAGACCAACATGGAGGCGGCCCAGGCGATCTGCCGCCAGCTGCGCCTGCGCAACCTGGGCGGCATCATCATCATCGATTTCATCGATATGCAGGACGAGGAGCACAAGCGCCAGGTGCTGCGGGCGCTGGAGAAGTGCCTCGCCCGTGACCACGCCAAGACCCACATCACCGAGGTCTCCTCCCTGGGACTGGTGGAGATGACCCGCAAGCGCACCCGCGAGTCGCTGGAGCACGTGCTGTGCGAGCCCTGCCCCTGCTGCGGCGGGCGCGGCTCGTTGAAGACCGCCGAGACCACCTGCTACGAGATCTTCCGCGAGATCCTGCGCGAGGCGCGCCAGTTCGACGTGGAATCGCTGCTGGTGCTGGCCTCCCAGGAGGTGATCGACCGGCTGCTGGACGAGGAGTCCTCCAGCCTGGCCGAACTGGAGGCCTTCATCGGCAAGACCATCCGGCTGCAGGCCGAATCCCTGTACAGTCAGGAACACTACGACGTGGTGCTGATCTGATCCGCCACCGCAGCCCGCCCCGTGATCCACCTGGCCAAGTCCGCCGTCCTCAAGCTCTGGCTGCTGTTGCTGCTGCTGATCGTGATCAGCGCCTTCCTGCTCACCACCGGGCGGCTGCTGACACCCCTGGTGGCCGGCTACCGCAGCGACGTGGAACGACTGCTCTCCACCGCGCTGGCCCAGCCGGTGGAGATCGGGCGTCTCTCCGCCCGCTGGCGCGGACTGGGACCGGAGCTGGTGCTGCAGGACGTCTCGGTGCTGGCGCCGGAAAGCGGCCGGGAGGCGCTGCGCATCGGCCGGGCGGCGATCCAGGTGGCGCTGTTCGACAGCCTGCGCAGCCTCACTGTCAAGCCGCGCCTGATCACCCTGTCGGGACTGCAGCTGCTGATCCGGCGCCACCGGGACGGCGCCGTCTCCATCGGCGGACTGGAGGGGCTCGGCGGGGACCGGGACGACGCTGGCGTCGGCCGGCTGTTCGGCCTGCCCGGCCGGGTGCGCCTGACCGACAGTGACATCTACTGGGAGAACCGGCTGATCGGCGCGCCACCGGTGCGGTTCCCCCATGTCGAGGCCCTGTTTCTGAACGATGGCGAACGCCACCGGCTGGAGGCGACCTTCACCACCCCCGGCGGCGGCAGCGCCCGTGCCATCGGCGAACTGGCCGGCGACCTGGGCCGGACCGGCAGCTGGAGCGGCCGCTTCTATCTCAACGGCCGCAACCTGGCCCTGGCCGATCTGCTCAATCAGCGTCTGCCGGAGGCCTACCAGATCCGCAGCGGTCTGCTCGACCTGGAGCTGTGGGGCCGCTGGGACCGCACCCGCTTCAGCGAACTGGAGGGCGGCATCGCTCTCACCGGGCTGGAGCTGGAGCGGGTCCGGGAGACAGAGGGGGCGGAGCTGGAGAGCCTCTCCCTGGAGCACCTGGACGGCGACTTCCGCTGGCGCCGGCGGCCGGACGGGTGGCTGCTGCAGGCGGACAGCATCGATGTCACCCGTGGCGGCTCGCGCTGGCCCACGGGCCGGATGGCGCTGCGCGCCCGCAACGGGGAGCCGGGCGGCTCACGCTATGACGGCGGCATCGATTTCCTCCGCCTGGACGACGTCGCCGCGATCGCCGCCATGCTGCCCCTGCCGGAGCGC
>DRKP01000120.1 GCA_011051715.1 Sedimenticola thiotaurini | reverse complement strand
GGTTCGCCCCGCTGGCCGCGCTCTGGTCCAGGAGCCGGCTCCTCCTCCCCCACCGGTAGGAGCGGCGCCCCCGCCGCGAGTGGATCCCGGCGATACGGTGCCGTGACCGGGTGCGGCCGCCGCAACGCCCCGGACCTTCGGTGTCGGCCCTGGTTGTTCCGGCGCTCTGAGCAGCATGATGGTGGAGGGCCTCCACAGGCGGCCCGGGGCGTCACGCCGGCCGCGCTGGCAGATCGGCGATTCGCGGCAGGGACGCCGCTGCTACAAGGGGTCGTATTCGTCGGCGCGGCGGGCGTCGCCGCGGACCCGTTCGGCCGGGTAGCGGGACTCGTTGATGGCGATCTTGCGGTTGGCGGCGTCGATCAGGTCGATATCGAGCCGCTCGGCGCAGCGCACCAAGTAGATCAGGATATCCGCCATCTCCAGCGCCACCGCCTCCCTCTTCTCCGGGGGCAGGTTCCGGCTCTGCTCCCCGGTCAGCCACTGGAAGTGCTCCACCAGCTCGGCGCATTCGGCGATCAGGGCCATGGCCAGGTTCTTCGGCGAGTGGAACTGCTCCCAGTCGCGGGCCACGGCGAAGGCCTTCAGCCGTTGGCTCAGCTGCTGCAGGCTGTCCTCAGTCATCGGCCAGGCGCCGGCGGGCGCGTTCGATGGCGGCCCGCACCTGCTTCGGGGCGGTACCGCCGATGTGGTCGCGGGCCGCCACCGAGCCCTCCAGGGTCAGCACCCGGAACACATCCTCGTCGATCGCGGGGGAGAAGGCGCGCAGCTCCTCCAGGCTCAGGTCGGAGAGGTCGCAGCCGCGTTCCACACCCAGGGCCACCGCGCGGCCGACGATCTCGTGGGCGTCGCGGAACGGGATCCCCTTGCGTACCAGGTAGTCGGCCAGGTCGGTGGCGGTGGCGAAGCCCTTCATCGCCGCCTCGCGCATCGCCTGCGGGCGGCAGCGGATGGCCGGGATCATGGCGGCGAATATCTTCAGCGACCCCTTCAGGTTGTCCACGGTGTCGAACAGCGGCTCCTTGTCCTCCTGGTTGTCCTTGTTGTAGGCCAGTGGCTGACCCTTCATCAGGGTGAGCAGGCTGAACAGGTGGCCGAACACCCGGCCGCTCTTGCCCCGGATCAGCTCCGGCACGTCCGGATTCTTCTTCTGCGGCATGATCGACGAGCCGGTGCAGAAGCTGTCGGAGAGCTCGATGAAACCGAACTGGGCCGACGACCAGATGATCAGCTCCTCCGACATGCGCGACAGGTGCATCATGACCAGGGCGGCGGCGGCGCTGAACTCGATGGCGAAGTCGCGGTCGCTGACCGCGTCCAGGGAGTTCTCCGCCGGCCGGTCGAAGCCGAGCAGCTCAGCGGTGTAGTGGCGATCGATGGGGTAGGTGGTGCCGGCCAGGGCGGCGGCCCCCAGCGGCATCACGTTCAGGCGCCGGCGGCAGTCGGCCAGCCGCTCCCGGTCCCGTTCCAGCATCTCGAACCAGGCCATCATGTGGTGACCGAAGGTGATCGGCTGGGCCGTCTGCAGGTGGGTGAAGCCGGGCAGGATGGTGTCGGCCTCGCGTTCGGCGGTCTCCAGCAGCGCCTGCTGCACCTGGCGCAGGCCGTCGCGGAGGAGGTCGATCTCGTCGCGCAGCCAGAGGCGGATGTCGGTGGCCACCTGGTCATTGCGGGAGCGGCCGGTGTGCAGCTTCTTGCCGGCGTCCCCGATCAGGTCGGTGAGGGCCGACTCCACGTTCATGTGCACATCCTCCAGCGCCACCGACCAGTCGAATCCGCCGGCCTCGATGCGCTCCCGGATCCGCTCCAGCCCGGAGACGATGGCATCCCGCTCGGCGTCGCTGAGAATGCCCTGGCGGGCCAGCATGGTGGCGTGGGCGATGGAGCCCTGGATGTCGTAGCGGTAGAGCCGCTGGTCGAATTCGACCGAGGCGGTGAAGGCCTCGACGAAGGCGTCGGTGGGCTCGTTGAAGCGGCCGGACCAGAGTTTCTTGTCGCTCATCGGTAGCAGTGCCCCGCGTCAGGGTTGGAACAGGGGTTAAAGGAACGGCATTCGGGACCGCTATACTGCCTGGGGGTGACAGGCGTACGGGGCCGACAGGCGGCCGATTGTAGCAGGAAACGACCGCGGGGAGCCGCCCCGGACGGAGGCGCCGGTGCGGGATCGGCGGCCGCGAAAGGAGTATGGTTGCCACGACCCGGTGCCACCCCGGGCGGCGGGTGACGGAACCTTTCATCGACCACAGGCGCGGGATCAGCAGGATGCCGGCACAGGGCAGAGCGACCACAGCACAGGAACGGGACCGGGCCTTTCTGCCCAGCTTCTGCAGCATACGGACGGTGTTCGGGGTGGTGGTCTCCGCCGAACTGCTGGCGGTGATGCTGAGCCTGGGCAACCTGGGCTCGCTGCACCGGATCGTCGATCAGCTGAGTCTCCATTCCCTGTTCATCCAGTGGGTGGCCCTGGCGGGCATCGGTGCCCTGTGCCTGCTGCGGCCGTGGCTGCGCGGCCGCAGCCATGGCGTCGCCGGCCTGCTGGCCTGGCTGGTGCTGCTGCTGGTGACCCTGCTGGTCAGCCTCGGCGCCCGGATGGTGCTGGAACAGCCGCTGCTGGACCGGGGCGGGATCCTGTTCCTGGTACAGAACCTGGGCATCGCCGCCGTCGCCAGCGCCCTGATCCTGCGCTACCTCTATGTACAGTACCAGTGGCGGCGCCAGGTGGAGGCCGAGTCCGAGGCCCGCTTCCAGGCGCTGCAGTCGCGTATCCGCCCCCACTTCCTGTTCAACAGCATGAACACCATCGCCAACCTCACCCGCTCCGATCCGCGCCTGGCGGAAGAGGTGGTGTACGATCTGTCGGACCTGTTCCGTGCCAGCCTGGCCGATGTCGGCCGGCGCTCCACCCTGGGTGACGAGCTGGAGCTGGCGCGCGGCTACCTGCGCATCGAGCAGTTGCGCCTGGGGGAGCGGTTGCGGGTGGAATGGGACCTGGAGGGGCTGCCGGAACAGGCACTGCTGCCGGCGCTGGTGCTGCAGCCGCTGCTGGAGAACGCCGTCTATCATGGTATCGAGCCGGCGCAGCGGGGCGGGGTGATCCATATCAGCGGCCGCTACCGCCGCCGCCGCGTCAACCTGAGTATCCGCAACAGCATGCCGGAAGAGGCGGAGCGCAGCCGCCACCACCGGAGCGGCAACCGGATGGCGCTGGACAACACCCGTCAGCGGCTGCAGGGATTCTTCGCCGGCGAGGCCAGTCTCACCGTGGGCGAGGTGGACGGTCAGCACCAGGTCCGGCTCACCTTCCCCTATCCTTGGAACGAGGGATGACGACGATGAGGATCCTGATCGCGGACGACGAGGCCCCGGCCCGGGAGCGGCTCCGCTCCCTGGTGGAGGAGATCGGCGGCGACCACCGGGTGGTCGGCGAGGCCGCCAACGGGCAGCAGGCCCTGGAGCAGTGCCGCCGGGAAGAGGTGGAGCTGGTGTTGATGGACATCCGCATGCCCGGCATGGACGGCATCGAGGCGGCGACCCGACTGACCGAGCTGGACACCCCGCCGGCGGTGATCTTCGTCACCGCCTACCAGGAGCATGCCCTGGAGGCGTTTCAGGGGCCGGCGGTGGACTATCTGCTCAAGCCGATCCGCCGCACCCACCTGGAACGGGCCCTGCAGCGGGCCACCGTCCCCACCCGGCCCCAGCTGCAGGCGCTGGAATCGCGCGGGGAGGAGGGGCCGGACCATATCGCGGTCAGCTACCGCGGCGGCGTGCACCGCATCCCGATCCGGGACGTCATCTATTTTCAGGCGGACCACAAGTACGTCACCGTCTGCCACAGCGACGGAGAGGTGCTGCTGGAAGAGTCCCTCAAGTCCCTGGAACAGCGCCTCGGCGACCGCTTCCTGCGCATCCACCGTAACGCCCTGGTGGCGCGGCGCCGGTTGACCGGGCTGGAGAAGAGGCCGGACGGGCGCGCCCTGGTGCGCATGCGGGGCACCGACCAGCTGCTGGAAGTGAGCCGCCGGCACCTGCCGGAAGTGCGGCGCTGGCTGAAACAGGGAGAAACGGGCCGGTGAGGTGACGGCTGTCCCACAGGCCCCTTCTCCCCGCGGGAACGGCGTGAAAACAGACCGTCGAAAGGAACTCTTGCGGGAGTCGCTGGTACCGCGGCCCGGTCCTGCGGAGCAGGGGAGAGGAGGCACGGGAGAGGCATGAAGAACCCGGACCGGAGTCGCGTGTCGCGGCTGGAACAGCTCCCCAACGTGGGCCGGGCCGTTGCCCGCGACCTGAGACGGATCGGCATCGGCCAACCGGCGGAACTGATCGGCCGGGACGCCTTCCTCCTGTACGAGACGCTCTGTGACACGACAGGGAGCAGGCAGGACCCCTGCATGATCGACGTCTTCCTGGCGGTCATCCATTTCATGGAGAGTGGAGAGGCCCTTCCCTGGTGGTCATTCACGAAACGACGCAAACAGGCGGTCGCCCGGAGGAGCGGCCTGGGACCCTGGTGGCCGGCCCGATGATCATCTAGGCTTGAGTGTGGGGGAGGAATGCCTGTTCGGAGGTCGCCGGCAGCGATGGAGATAACCGGTCTCGATCACCTGGTCCTCACCGTGTCCGACATCGACCGGACCGCGGCCTTCTACGAGCGGGTCCTCGGCATGGAGCGGATCCGCTTCGGCGACGGGCGCGTCGCCCTGCGCTTCGGCAGCCAGAAGATCAACCTGCACCAGGCCGGCAGCGAGTTCGAGCCGAAGGCCATGCGGCCGACCCCTGGTTCCGCGGACCTCTGTTTCCTGACCCCGGTTCCGATCGACGAGGCGATGCGTCACGTCGGGGAGTGCGGCGTGCCCATCATCGAGGGGCCGGTGCGGAGGACGGGGGCGGTAGCCGACCTGCTGTCGTTCTATTTCAGGGACCCGAGTGGAAACCTGGTCGAGGTCTCCAACCGGATCCAGGCCCGGGCGGCGCAGGGGACCGGGCGGACCGGGACAGGCCCCGGGAGGTGACAAGCGGCATGGACGTTCCAGACGCAATCGCATTGTTCGGACTCATGGCGGCACTGGCGGCGCTGCCGAGTGCGAGTGTCGTCCTCGTGGTGACGCGCGCCGCAACCTCGGGCCGGGCCGGAGGCATCGCGGCCGCGGCGGGAATCGTGGCGGGTGATCTGGTATTCGCATCACTCGCGATCCTGGGCCTGGATGCCGTGGCCGAGACCATGGGCGGAGTCTTCACCCTTGTCCGATACCTGGGGGCGGCCTACCTGTTCTGGTTCGGATTCACCCTGATGACGAACGGGGAAGCGGACGACAGCGGCACGATCGACCGGTGGCGCCAGGGTGGCCCGACGGCCGGATTCATTGCCGGGCTCCTCCTGACGCTGGGAGACATCAAGGCAATTCTCTTCTACGCCAGCCTGTTTCCGCTGTTCATGGAGCCAACGGGCAGCGGGAGTGGGGAGATCGCGCTGATCCTGGCCATCACGGTTGCGGCCGTCGGTGGTGTGAAGGTGGCCTATGCGGTGCTGGCCGGCAGAATTGTGGAACTGGCGCAGGGCCGGGGCTTCCCGACCTGGGCAAGAAAGGCGGCCGGTGGACTCCTGATGGGAACCGCCGGTCTCCTGGTGGCGAAGACCTGAGCGCATCGCCTGCTTCTTGTCAGCGGCCAGAAAGGATGATGAGGGACTTGTTCGGAAATTGTCCCCGGGACCAATAAATGTCACCGTCCTGGGAGACCATCAATAGACCGTCATCCCGGCGAAGGCCGGGATCCAGTCGAATCGTCGACTGCAGTGCATTGTGAAAATAGAAGAGAACAGGATTTTCCTGTTAGCATGGAATCGGACTATCACGATGAACCAAGAAGCAATCTATCTTGGCGAACGCCGATTCCATCCATTTAACTGTTGAACTTAGCCGCTTCGCGGCAGCTTAAAACCTCACGAGCCTCACAGCCCCTTCTCCGACCTCTGCAGTAAATCTCTACCACACTTCTCTATACCCCCAAAGGGGTCTCTTTGTT
>DRKP01000119.1 GCA_011051715.1 Sedimenticola thiotaurini | reverse complement strand
GCAGCAGGTCGTCCGGGTGCTTGTCGTCGCTGCAGAACATCACCCGGTCCGGCGCCTCCGCGATCAGGGGATGCAGGGTGTCGAAGTTGCGCGCCGCCGAGCCCTCCCGGATCAGCACGCGCATTCCCGCGGCGATCTTGTCCCGCGCCTCCGCCAGGGAGACACACTCGTGGTCGGTGCTGATGCCGGCGCCGGCATAGGCTGCCGCCTCCGCCCCCTGCAGCCCGGGGGCGTGTCCGTCCACCGGGCGACCGAGGCGCGTCGCCAGGCCGATCTTCTCCATCACCCCGGGATCACGCCGCAGCACCCCGGGCCAGTTCATCATCTCCGACAGGCAGCACACCTCCGGCTCGGCCAGCAGGCGTTCGATCCCGGCGCAGTCGAGGGCGCCGCCGGCGGTCTCGAAGGGGGTGGCCGGGACGCAGGAGGGGGCCCCGAAGAAGGCGTGGAAGGGGGTGCGGCGGGCCTCCTCCAGCATGTAGAGGACACCGGGCAGGCCCAGCACATTGGCGATCTCGTGGGGATCGGCCACCACCGCCAGGGTGCCGTGGCACAGGGCCTGGCGGCCGAACTCCGCCGGCGGCAGCATGGCGCTCTCGATGTGCACGTGGGCATCGATGAAGCCGGGCAGCAGGTAGCCCAGCGAGGGATCCTCCGGGCCCAGTTCGGTCACCCCGGTGATCACCCCGTCCGCCCAGGCCACCCGGGCGGCGAAGATACGGCGCCGGTCCAGTGACAGATAGTTGATCTCGAGCATTCCGCCCGCCGTCCGACTCATATAGGGTTCCCCGCTTCGGCCACCATGTCCCGGCACCGGGACAGGCCTTGAATCCGCACCAGCGGCGGATTATAACAACCCGCTACCGTAGCGGGCGGCAGCGGCCGCCATCAACATCATCAAGGGGAACCCATGTCACGCATTCTGCTCAGATTCGCGCTGCTCGTCCTGTTGACGGGCGCCGTCACCTCGTTCGCCGCCGGCAAAGAACTGGTCTTCGGCATGCTGCTGGTCGGCCCCTACAACGATCACGGCTGGAGCCAGGCCCACTACGAGGGGGGCCGTTACCTGGAGCGGAAGATCCCCGGCGCCAGGATGATCTACATCGACAAGGTCAACCCGGCCGACCGCCCCGGCGTCACCGTGCCGATGGTGGTGGACGACCTGGTGGACAAGGGCGCCACCCTGATCGTGGCCAACTCGGACGACATGAAGGACGGCATCCGCGAGGCGGCACTGCAGCACCCGGAGGTGAAGTTCGTGCACATCTCCGGTGACGACGTCCTCACCGGCAAGGCGCCGGAGAACCTGAGCAACCTCATGGGCCGCATGGTCTACGGCAAGATGATGGCCGGGTTCACCGCCGCCCTGAAGAGCCGCAGCGGCCGCATCGCCTACCTCGGCCCGCTGATCAACGACGAGACCCGGCGCCTGGCGGTGGCCGCCTGGCTCGGGGCCCGCTACGCCTGGACCGAGGTGTTGGGCAAGCCGGCCGATCAGCTCCGCTTCAAGGTCTCCTGGATCGGCTTCTGGTTCAACATCCCCGGCGTCACCGCCGATCCCAACCAGGTGGTGCGCAACTTCTTCGACAGCGGCTACGACGTGGTCCTCTCCGGCATCGACACCACCGAGGCGATCGTGGTGGCGCAGCAGAAGCGGCTGGAGGGTCAGGACGTGTTCGCCCTGCCCTACGACTACGTGGGCAGCTGCCAGACCGCCCCCGAGGCCTGCCTCGGCGTGCCCTATTTCAACTGGGGGCCGGAGTACGTCAAGCTGGCCCGCTCGGTGCTGGACGGCACCTGGAAGCAGCGTTGGATCTGGGCCGGACCGGACTGGAAAGACATCAACGATCCGGACACCAGCGCCGTCGGCTTTCTCCCGGGCCCCGCCCTCGACGTGGTCAACAAGGAGCGGCTGCAGGCCTTCATCACCGGCCTGGGCGACGGCTCGATCCAGCTGTTCAGGGGGCCCCTCGACTACCAGGACGGCACCCCCTTCCTGAAGGCCGGTGAAATCGCCGACGACAAAAAGATCTGGTACATGCAGCAGCTGCTGAAGGGGATGGAGGGGCCGAGCAAATAGCCCTCCGGCACCTCTCTCTGCAGGAGCGGCGCCCCCGCCGCGGACAGGTGGGCATCATCATGGCAATCGCCGTCCACCTTCCCGCCGGTACCGGCATGCGTTCGCGGCGGGGCGCCGCCCCTGCAGGGAACCCCCCACCCTATTCCGATGCAGATCGAACTGCGACAGATCAGCAAGCGCTTCGGGCGGTTCGAGGCCCTCAAGGGGATCGATCTCACCGTCGCCAGCGGCACCATCCACGGTATCGTGGGGGAGAACGGCGCCGGCAAGAGCACGCTGATGAAGATCCTGACCGGCTACCTCGGACGCAGCGCGGGCCATATCCTGCTGGATGGCCGCGAGGTGGCCTGCGACAGCCCGGCGAGCGCCGCGCGCGAGGGGATCGGCATGCTCTACCAGGAGCCCCAGGACTTCCCTCCCCTGACCGTGCTCGACAACTTCATCGTCGGCCGCGACGGCCCCGGAGACGCCAACCGGGCACGCCAGCGCCGACGCCTGCGGGAGCTGGCGGACCGGGTCCACTTCCATCTCGACCCGGACGCGCCCCTGCAGCAGCTCACCGTTGGCGAGCGCCAGCAGCTCGAGTTCCTGCGCCTGCTGGGGCGGGAGGCCCGGGTGCTGATCCTGGACGAACCCACCACCGGCATCTCCGACCGCCAGAAGGGACTGCTGTTCGAGGCCCTGCGCCGGATCCGCGACGACGGCCGCACCATCCTGCTGGTCTCCCACAAGCTGGAGGACGTGGAGGCCCTGTGCGACCGGGTGACGGTGCTGCGCCAGGGCCGGGTCAGCGGTGAGGAGTCGGCACCGTTCCACCTGCCGCGGCTGCTGCAGCTGATGTTCGAGGCCCCGGAGGGGACGGCACCGCCCGCCGCCGTCCCCACCCGGTCCCGGCGACACCGGCCGGGTGAGCCGATTCTCCGTTTCGACCGGGTCTCGGCCCCGGGGGAGCGTACCGGCCTGCATCACTGCAGCCTCACCATCCACCGCGGCGAGGTGGTGGGCCTGGCCGGCCTCTCCGGCAGCGGCCAGGGCCTGTTCCTGCGTCTCGCCGCCGCCCTGATCGACGCGCGCGAGGGCGAGGTCCGGTTCCACGGTCGCCGCCTCGGCAGCGACGACCACCGCGCCTTCCGCCGGTCCGGTGGCAGCTTTCTGCCGGCGGACCGGCTGGAGGAGGGACTGATCCCCGGCTTCACCATCCAGGACCACTTCGCCCTGGCCGACGGCATCCCGGCCCGGCGCGCCCGCCAGCGGGCGCGGCAGGCGATCGAACGCTTCGACATCCGCGGCCGACCCGACACTCCGGCCGAGGCCCTGTCCGGCGGCAACCAGCAGCGGCTGCTGCTGTCGCTGATCCCGGAGCAGGCCGACCTGATCCTGCTGGAGAACCCCAGCCGCGGCCTCGACGTCGCCTCGGCGGAGTGGGTCTGGGGGCACCTGCGCGGCCAGTATGCGCAGCGGGGGGCCATCGTCTTCAGCTCCGCCGAGCTGGACGAGATCCTCGCCATCGCCGACCGGGTGCTGGTGTTCCACGAGGGGCGCGTGGTGCGCGACCTGAGCGGCGACGCCATCGACTACCACCAGGTGGCGGCGGCCATGACCGGGCACTGACCATGAAGCCCGTGCTCCGGCCCGCCATCGACGGCCTGCTGATCCTGGTCCTGGTGTTCCTGTTCACCAGCGCCCTGCTGCTGTTGGTGGACACCAGTCCAGTGGAGGCCTATGGCCATCTGCTGCGGGGCTCGTTCGGCTCCTGGTCGAAGTTCAGCCGGGTGCTCAACGTCTGGGTCCCCCTCACCCTGTGCAGCATGGGGCTGCTCTACGCCTTCCGCGCCGGCCTCTGGAACATCGGCGTCGAGGGGCAGATGGTGCTCGGCGCCATCGGCGCCACCGCCGTGCTCAACGGGGGCCTGGGCAGTGACACCCCCCTGCTGTGGCTGGGACTGGCGCTGCTCGCGGGCATGCTGCTCGGCGCCCTGTGGGCGCTGCTGGCGGGCTGGCTCAAGGTGTGGGGCGGGGTGCACGAGATCTTCACCGGACTGGGGCTCAACTTCGTCGCCGTGGGCCTGGTGCTGTGGCTCATCTTCGGCCCCTGGAAGCGGCCCGGCATCGCCTCCATGAGTGGCACCCAGCCGTTTCCCCGGGAGCTCTGGTTCCCCACCCTGGAGGGGTGGCGGGTCTCCCCCTTCGCCATCGGCCTGGCCCTGCTGGTGGTGCTGCTGAGCCTGTGGCTGCTGCAGCGCTCCCGTTTCGGCCTGGAGCTGAAGGCGGTGGGCCAGAACCCGCGGGCGGTGCCCCTCTACGGCCTCTCGCCGGTCCGCTACATGCTGATCGCCATCACCCTCTCCGGCGCCCTCGCCGGCCTGGCCGGAACGCTGCAGGTGAGCGGCGTCTACCACCGCCTGATCCCGGCCATCTCCAGCGGCTACGGCTATCTCGGCCTGCTGGTGGTGATGCTGGCCAACTTCCGGCTGCTGCCGATCCCCTTCATCGCCCTGTTCTTCGCCGCCCTCAACGTCGGCAGCATCCAGCTGCCGATGATGATGCAGCTCGACTCCTCCCTCTCCGGCGTGATCCAGGGCGCCTGCGTCCTCAGCGCCCTGCTGGTGTTCGGGCTGCGCCGCCTGCAGCGGAGGAGTCCGTGACCGGCGCCGGCCCGCAGCGGCACTCCCGTGACGCCCCCCCGGCCCGGTGCAGGCCGGGATCAGGGCGTCGGAATGACGGAACATGGCCTGATCCGGGAACGCCGGGAGGTGCTCGATGAACGACCTGCCCCTGGGCATGCTGCTGGCCGGCATCCTGGCCACCGCCGCCCCTCTGATCATCGCCGCCCTGGGCGAGACCATCACCGAGAGGGCCGGGGTGATCAACCTCTCCCTGGACGGCTCCATGCTGCTCGCCGCCATGGTCGGCTTCATGGTCGGCTACGAGACCCAGAGTTTCCTGCTCGCCTTCGCCGCCGCCGCCGCGGTCGGCGCGCTGGTCGCCGGCGTGGTGGCGGTGTTCGGCATCTACCTGGGACAGCTGCAGGTGGCGGTGGGATTCGCCCTCACCCTGATGTGCCGGGACCTGGCCTATTTCCTCGGCAACCCCTATTCCCGCCTGCAGGGGCCGCAGCTGGTACCGCTGAAGATACCCCTGCTGGGGGACATCCCCCTGGTCGGGCCGGTCCTGTTCCAGCAGCCGCTGGTGGTCTACTTCGGCCTGCTGCTGGTCCCGGCGGTATGGTGGTACCTCTACCGTACCGGCCGTGGCCTGGAGCTGCGCGCGGTGGGCGAGAACCCGGAGGCGGCCTACACCCGCGGCATCGACCCGCGGCGCCAGCAGCTGCTCTACACCCTGATCGGCGGCGCCCTGGTGGGGATCGCCGGCGCCGCCTACTCCCTCGACATCAAGCCGGGCTGGGGCCGCCCCCAGGGGATCGAGGGGCTGGGCTGGATCGCCCTGGCCATCGTCATCTTCGGTGGCTGGCACCCGGTCAAGGTGGCCCTGGGGGCCCTGCTGTTCGCCTTCCTCCAGGTGTTCGGCATCACCCTGCAGAGCGTGTGGCCATCGATCCCGGCCCAGGTGTTCCAGGTGGCGCCGTTCCCACTGATGATCTTCGCCCTGGTGCTGGTCAACCTGCTGCAGCGCGACGGGGTGCAGCGCTGGCTGGAGCGGCGCCCCGGCCTGGCCCTGCTGCTGGCACGGCTGCGCGGCGCCCCACCCCGCGCCCTGGGGCGGAGCTTCCACCCCGATTGAATCACCCAACCACACCTCACCCCCATGCCCCCCGCCGCGAACGGCCAGCCAGGTCGACCCTCGCCCCATCCTCCGGCCGGTAACACTTCATCATCCACCATCTCTGTAATGGACCCACGCTCCAGGTACCGTATGTCAACGAAGCCGTGATTCCTGGACATGTCGAACACCCATACCCCGGTATTGGCGGAAATCTAAACCAGTGCCTGCATACAAACCGTTTCCACCGAGTACCGTGCCGCTGAACGAGCTTAAGACCCTTCATTGCCGGCTTGTGTCCGCCCCCTCTGCCCGCCCTCAATTGGCTTCAGCCCGTCCTGTTGGATTCTGTTGCTACGCAGCCGCCTTGATCGACAGCATGGCCTGGGTACATCGGACGTCCTTCGCCACAGACTCGATGTCTCAATCGATACTGGTTCCGCCACCAACATTTCCCGACAGCACCAACATCGCGACTTCTCCTGATCTCCTGCGGTTAATCTCCGGCCCCGCCAGGCGGGCTTGAATGCAAATGCTGGGGTATCGATAAGGAAAGTGGACAGATCCCTGCACCCGATCTGTACGCCTCCAGCGCTATGAGAATTTATTTTTATTTGACTGCCCAAGCCGCAAATACGAAACTCGGAATCAGATCGCCGTCAAGGGCCTCACGCAACCGGGCCCGTCGTGAGCCGTTTTCCCGTGTCACCGGGTACCAGTTCATCCATTTCGACGGGCATGGCCGGAGAACTACCAGGTCCCGGATCCAGCCAGATTGCAGCATCTTAGAGGGGCGTGGTTTTCGGCATTGGACACGATGGCCAGATTGTCGTCTTTGGACAAGCAGTTGTCTTTGTGTACGAAGACATAAAATATGGATCTGAATATACATGCCGTTTGATCACCTACGACGCCAGGAAGATCAAACGCTCAACCAACGATATGGAATCGGCCTATCACGATGAACAAGGAAGCGTTCTTTCCTGGTGGACGCCGAATCCATTCATTTAAATGTTGGGCGTAATAAGGAAAGAGTTTGTGCCGTTAAGAAAGTTAAATATACGAGGTTGTAAAGCAACAACCGCTTCCGATGGCCAAGTGGTTTTTAAGGTTCGTGATACACACGCCCTTATACAGGCGGCAGGATATTTAAAGCATGTAAGAGGCTACAATAATTCTGAGTTAGTGTATTTTCGTGGTGAGTCAAAGTTATATCCTTCACTTCCGCCTACTGCCTTCCGTGGAATTTCAACTCCTAGAGCTGTTTCAAACGCAATTAACCGTATCAATAAATCAATCGCGGACTTCTCAAGGCCCCTAAAGTCAACTGGTGCATATGCACATGAAGCGGTGTTACAACATTACGGCCTCAAAACTACGTGGATAGATTTAGTTGATAATATATGGGTAGCACTCTGGTTTGCCTGCCATAATGCGCTATCTTTTGGTCCGTCTGGGGAACACCTGCACTTTGAGCGTCGGGTTCCACGCACAGATCCTACCGAAAAAGCGTATGTTCTCTTAGTTGCCGTAGATGCTGTGGCACCAAATAATGAATGCCCGGGATTTTACGCTGGATCAAATACTGAGCTAATTGATCTTCGAATAGCTGCTCCCTCAATATTCGTCCGTCCTCATGCTCAGCATGGACTTCTTATGCGAAAGAAGGGAAATACAGTTCAAAGGCCAACAGATTACAGTAGTCAAATTAGGGGTATCTTAGAAATTGACTTGGCGGATGCTTTGGAATGGCTCGGAAATAGTACGACACTCAGCGTCCATAGTCTGTTCCCACCGCCAATGTATGATAACGGCTATGGGAACTTACTTTCTGTGGAATTCAAGGGCGCTAGAAATGTGGGATGTATATCACATATTGGAGCCTAAAGCCCAACAAGACGCTCGTTCGGACGCAAACTTCGCTGCGCTACGTTTGCGCCGCACAGCTTAGTCGTTAGCAATAAAAGGAAAAGTGATGAATTACCAGCAAGCAAAGAATAAAGTCGTCATAAAAAGGATTTTAGGTGCGGGCATTGGTGTCCCTGCTTTTATATCTACTGTGGTTTCATTGCTGAAAATGATCTACTTCAGGATCGACGACGGAACAGAACTCGGAGGTATGATTGCTCGCCCATTGAAGACACTCGTGTCATGGGCGTATGAAAACTCACATCAGTTTATCGGTTGGTTTTGGGAGTATTCACCAACACCTGATCAAATGAATCTCGTCAAATCCGGAAATGGATATTTTCTTTTTATCTACCTTCTTATCTTTATTGGTGCGGCATTTTTTGTATCTGGCAACAAGCTCGCTAGGCGTCTTCAAAAAATTAATCAGAAGATCGAAAATCAATTTATTGAGGAGTCTATAAAAGGGGAGGAAGCGAGAAGCCGTGAAGAAATCGAAAGGGAAACAGAGATCCCAAAAAGCAGTATATTTTCACAATTTCACCAGCTTTACTTGGCACCAATAGTGGTGGGTCTAGTTGTTGCGTTGCTGCTTAAATTCATGGGGGCGATATAATTGCTAACACACGCCCTGAGGTAGTCCGTCAAGCAAATCTCGACTAGCTCGCCAG
>DRKP01000118.1 GCA_011051715.1 Sedimenticola thiotaurini | reverse complement strand
CCATAATATTTTTCTGTTGATTTTCATCGTGTTGGATGTGGCCGGAATGACACCTCTGATTCTGCTGTAAAATTTTCTGACAATATCACGCCTGTGGGTGGGGGAGAGGGTCCCCCCTGCACCTTTATGGTGCGTGCCGCGGCGGCGGTGTATGGCCCGGAGCGGCCACGGGCGACAGGATCAGGGGGGTGGATATCCCGCCGGCAGCATTGCAGACTGCCTCCTGTGAACGAGATCGCCGCCATCGTCTATTGGGACGGCCGGCCGGTTGCGACCGAACGCCGTGACCTGCTGCTGCCGGCGCCCGCCGCCCGGCGCCGCTGGCTGGGGAAGGCGGGGGCGGCCCTCGGCCAGGCGGGGCCCGTCCCCCCCTGCCGGGACGACGGGATCCTGCTGGCTTGGGATGCGCGCATCGACAACCGGGAGGAGTTGCTGCATGCCCTGGGCCGGCCGCCGGAGACGGACGACGGCGGCCTGATCCTGGCCGCCTACCGGCGCTGGGGCGATGCCTGCCCCCGGCGGCTGACCGGGGATTTCGCCTTCGTGCTGTGGGATGGCGGCCGGCGCAGCCTGCTGGCGGCGCGGGACGGGCTGGGCATGCGCCCCCTCGACTGGCTGGCCGTTCCCGGCGGTATCCTGCTGGCCAGCGGCACGGCGCCGCTGCTGGAGTACGCCGCCCTCCCCCGCCGCTTCGATCCCCTGGCGGTGGCCGGCTGGATCAGCGGCTGGCCGGACCCGGATCGCGCCCTGCTGGCCCCGGTGGCGAGGGTGCCGGCCGGCCACCTGCTGCGGGCGGACCGGCGCGGGGTGCGGCTGCAGCGGTTCTGGGACATCGACCCGGAGCGGAGGATCCGCTATCGCCGCCCGGAGGAGTACCGCCAGCATCTGCGGTCGCTGCTGCAACGGGCGGTGGCGGACCGGCTGCGCAGTGGCGCCGGGGTGGTCGCCAGCCAGATGAGCGGCGGCATGGACTCCACCACCGTCACCGCCCTGGCCCGGGAGTCACTGGCCGCGGCCGGAAAAAGGCTGCTGGTCGTCTCCCACTCCTACGACTCGGTAGCGAGTTGCGACGAGACGGAACGGATCCGGGAGACGCTGCGCCACCTGGAGATCCGCGAGGCCCGTTTTCTGGCCGCGGAGCAGCACCTGGATCTCGACTACCGGGCCCTCTACCCGCCGCACCCGGACAGCCCGGGGACGGTGCTCTCGCCGCGCTACCGGGACGAGATGCGGCTGCTGCGGGAGGCCGGGGCGGAGGTGCTGCTGACCGGGAGCGGCGGCGACGAGATGACCTGGGGGCACAGTCTCAGCTACAGCCGGCGGCTGCGCCGGGGCGAGCTGGGGGTGGTGCTGGAGGTGATCCGGGGCTGCCGTGAGCTGGAGCTGCCGCTGCTGCGCACCCTGCGCCAGCTGTTCCTGGCGCCGCTGGCGCCGCCCTGGCTGCGGCGGGCGCTCGGCCGGCCGGCCGGTGCCAGCCGCCTGCCCGACTGGGTGCCGGCGGCGGCGATCCGGCGCCTGGACCTGGACGAACGGCTGCCCGGAGCGTCCCGGGCCCGGTTCCGCAATCCCGTACTGCAGGCCCGCTACGAGGCGCTGCGCCACACCTCCACCTTCAACTCGGTGCGCTCCTACGACCGGGTCGGCATGGAGCACGGCATCGAGGTGCGCCACCCCTTCTTCGACACCCGGCTGGCCGAGTTCAGCTTCGCCATCCCGGACGACCTGTGGATCCGCAACGGCTACCCGAAGTGGCTGTTGCGCCGCGCCATGGACGGGGTGCTGCCCGATTCGGTGTGCTGGAACCGGCACAAGGTGGTCTTCGACGACTTCTTCGGCAGGCTTCTGCGGGAGCAGGCGCAGGCGATCCGCGCCATCCTCGCCGACCGCCGGCTGGAACAGGCGGGCCTGCTGGACACAGACCGGCTGCTGGCCCATTTCGACCGGGTGGTGAGCGGTCGCCAGGGATTCACGGTGGATCTGCTGTACGTGCTGATGACGCAGGTGTGGCTGCAGCAGCACTTCTGACGCCGCCCTTGCGGAGGAGCGGCCCGGCAGGTTCAGTCGGGGGCCGGCGCCGGGGCGCGGGGATCGAGGATCTCCATCCCGGACAGGCGGTAGTCGAGTTCGTCGTCGGCCACGCGGTAGCTGAAATCGATCCGGATCCGCTCGGGATAGCCGAGGGAGCGGTGGTAGACGATGGTCATGCTGTCCGGCCGTTTCCCCACCGAGCGGTCGATCAGCCGGAACAGCCCGGAGACGGTGGGATAGCCGGCCGCCTCGGCGGCGCTCAGGGGGCGGCCGGTGCCGAGGTCGGTCACCCCGGTCACGCGGCCGGCGCGCACGGTGACCCGTGTCCGTTTCGGCTGCGGGCAGTAGCACTCCTGCTCCAGGGTGTAGCGGTAGTCCTGGTAGTCGTTCTGTTCCCAGTTGTCCCGCGCCGACAGAAAGCTGGAGGCGGTGACGATCCGGGGCTCGTCGTCCGGGGGCGTGCCCGCCGGCCCGACGGACGGCAGGGCCAGGAGAACGTACAGCAGGGGCCGCAGGGCCTTCAACTCCCGGGCTCTATTGGGCGGAGACCGGTTTCACTTCCCAGCCGATATCCTTCAGGCCTGCCATGTCCAGGGTGGTGAAGCGCTTGCGGGTACCGACGGTGATACTCGGGTCCATGGCCGCCTCCTGATCCACGTTCGTGCCATAGACTTTGCTCATGGTGCCATTGGCCCAGTGGCCGCCGTCACCGGTGAGGGGGACCCGTCCCCCGTAGACATCCACTGAGCTGTAGCCGAAGAACCGGCCGAGATTGTCGATCTTGTTGTCCCAGGAGTCGGCGATACCGATGCCGAGGACGTGCCCCAGCTCATGCAGGGCAACGGAGTAGAGATCGCTCTTGCCACTGAAGGTCTCGTCCGTCGAGGGGTCCGTATCCACGTACCAGGAGTTGTAGGCGCTGTTGAAGGAGATGGAGCCGCCCCAGGGCGCGAAATCGTAGGCGTCAGGCCCCCTTACGCCACTTTCATCCAGGGTCTCTCCCCGGGTGATGGCATTGGTCACGAATGTGGATGATCCGGAGACACCGTAGCCGCCCGGCCCGGCGGAGGCCAGGGTCGAGCCGCTCAGGGCGCGGGCGCCGACGAAGACCTTGATGGTATCCGCCGCCACGTCGAAATCGCTGATGGTATCGGTGCTGCCATCCGACGGGTTGGTGAAAGAGGCGTTGAAATGATTGGAGCCGCTGGAATCGATGGCGAGGAGGTCGTCCAGGATATACCGTTCGAAAAAGGAGGCGGCGGCATCGACCACGCTCCGCTTGCCTGCGTCAGCGAAGAAGCCGCTGGTATCCAGGCTGAAATCGAGCAGGATATCGAACGCCGCCGCCGGCGCGGAATAGGCGGCGGCGACCACCAGGGTCCCCGCGATCCCGCCCCAGGCGGCTCTTTGCTGCTGTTTCCGGTCACTGGCCATGAACTGGGTCCTCCGCGAACTCTTCGGCACGGGTCACCTCTGGTGCGCCGATCCGCCCCTCCCCGGATGGGACCGGCCCTGCCTCCGCGTGACTCCTGCCGGGACGACAGAAACGCCGTGAACGCGAACCATCCGGACGAACATCCACCGGTGGGACGGCACTGGCATGTACACGAGTATAGTGAGGCACCGGACTGCCTGCAAAGGTCTCAGCGCGGTTTGTGATCGGGGGCGCAGAGCCGGCCCGTGACGGCGGGGTCGAGGCGGCCGCAGACCAGCTGACGGTGACCGCCCCGGCGGATCAGGTCGATCATCGGTCCCGGATCCTGGAGCAGGCCACGGCGGACGGTGTCGAGCACCAGTGCGCGGGACTGCCGGCGGCCCAGCAGCTCCCAGGCATCGAGGCCGATCCTGGCCATGTCCTGCTGCACCCTCGGTTCCCAGGGCGCGAGCTGGGTGGTGCGCAGCAGGGCGGCCTGGAACAGGGCGTCGAAGCGCCCCTCGGCATGGCGCACGTAGGCGATGGCCTCCCAGGCCTGGGCCAGCCCGGGACTGTCGACGGTGGCGCCCAGCAGCAGGTACAGCATCTGCTGGTAGACGGCCTCCCTCTCCCGGCCGGAGAGGGTGGTGTCACCAGCCGGGCGGATCCGCCAGTCGAGCAGCCGCGAGAGCACCAGTTTGGCATCGGCGCTCCCGGGCGCCAGCCGGATCGCGGTCAGCTGCCGCTGCATCGCCCGCTGCAGCCGGGCCAGGGAGACCTCCCCTCCCCCGGCCAGCTGTTTCAGCAGGAGGCGGTTGCTGCCCGAGATCAGGCTCGCGGTGGCCGCGGTGGCGACCCAGCCCTGGTAGAGCAGGATGGCCAGCGCGGACAGCACCGCGACGACGCGCCGCCGGCGCCCCCGGTGCCGCCGCCGGCGACTCTCCCGCGCCACCGGCAGATGGGCGGCGACCCAGCCCAGCCCGGCGATCACCATGTACAGGGCGGCGTTGGCGAAGATCTGCAGGTTGAACTCGACGGTGCTGTGGATCATCAGCGCGACACTGCCCATCAGGACGGCGAAGGCAAT
>DRKP01000117.1 GCA_011051715.1 Sedimenticola thiotaurini | reverse complement strand
CCGGGCCGTTAGCTCAGATGGTAGAGCAGTGGATTTTTAATCCATTGGTCGCAGGTTCGATTCCTGCACGGCCCACCATGTAAACCGCGGAAACAGGGACGTTTGATCAGCGGTGCCGGGGTGGAATGGGCTCAGCGCGGGCCGGTCCGAACGGCCGGCTGCTGGTGAGGCACAGGGAGTGAGCGCCGGAAGGCCTGTACTCGGGGCTCCGGCAGCCGGACCGCCTCTTACCGGGTCAGGCACCCCTGCGCCCAGGCGTTACAGGCTTCTTCAAACCGCATCCACCGAATCCCCCGCAGCGGCTCCATCCGGTTTCATCATTCATTTCCCGGTGAGAATGCAACCGGACAACCCGGGTGCCAATGGTATTCGACCGCAGGTGATCCACTGTATTCCCCTGTCAGGATGGCCATACCCCCAATCAGGCGGCATGGAGATGAAGAGATAGCCCTCGTGAGGCACCGCTCCCTGTGCCTCGTTGATCAGAAACGGGGATTGATATTCGATTTCCGGGAGGACTTTCTTTCTCCGATATAGTGGATCGTCCCGGGTGAAATACCATGTCCCTTACCGGTCAGGCGTTATCGCGACCGATGATCCGCAATTGGCGGTGGAGCCGGTCCTGTACCCGAGCGCATCAGACATGGTCCGTCTGCTCCAGACCTACTCGGATGTCCCCTGGGGACGCCGTTCGAAGACATAGGTGGAGCCGTCGTCGTCGAAGGCGATGATGGTATAGGGATCCTGGCGCGGGCCTTCCATGCCGGGTGTCCCCATCACCATGCCGGGAACCGACAGGCCCTTGATGGTGGGGCGTTCGCGCAGCAGCCGGGCCAGCGCATCCGCCGGCACGTGGCCTTCGATCACGTATCCGTCCACGATAGCGGTGTGGCAGGAGCGCAGCCTGGGTGGCACGCCCATGGCGTCCTTGACCGGCTGAACGCTGCGCATGTCGCGGGCGTCTACCTGGTAGCCGTTTTCACGCAGGTGCTTGACCCACCCCTTGCAGCAGCCGCAGGTGGGGCTCTTGTATACCACCGCCTGGGTCGCTTCCGCCGCCGTCAGGGCGGTGGAGAACGCCAGCAACAGGGTCATTGCGATGGCTCGACAGCGAAGGGTGGCGGGACGGACAGTTCTGTTCGGATTCATGTTCACGGGAGTCTCCTGATCGGTTATTACCGCTCCACCCGGGGTGCAGGTGGGGCGGGCAGACGGCCGCCCTGGCGGCGACCGGGCCGGGCCTGTACGACCGGTCAGGGACGGGGAGGCCGGAGTGGCGAGTCGGCCGGCAGGCTGGTCCAGCCGGTGGTCCTGGCGATGACGACCCGGCGTGGCAGGGGAGTGCCGGTAACGGGATGGTTTCCGGCGGGCAGGGCTGCGGGCGTGGCACAGGAGGTGGTGCCGCAGCCGTTGCCGGCACAGCAATTCCCCGGCCCGCAGCCCCGGCAGGGGATGTCGCGGGACCCGCCTGATTGCATCTGCGGCAGTGGCGCCGAAACGGACGACGTCCCGTTGGTCCCCATGGAGTCCGGGCCACCTGCGGTCGCCAGGGCGGCCGTCAGCGGCGCCAGTATCAGGACCAGGGCCAGGATCAGGGAAAGCACTCTGTCGCCGGTTTCGCGCATCATTCCCGATGATACAGATCCCCGCACCCGGCACAAGCGGGGAGAGATCCGGGAGGAGGCCCGAAGGTGGCCGCTACCGGGACCGCTCTGCTGGCGTCGCCCGATCACCGCCGCCGGCGGCGCAACCCCATCCCCCCTTCTCCGGCAGACCGGCGCAGCGCACGCCGTCCCTGAACCGGGCGCCCTCCAGCAGCACCCCGGTGAGGTCGAGGAACTCCAGGGCCAGGTCCACCTCCAGGTGGCGCAGGTCCGCATCGCGCAGATCCGCGCCGGCCAGGCGGGTTTCGGTGAGATCGACCCCGAACAGGCGCGCCCCCCGCAACCGGGCCCCGGAGAGATCGGCGCCGTCGAGCCGGGCCTGTCCCAGGTCGGCCCCGGTCAGGTCGGCATAGCGCAGGTTGCTGCCGGAGAGATCGGTGCCGCGCAGGTCGCTGCCGGCCAGGGATACGCCGGTGAGCCGTCTTCCGCTGAGGTCGGCCCCGCGCAGATCGCAGCGAACACAGCGTCCGCTGTCCAGCAGGCGTGCGAGATCGGTCGCCTCGAAAGCAGATGCCGGCGGGCTGGAGAGGATTGGCAGCAGCGTGAAGAAGAGGGTGGCAGCGGGGCGGTTCATGATCGGGGATCCCGTGCGGTGGTGAAGAGGTATCCCTGGAGACCGCTCGCATGCCGGATTCGTTGCAACGGGGGGATCGACCGCCTGCGTCCGTGGCCCGGTCTGCCCGTCGGGGAAAAGGTCAGCGACCGCGCTTCGGCCCGGTGATCTCCAGCCCGGGGCCGGCCACACTGTAGGCCTGGCCGAAGCCACGCACGTAACTGCCGCGGTCGACCGCCAGGCGCAGGAGATGGAAATCCCCCAGCCCGCGCAGCAGGGAGACGGTGTTGCCGAAGCGCTGTTCCATGCGGTCGAGCAGGCGGGCGTGGATCTCCGACCCGGGTTCGATCCACTCCGCCCGGCAGCTCAGGGTCAGGCGGCGACGGGCGAACGGGTTCCGCGCCTCCGCCTCGTCCTCGATCAACAAAACGGATACCTCCGGCTGGCGCAGCAGGTTCCGGGTGTGCCCGGCCAGCTCGCTGACGTAGATGCAGGGATTGCCCTGGTCGTCGGCGATGAAGGGGGCGTAACCGGCCTCCGCCGAACCCTCGGCGGAGCGGGTCGCCAGTATCAGGCCGTGCCGCTGGCGCAGGAAGGCGAGGGCCTCCTGCTGCAGCGCCCGCTTGTCCGGTTCCCGGTTCAAGGCAGGGGCGGATCGTACGGGGACATCGCCGGTTGGACCAGGCCGCCGATCTGCTCCCCCATGAGCAGCCCGGCGCCGGGGCGCAGGGATTCGTCCCATTCCACCCGCTCCTTGCCGAACAGCAGGATGACGGTGGAGCCCATGTTGAAACGGCCCATCTCCTCACCCCTGGCCAGCTCCACCGGCGATGGCGGGGTGCCGCTGTAGTCCCAGTGGGTGATGCGGCGACTGGCGGGCGCCACGGTACCGGCCCAAACCGTGTCCATGCTGGCGACGAAGATGGCGCCGACCATGATCAGGGCCATGGGACCCGCGCCGGTGTCGAAGATGTTGACGATGCGCTCGTTGCGGGCGAACAGCCGCGGCACCACCCGGGTGGTGACCGGACTGACGCTGAACAGGCGCCCGGGCACGTGGGTCATCTGCAGCAGGCGGCCGCCGAGCGGCATGTGGATCCGGTGGTAGTCCCGCGGCGACAGGTAGAGGGTGGCGAAGTGGCCATCGACGAATGCGCTGGTCCATTCGCTGTTTCCCCCGAGCAGCTCGTCCAGGGTGTAGTCCTGCCCCTTGGCCTGGAAGATGCGGCCGTCCTCGATGGTTCCGGCCTGGCTCACGGTGCCGTCCACCGGTGAGACGACACCTTCCTCCCCACCTTCCAGGGGACGCGTCCCGGGGCGCAGGGCGCGGGTGAAGAAGGCGTTGAAGCTGGGATAGTCCCGCGGCTCCGTGTGACGGGCGGCGGAGAGGTCCACCTGGTACAGGCGGATCACGCTGCGGATCAGCAGGTCCTTCAGTGGCGGCCATTCGCTGCGTGTCAGCCAGTACATCAGCCGGGACAGGAGGTGGTGGGGCAGCAGCAGCAGGAACAGGCCGAACAGCCGTTCCCACCAGGCCGGCTCGCGGCTGTCGGTGTCGGGAGAGGGGGATGTCATCTGTCTTCGCCCATGTCCGCCTGTTGCCTGATATCGGCTGCGATACTAGCTGCATCCACCAGGCCGGTAAACAGCCCCACCACGCGGGCATCCGGGTCCACCAGGGCGATGCTGGTGCTGTGATCGATGCGGTAGTCACCGGGTTCCGTCCCCTCCACCCGCTTGAAGGTGACACCGATCTGTTGTGCCAGCTGGCGGATCTGTTCCATCTCCCCGGTCAGGGCGATGAAGTCGGCGCCGTAGCCGCCGAAGAAGCGGGACAGGCGTTCCGGGGTGTCGCGGTCGGGATCGAGGCTGAGGAAGACGATGCGGGTCCTGGACTGGAGCTCCGGCCACTGGGCCAGCCGGTTGAGTACCCGGGTGCCCAGGGTCAGCAGATCGCGGGTGGCCTGGTCGGAGGTGGTGCTGCCGCTGAAGAGCAGACTCCATCGGCCCTGCAGGCGTTCCAGGGTGAAGGGCTGACCGTTCCGGTCCAGCAGTTCGAACGGTTGTAGCGGGACGGGCCGCTCCAGTGGCCGCAGCACCTGATGGGTGGAGACCTTCGGTGCATACAGGCTGCCCCAGTAGTAACCACCAAACAGGGCGGCCACCGCAACCGCGAACAGTACGATCCGCTGGGCCCGGGAGCGGGGCTTGCGCAGTCTTGCCATTGTCTGGAGTGAACGGGGAAGAAGGCTCCTCTCCTCAGCCCTTGATCACCATCACCGAACAGGTGGCGTGCTCCACCACCTTGGCGGCACAGGAGCCGAGAAACACCTGGCCCAGGCTCTGGGCATGGGAGGGGATGATGATCAGGTCGGCCCCGATGGTCTTGGCCTGGGCCAGGATACGCTCGGCCGGACTGCCCTCGGTGATGACCGGGTGCACGGTCACGTCCTTGGGGAAATTGGCGGCGATGTAGCGTTTCAGCTCGGCCCCGATCTCCTTCAGCGCCTTCTTCATCGCGTTGTCGGGAAAGAAGGAGGCGACCATCGGCATGCCGAACCCTGGCATCACGGTCATCACGTAGACCTCGGCCCCGTGCTTGCGGGCCTCGTCGATGGCGATCTTCACCGCCTTCACTGCCAGGTGGGTTTCCTGCAGGTCGATGGGCATCAGGATCTTCTTGAACATTGGTGGTTCCTTCTGTTCCGTGTTTCGGATTCTCTCGACTGGGTGGGCGTGGCCCGATGGCGCCGCCGTTAGGCGGTGGCCGCCGCCTCTTCTGCCGTCGTCTCCCGGTGTCTGCGGCGCTGGGTCATCCAGACGAAGGCCAGCAGGATCAGTGCCGGGATGAACATCAGTTGCTTGGGCGGCCGGTCGGCGGCGACCTGCAGATTGACGATCTCCCAGTCGAAGTCGAGCCCGGCGTCCTGGGCGGGACTGCCGAACACCACGTTGTCGACGATCACCTTGTCCCCGTCCATCCGCACCTCCATGCCGGCATAGGCGAGCCGGTCCTTGCCCGGGGCCGACGGGCCCATCGGCAGCAGGATGGTGCGCCGCACGTACTTGCCGTCCACGTTCTCACCCGCCACCATCATCTGCAGGTTGGCCTCGTTCGGCAGCTCTTCGGCGATCCGGACGATGTCAGTCGGCTCGATCCGGTGCACCGGCGCATACACCATGTCCCACCAGAAGCCGGGACGGAACAGGGTGAAGGCTACCAGAAGCAGGGCGATGGACTCCCACCAGCGGCTCTTGGTCAGCCAGTAACCCTGGGTGGCGGCGGCGAACAGCAGCATGGCGATGGTGGCGCTGGTGATCACCAGGATCAGTTCGAACCAGTTGCCGATGCCTATCATCAGCAGCTGGGTGTTGAAGATGAACAGGAACGGCAGGATGGCGGTTCGGATATCATAGGTGAACCCCTGGATGCCGGTCTTGATCGGGTCGCTCTTGGCGATGGCGGCCGCCGCGAAGGCGGCCAGTCCCACGGGTGGTGTGTCATCTGCCAGGATACCGAAATAGAACACGAACATGTGCACCGCCACCAGCGGCACGATCATGCCGTTGGCCGAGGCCAGGGTCACCACCACCGGTGCCATCAGGCTGGAGACGACGATGTAGTTGGCGGTGGTGGGCAGGCCCATGCCCAGGATGATGCAGATGGCGGCGGTGAACAGCAGCGCCGCCATCAGGTTGCCGCCGGAGACGAACTCCACGAACTCGACCATCACCTGGCCGATGCCGGTCAGGGTGATGGTGCCGACGACGATGCCGGCGGCGGCGGTGGCGACGCCGATGCCGATCATGTTGCGGGCGCCCATCACCAGTCCCTGGACGCACTCGTCGAAGCCCTGCAGCCACTTCCCGTCTCCCGGCTCACCACGGAACATGGCCTGCAACGGGCGCTGGGTGACGACGATGAAGATCATGAACAGGGTGGCCCAGAAGGCGGACAGGCCGGGCGAGAATCGCTCCACCACCAGGCACCACATCAGTACCACGATCGGCAGCAGGAAGTAGAGACCCACCTTGACCGTGGGACCCGCCTCCGGCAGCTCCAGCAGCGGGCTGTTGGGATCGTCCATCTCCAGCTCCGGATAGCGGGCGGAGAACTTGAGCAGCCCCAGGTAGACCGCCAGCACCAGGGCGCCGACGATGTAGAGGGCGGCGTCGCCGGCATAGGTCTTGATCCAGCCGATACCATAGTAGGTGACCAGGCCGATGGCGCTGACACCGGCAACGATGCCGGCGAAGGTCATCAGCTTCTGCAGCAGGGTGCTGTGGGTGCGCTTGGGCAGCCCCTTCATGCCCGCCTTCAGCGCCTCCAGGTGGACGATGTAGACCAGGGCGATGTAGGAGATGATCGCCGGCAGAAAGGCGTGCTTGATCACCTCGATATAGGAGATACCGACGTACTCGATCATCAGAAAGGCGGCGGCGCCCATCACCGGTGGCGTCAGCTGGCCGTTGGTGGAGGCGGCCACTTCCACCGCACCGGCCTTGGTGCCGGGGAAGCCGACCCGCTTCATCAGCGGGATGGTAAAGGTGCCGGTGGTGGCCACGTTGGCGATCGATGATCCCGAGATCAGGCCGGTGGCGGCGGACGAGACCACTGCCGCCTTGGCCGGCCCGCCACGCATGTGGCCGAGCAGGGCGAAAGCCATCTTGATGAAGTAGTTGCCGGCACCGGCCTGTTCAAGCATGGCGCCGAACAGCACGAACAGGAAGACGAAACTGGTGGAGACGCCCAGGGCGACGCCAAACACGCCCTCGGTGGTGAGCCACTGGTGGGAGATCACCTTGGTCAGGCTCTGGCCCTTGTGGGCGATCACGTCCGGCATGTAGGGGCCGCCGAAGGTGTAGACCAGGAACACGATGGCCACGATCATCAGCGGCGGGCCGAGGGCGCGCCGGGTGGCCTCGAGCAGCAGCAGCATGCCGACCACGCCGATCACCAGGTCCTGGGTCAGCGGTGCCCCGGAGCGGCCCGACAGGTGTTCGTAGTTGACATAGATGTAGGCTGCCGCGGCGGCGCCGAGAAAGGCGAACACCCAGTCCAGCAGCGGAATGTGGTCCCGCGGAGAGCGCTTGCTGGCGGGATAGGCGGTAAAGGTCAGAAACAGGGCGAAGGCCAGGTGGATGGCCCGCGCCTCGGTATCGTTGAAGACGCCGAAGCCGACGATGAAGGGAAGGGGCGAGGCGTACCAGAGCTGAAACAGGGACCATGCCAGCGGTACGGCGAACAGGATCTTGCCGGCGGTACCGATGGGGTTTCGCGCCCCCGTGTCGGTCTCCGCGATCATCTCCTGCAGTTCCTTGTCGGTGATGCTGTTGGCTCCGTTCTCGTTGGCGCTCATGTTCCTTTTCCCCGGTTGTTCAGTCTGACGCGGCTTGCTCTTTCGCCTGTGAGGGTTCATGCCGTCACGTCGTGGCGATCCTCGTTGTCGGCCCGGTCGCCGGTGACCCCCACGCCCTCACCGTGACCACCTGGCCGCTTTCTGCGGCGAATCGAAACATCTGCCTGATGCCCTCCGAACTCAACCATGCCACGGCAGCGCAGAGACCGACCACAGAGCCACGGAGTGCACAGAGATCTTCGTATGGAACAAAGCATTCAGCAACCTCTGTGCACTCCATGGCTCTGTGGTTATTCACTGTCCAGAAGGCTGCGCCGCTCAGCCGTGTTGCACGATGGCCGACAAGCGTGAGCGGGCAGGAAAGATCATGGTCGGTTTGGATATGCCGGAGCGGCGGTGGCTCGTGATGTCCCTATTCGTCGTACTGCCTGTTCCTGGACGGAAAAAGGGGCGGCCGAGGCCGCCCCTTGCCAGACCCGTTTACATCAGGCCCGCTTCCTTGTAGTACTTGATGGCGCCCCGGTGCAGCGGCGCAGAGAGACCGGCCTTGATCATCTCCTCCTTCTTCAGATTGGCGAAGGCCGGATGCAGCTTGCGGAACTGGTCGAAATTCTCGAACACCGACTTGACCACGGTGTAGACCACGTCCTCGGGCACCTTGGCGGAGGTGACGAAGGTGGCGCGTACGCCGAAGGTGGGCACGTCCTTGGGGTTGCCGCGGTACATGCCGCCCGGGATCACCGCCTTGCTGTAATAGGGATACTTGCTGACCAGCTTGTCGATCGCCGGGCCGGTGACCGGGACCAGCACCGCGTCACAGGAGGTGGTGGCCTCCTTGATGGAGCCGGAAGGATGGCCGACGGTGTAGACCATGGCGTCGATCTTGTTGTCGCACAGCGCCTTCGACTGCTCGGCCGCCTTCAGCTCGGAGGCGAGGGCGAAGTCGGACTTCTTCCAGCCCAGGGCGTCCATCACCACCTCCATGGTGCCGCGCTGGCCGGAACCGGGATTGCCGATGTTGACGCGCTTGCCCTTCAGATCCATGAAGTTCTTGATCCCGGAATCGGCCCGGGCCACCACGGTGAAAGGCTCGGCATGAACCGAGAAGACGGCCCGGAGATCCTTGTTTGGGCCGGCATCCTTGAATTTGCTGGTGCCGTTGTAGGCGTGATACTGCCAGTCGGACTGGGCCACGCCCATGTCCAGCTCACCGGCACGAATGGTGTTGAGGTTGTAGATGGAGCCGCCGGTGGACTCGACCGAGCAGCGGACCCCGTGCTCCTTGCGCCCCTTGTTGACCAGGCGGCAGATGGCACCACCCGTGGGATAGTAGACACCGGTGACACCACCGGTACCGATGGTGATAAAGGACTCTGCGCTGGCGGTACCGGCGCTGCCCAGTGCCAGACCTGTCACCATGAGCGCGGTTGCGATGGTGCGTTTCATTGCCATTGTGGTTTTCCTCCGTGGGTATTGTTGTTGACTCATCCGGCGTATGCCGAAGGTACTGCTAGACTAGCCGTTTCCGGGAAAGATACAAGCCCCGTGCGGTTTGCCGGCACCATCGACGGTGAAAGCCTGAACGGCCCTCCATCTTCATGACGTCGTCGCTCCGGCGAAGGTCGTCACCCCGGAATTCGGCTGCTCCGGTCTGTCGGGGCGGTTGCCGGCGGATCCGGCAATGATCCGCCATTGCCCTCCCGTCATCCGGGTCGCCCCCCCCGCCGTCCCGATCGCTCCTCCCGTCGTCCCGGCGAAGGCCGGGATCCAGGGACCCCCCCCCGTATTCCCGCCGGAAGACAGGCGGTGTCTGGCGTCACCCGGTTGCCTGACCGGAATCCCCCAGCCAGTCACACAGCCGGTCGATGGCCGTCACCACCCGGGGGCAGTGCGCGGCGACGAAATCCTCCGGCAGTGGCTGGTCCAGCGGTACCTGCTCGGCACTGACCAGGGCCCGGGCGCCGTCGAAGTCGACGAAGGCGATGCGGGCGGTCAGCTCGGCGGCCGGGCGGCCGAATTCACTGCCCGGGAGGATGGCGACGCCGGTCTCCTTCAGCAGCCGCTCGCAGAACTCGATGCTGCTGGTGATGCCCCGCTTCAGCAACGCCTCACGCAGCGGGGTGAAGGAGGGAAACAGGTAGAATCCGCCCTCGGACTCGGGCACCTCCGCCCCCGCTTCGAGCAGCCGACTGCGGCAGGCCTGCGCCAGGGCACCGAGGATGCGCCGGCTGTTGCTCAGATAACGCTCGATCTCGATGCCCCCCTCATAGGCACGTACCGCCGCATGCTGGATCGGGGCGCTGGTCGAGGTATAGGTCTCGCTGGCGACCACGGACACCGCATCCAGCAGCCAGCGCAGGTTCCTGGGGAAGGTGAAGGTGCCGAGCCGCCAGCCGCCGGCGCCACACCACTTGCTGAGGCCGGCGCTGATGATGGTCCCCTCCGGGTAGTACCGGGCAATGGACTGGTGGTTGCCGTCGAACCGCACCTCGCCGTAGATCTCGTCCGACAGCAGGATCACCCGGTAGCGCCGCGCCACCTCGGCCAGCGCCTGCAGTTCGTCCTGGCCATAGGTGGTGCCGCTGGGGTTGTTGGGGTAGTTCAGGATCAGGATCCGCGGTCTGGTTGGATCCACGCGGCACAGCTCCTCCAGGCCCTCGGGGGTGAGTCGCCAGCCATCCCGGGCACGGGTCGGCACCCAGCGGATATGACGTCCGATGATGTTGGCCTGGGGTGCATAGGAGACCCAGCTCGGCGTCGGGATCACCAGGTCGCCGTAGTAGACCAGCTGCACCAGGAACATCAGCTCCTTGGAGCCGGGACCGAT